>JAZPZQ010000041.1:0-48559 GCA_045544765.1 Candidatus Nanosyncoccus sp.
TCTCACTATGGATAATACCTGTGCTCAATACACTGTAGAATTCAATCCTAATGGTGGCACGGTTACAAGTGGGGGTAGTAATCCAGAACAGAACATCCAAGAAGGCGAATCTACTAAACTAACTAATGCCGATGAACTCACTCCCCCACAAGGTGCCTCCTACACCGACGCAGGCAGCAACACTATTACCGGAGCCCAAGACAAGCTCTGGACCTTCTGGGGCTGGAACACCGAGATAGATGGCACAGGTGACTGGTATAAAGACCGTGAAGAAGTAACTGACCTCACCACCGCCGGCTCTACCATCACACTCTATGCCCAATGGAAACAAGCCACTCTAGCTGATATGATTACCAGCACTCCTTCTGGTACCGAAAAAACTATAGACCACAACGAAATGCAAGATATGCGCCCTGAGGTCTGCTATAACAGCGACATCACTACTGCTGCCAATGCTCCCGCTGCCACACTGCTAGATTATCGTGGCAAAGTTATCACCGACGACCCAAATACCACCGAACAGCCAGAATCATACACTGTATCCAAACTCGCCGACAACAACTGCTGGATGACCAAGAACTTAAATCTCGGTAGAACCGGTACTGAAGGTCCGAACGGCAACGGTACCATCACACTCACCAGCGACGATACAGACTTAGCAGAAAACACTACCTTTACTTTGCCCGTCAGTACCACCACTTCTAGTACCACCACCACCGCTGCTAGAATCCGCGTCACCAATACTAGTGGCAATAACAACAACGGCACCTATTACTCCTGGGCTGCCGCAGTAGCTAGTACTACTTCTACAAGTACTAATCCCACTACTTCTGTTTGTCCAAAGAACTGGGACTTACCCACTAACGTTCAATATACTAATTTAAGTACCAAATCTAGCTATTCATCTTCCAATTCACCTACTAGTGCTCCAAGTTCATTTTTGGCTACTGGTAAATTTACGAATGGTGCAACATTTTACCCATCATCATCAAATTACGGTTTTTACTGGTCATCTACATCTTCTTCCACTACTGCTGCTTACGGAGCAAGAGTTACAACTTCAGCAATTTCCACTAGTGCTACTACCGGTACTACTTATGGCGGTAACAAATACTATAGAAAGAATGTGAGATGTGTAGCAGATGCAGGTAGTGCTAATATCACTTATCACTCCAATAATACTACTAACACTACGTCTACGCAAAGTGTAAATATCGGTTCTGGCACACTAGCCGCTTCTAACCTCTTTACTGCCGAATCTCATAAACAATTTAAAGAATGGAATACATCCGCAGATGGAAGTGGTACCAGCTATACTGCTGGGGCATCTGCGTCTTCTGCCGGGCTTTATCCGGGACAATCTTTAGATCTTTATGCTATTTGGAATGATGTTTGGGTAATAACTTTCACCGACACTGCTACTTCTGCCACCCAAACGAAAAATATCGTCCAAGGGCAATCCGACACCGTGTCACCCACTACGACTTGGACTCGTACTGGCTATAAGCTAATTGGCTGGGATACAGTGACCAATGACGGTTCAACTGGCACAGTAGTTTATACTAATGGGCAATCCATTACCCCTACTAGCGATATGATAGTCTACACTGTTTGGACGCCGACTTATACTATTCAATATGACGGCAACAATGCAGATGCTGGAGTGATGACCAATGTAAAGCATACGAATACTTATGATGGCGATGAATTTGATCTATATGCTAGCAACTATAGCAGGGACGGTTATGGTTTCATCGGATGGTCATTTACGCAGATTACAACTACAGACCGCGCAACAATTAACACGAATGTTACGAACGGAACTTATACGATCTACGGCCCCAATGAACAAATCATTGCTCCTGCTGCTACTACTTCAGGAGAAACAAAAACCCTCTATGCCGTCTGGGTTGCCCCAGAGACGGATACGAATAGCAACCCCCTTTACTTCCAAGATTTTGATCCAACCGCTTCTACATATGCTAGTATGAGTAATGGTAGCGTCATTGCATTGAAAGACAAACGCGATGATGATGTCTACGCGGTCGCCAAACTCGCAGATGGTAACTGGTGGATGATTGAAAACTTGAGGCTAGATACAGCTGGAACAGTTGGTAACAACAAAAATGATAGCAGTGTAACAAACGAGAGTCTGTCTCAAGGCTATGGTGGAACTCCTGGAACATACGGAATGTTCGTAGGATTGGCCAATCCGGAGACGGCAAACTTTTCTGATAGCTATACTGCCAATAGTGTCTATACTCAATTGAGTATCGGTCAGATAAATTATACATATTGCCGTTTCCCACGCTATAATTACGCCAATACTAACGCGAGATCTTCTAGTCCCAGCGCCACAGATAACCGTGCTACTGCCACATCGGCTCATAGTACTAGTCTAAGTGAAGCCATATATTCCTATGGTAACTACTATACTTGGGCAGCCGCTATAGCAAATACTAACTATTATAGTGGTCCTACAGCTACTGATGCTGACGGTAAGACTTCAGAAACCGTAAAAACCTCCCTTTGTCCCACTGGCTGGAGGCTCCCATATGGTAGAGATACAGGGAACGGTGCCATTTCTGGCGGTTTCTCTTACTTAGACAAACAACTTGGAGGGACTGGCGCACTTCAGAGCACGGCGGAGGCATCTAGACGTTGGCGCACCTTCCCCAATAACTTCCTCTACTCTGGCTACTTCCGTACGTCGTCTGCTAAGGATAGGGGTAGCTACGGCAGCTATCGGTCGTCTACTGCGAACAATGGCGTCACTTCGTACCGCCTGAGCCTGAGTAGCTCGAATGTCAGCCCAGGTACGAATGACGGCAATAATTACGACGGCTACAGTATTAGGTGCGTCAGCGGTTCTTAAATATGGTTCATAAAAAAGGGTTCACTTCAGAATGGGGAGTAGTACAAAGCACAGGAAGGGCGACCTAGTTCTGAACTGAGCTAGGCCAAGCCCTTTCTTTTTTGGATTTGGATAGATTGCGTTCGAAAATAGCCCTTGATAAAACCCCTTTTTCGGTGTATACTAGTCTTAAAGTAAAGTGAGGTAGTTATGCCAGAAGTTAAACCAACAGAGGTGGAAAGTAAAGCAAGTATTAAAGTCGTAGGTGTAGGTGGCGCCGGTGGTTCTGCAGTTGAGCGTATGAAAGAAGTGGGTCTTTCTGGCGTTGAATTTGTCGCCATCAATACCGATGCCCAGGCCCTCCATCACTCCCCGGCCGACGTCAAGGTACATATCGGCAAGGGCTTAGGTGCCGGCGGTGATCCTGAGAAAGGTCGCGAGGCCGCCGAAGAGGGCAGGGAAGCCATCGACAAGGCGTTAGATGGTGCCGATATGGTGTTTATTACTCTGGGTGCTGGTGGCGGCACTGGCTCTGGTGCCGGTCCGATTGTCGCCGAAGAGGCTCGCAAGAAAGACATCCTCACTGTGGGCGTTGCTACGAAGCCCTTCACCTTCGAAGGCGCTCGTCGCAAAGCCAACGCCGATGTTGCTATCGATAAGCTCGCCCGTCAGGTAGATGCCCTTATCACCATCCCGAACGACCGACTATTACAGACCATCGACCCCCGCACCCCGCTCCTCGAGACCTTCAAGATCGCCGACGACGTCCTCCGTCAAGGCGTCCAGGGCATTTCTGAATTAATTACCGAGCACTCACTCATCAACCTCGACTTCGCCGATGTCAAAGCCATTATGAAGAACGCCGGCTCCGCCCTCATGGGTATCGGCCGCGCCAGCGGGGAAAACCGCGCCGTCATCGCCGCCCAGCAAGCTGTCGAATCGCCACTCATCGAAGTCAAGATCGAAGGTGCCCGTGGCGTCCTCTTCAGTGTCGCGGGTGGTTATGATATGAGCATGTCCGAGATCCAGGAAGCCGCCGAAGTCATCACCGGTGCCGTCTCACCTGATGCTAACATTATCTTCGGCGCCAGCATCCGCCCCGAGCTAGAAGATGAAATCATCGTCACTGTAGTAGCTACCGGGTTTGATTCCGATTATTACAATGAGCCTACGCCAGAGCAGCCCGAGACCAATTTCGAGAATGAGAAACCTACTACCGAGGCTAAGGAATTTGCCCTTGAGAACAAATCTAATATGTGGGACTCCATCAAGAACGAGCCCGTACCTGAACCTACCCCCGAGCACGACGATGATATGGATGTCCCGCCTTCTCTCCGCGAGCGCTTTAAAAATCGTAAGAAGAAATAACTGAAAGGGGGTGGCGGATGGACCGAAACATTAGAATTGGCGACAGCAAGGTTCTAGAAAGTCGCGAGACTGTTGATGGCACTATGATTCGTCGCCGGCGTGAATCGCCCGACGGTCACCGCTTTACCACTTACGAGCGCATCGAATTACCCCAGCTCACCGTCCTCAAACGTAGTGGCAACAAAGAAATTTACGATCGCGACAAGCTTTTCCTCGCCGTCAAGCGTAGCGTCGGCAAGTTCTTCAACTCCGAGCTAGAGCTAGAAGACGTCGTCAATCGCGCCTCCGATATTTTATATGCCTATAACACCGACGAAATCACCAGTCGCCAAATCGGCGAAGCCGTATTGGACGTCCTCGCCGAAGTTAACGAAGTCGCCTACGTCCGTTTTGCCTCAGTCTTCCGTGAATTCAAGACCCTCGAAGATTTCGAGGACATCCTGCGCGAACAAAGAGATAAACACGGGCGGGTGGTGTCGTCGGAGGGGGTCCCCCGCGAGAGCCGAGCGGGGGAGGAGACGACGACAGGACCCGCCCGGAGGAAAGATTAATTATGCGCGTAGTATGTATCTATCGAGATAACCAAGATTATAGTCGCTCGGTGAACGAGTGGCTCGAAAACATCCGCCGCCAGACCGGCAGGGAAGTGGAAACCCTCGACCCAGATCAAAATCCGAGCTTTTGCGAAGCTTACGACGTCGTTGAATACCCCACCATTATGGCTCTCGGCGAAAACGGCGAAGTTCGCGCCTCCTGGAAAGGCAAAGAACTCCCCCTCATCAACGAAGTCCTGTTTTATATGATATAATATAAGCATGAGCAATAACACCAGGAACCAAAAACTACAGGTTTTTTCCGCCAAAAAACGCAAAACCTATCTCCGTATGTTGAGAAGCATTGTCATTGCAATTGTTATTATCATCGTCATCCTCATCATTCTTCAGGCTTTCGGTATCAACGTTAGCTCGATGCTTGCCGGCGTGGGGATTGCCAGCATCGTGATTGGCTTCGCCCTCCAAGACGCTATGAAAGATATTTTCCGTGGCCTCGAAATCGTCGCCGACAATTATTACGACATCGGCGACATCATCAAGTACGATGATAATTTTGGTAAAGTCATCTCTATCAATCTCCGTACCACCAAAATCCAAGACATCAACACTATGAATATCGTCTCTATCGCCAACCGCAATATCGACAAAGTCGAAGTTTCCACCGGCTACATTTATCTGGGCGTCCCGTTTCCGCTTCGTATCAAACCCGATGCCGCCCGCACCGTAATGCTCGAAATCACCAAAAACATCAGCAAATTACCCAATGTTACTTCCGTCATCAGCCAAGGCGTTACCAGTATCACCAATTCTTCATTAAACTATCAACTCCAAATCACTTGCGACCCAGCCAACCAACTCCAGGCTCGTCGCGACTGCCTCGGCGTCATCGTGGACACCTTCGCCACTCACAAAATTATGCTCCCCTACACCCAGCTCGACCTTCACAACAAAAAATAGCCCAACCTCATAATTGAATCTAGTGGCTCCTCGGCAACGAAATTAAGTGTATAATATATCTTATGCGGAAGAGTTATATTGCCATTGACTTGAAATCTTTCTACGCCTCAGTTGAGTGCGTCGAACGCGGTCTCGATCCCTTGAAAACTAAACTGGTAGTCGCCGATGAAACACGTACCGACAAGACGATTTGCTTGGCAGTATCTCCGGCTTTGAAAGCCCTCGGTATCCCCGGCCGCGCCAGACTCTACGAAGTGAAGCAAAAAGCCAAAGATTTCATTATCGCTATGCCGCGTATGGCTTTTTACATCAGCTACAGCACTCGCATATATAATATATATCTCCGTTACATCGCCGCAGAGGATATGCACGTTTATTCTATTGATGAAGTTTTCATTGACGCGACTCCCTACCTCAAAACTTACGGACTAACCGCCAGGGAATTAGCCCAAAAAATCCTGCAAGCAGTCTACGACGAAACCGGCATCACCGCTACGGCCGGCATTGGTACTAACCTTTATCTCGCCAAAGTCGCTATGGATATTTTAGCCAAAAAATCCGAGCCGGACGCAAATGGAGCCAGGATTGCCGAATTAGATGAAATGAGTTACCGTCGCAACCTCTGGAGCCATCGACCCCTCACAGATTTCTGGCGCGTCGGACGTGGCTACGCTAGGAAACTCGAATCCGCCGGCCTCTACACTATGGGCGACGTCGCCCTCTGCTCCGAAAAAGACGAGGACTATCTATACAAAATGTTTGGTATCAACGCCGAACTATTGATTGACCACGCTTGGGGCTGGGAGCCCTGCGAAATCTCCGAAATCCGCGCCTATCGCCCCAACAGTAACTCTTTTTCCTCCGGCCAAGTACTGAAAGAACCCTACAATTTCGACCAAGCTAAAGTCGTGGCTCTTGAAATGGCTGAGGAAGTTAGTCTCGGACTTCTCTCTAAGAAAATGGTCACCGACCAGGTTATCCTCACGGTAGGTTACGACAAAACTAGTCTCGCTGGCTACGATGGCGAAACTGCAAAGGACTTTTACGGCCGCGAAGTCCCGAAGCACGCCCACGGGACTTATAACCTAGCCCATCCCACTGCCTCCTCGCGCCTTATCTCCGAAGCCGTAGCGAGCCTATTTGATGATAAAGTTAATCCCACCCTAAAAATCCGGCGCTTAACCATCGACGTTAACCACGTCAAAAGGGAAGAAGACCTGGGCAAAGAACCTCGGCAACTGGGACTATTTGACGACCTCCAAGATAAAATAGACTTAAAGAAAGAAAAGCGCACCGAAGAAGCCATCCTCGTCATTAAGAAGAAATACGGCAAAAACGCGATTTTGAAGGGCATCAATTTCGAACAAGGCGCCACCGGTAGGGAACGCAATGCCCAAATCGGAGGTCACCGAGCAGGGAGTCATGGGCGGGTGTCGAGCATGGAAGGGGACCCCAAAATGTTTTGCGAAGCAAAAATTTTGGGGAGGGAGAATGCTCGGCAGGACCCGCCCAGAGAATACCAATTAGGAATTATCAACCATTCGCATTACGAACCCAAGCGCCATCCTCGCATGCCCAAAGAAATGCGCGCCGCCCAATTCGCCCCCTACGCCGCCCTCTCCGGTCATGCTAGCGCCATCCGCCGCACCGCCAAATTCGCCGAGCTCCGCTCCCGCCGCATCATCGACCAAAGCGATGCTTAAACTTATCTCGAACGCTCAAGCTGGAATTTAAGAAGTGTGATATAATATCTCTATGAAATATAGAGCTGGAGAACGCCGTCGGGCTATAGAATACGAAAAAGCCATCACCGAGTGGTGGAAGAAAAACAAAACCTTTGAGAAGTCAGTCGAGCAGCGCCCGATTGACAAATCTTATGTTTTTTACGATGGTCCTCCGTTTATTACCGGTAATCCTCACCACGGCACCCTGCTTAGCTCTATCGTGAAAGACGCCGTCCCGCGCTTTTGGACCATGAACGGCTATCGAGTAGAACGTCGCTGGGGCTGGGATTGTCACGGTCTCCCTGCCGAGAACTTTGTCGAGAAGCAACTCGGTATTACTGACAGACGAGACATTGGTACCAAATGGTCGCTCGAAGATTATATCAAAAAAGCCCGCGAATCTATGGTTGCAAACTCTGAGACTTGGCGCTCCACCATCGACCGCATCGGCCGCTGGGTAGATTTTGATAATTGCTATCGTACCATGAACAAGGATTTTATGGAATCCGTTTGGTGGGCTTTCAAGCAGCTCTACGATGCTGGCAAAATCTACGAAGGCCGCAAGGTATTAATGTACGACACCAAATTCGCCACCCCAGTTAGTAAAGCTGAAGTCACCATGGACAACGACGCCTACCAAGCCGTCACCGATCCCAGCGCCTACGTCAAATTTAAGCTTATAGGGCTAGGTGAGATTGAAAATGCTTTTGGTGAGACCATTGCGACTAACGAGGAGCTTGTCGATGCGAGCCCTGTAACGACAGGCGCGAGCGAGACCGGTCGAACCAAAAGCATTTCAAGCTCACCTACATTTTTCTTGGCTTGGACCACTACGCCCTGGACTCTAATAGCCAACCGCGCCCTCGCCGTCAGCAAAGACCTGACCTACGGTATCTATAACATCGACGGCGAGAGTTTTATTGTCGCCACCAAGCTTGCCAGCAAACTTTTCGGTGACGCCAAGCCAGAGCGTACTATGAAAGGCAAAGACCTCGCTGGTCTCAAATACGAATCCATCGACGGCACCACTTGCCGAGTCTTCACCGCCGACTTCGTTGGCGAAGAAGAAGGCACCGGCATCGTTCATATCGCCCCCGCTTACGGCGAAGACGACTACGAATTATACAAAAAACACAGTACATGGGCGGGTGACGCGTTTGGAAGGGTTCCCGCAGAGCACCCGAAGGGTGGAGCTGCGGGAGGGAAAAACGCGGCAGGACCCGCCCAGAATTCTGAACTTATTGGTTTCATAGATGTTCTCGACGAGAACGGCTACTATCTCCCGGAATACGCCGACAAGCTTCACGCCCTCGGCGTCCGCGACACTGACGAGCATGGCATCCAGATTTGGGCGGCTAACAAGTTTATTGCCAAGTGCCTTGAAGAAAAGGGAATCGTTTATAAGATTGAATACATCCAACACGAATACCCCTTTAACCCTCGTTCTAAAGAGCGCATTATGTATCGCGCTTTCCCGTCTTGGTTTTTCGATATCGACGGCCAGAAGCAGCTAATGCTCGACGAAAACGAGCACATCAACTGGTTCCCGAACTACTTAAAACATGGCCGCTTCGCTAAGAACATCGAGCAAGCCCCCGACTGGAATCTATCCCGTGATCGCTTCTGGGCCACCGCCATGCCAGTTTGGAAGGGCGAAAAAACCGGCGCTATCAAGGTTTTTGGTTCCTACGAGGAACTAAAAGAGTTCTCCGGGAAGGAGCTAGAAGATTACCATAGACCTTGGGTAGATGAAGTTGAATTTGATGCATACGTGGATGAACATGGACGGGTGACGCGCATGGAGGGGGCCCCCCGCGAGCCTCAGCGAGTGGGGGAGGAGAATGCGCGGCAGGACCCGTCCAGAGACCATTTCACTCGCATCGAAAAGGTCCTCGACTGCTGGTTCGAATCCGGCTCTATGCCTTTCGCCCAGCTCCATTATCCATTTGAGAATAAGGAAAAGTTTGAGCGAAACTACCCCGCCGACTTCATCGTCGAATACGTCGGGCAAGTCCGCGCCTGGTTCTACTATGTCCACGCTGTCAATACTGCATTAGCTAGCATCGGCGCCTTCGGCGACAAGGCCAAAAATGGTCACAAAAATGCCTACAAGAACGTCATCACTACCGGCACCCTAGCGGGGAACGACGGCCGTAAAATGAGCAAATCTCTCGGCAACTTCACCGATCCCAACGAGCTGATGGATCAGTATTCCGCCGACTCCCTCCGCTTCCTCCTCCTTTCTAGCCCCGTCCTCTCCGGCGAAGATTTTGCCCTCCTCGACAAAGACGTCTCCGACGTCAATCGCAAACTCGCGATGATTTGGAACGTCTACGACTTCTTCACCACCTACGCCGAGGTGGAAGGCATCGACTCAGAGGATTTGAAAAGTGAGTTTTGGCAACATTCCGCAGGCGCCAGCAGTCATTTTGACAACGGTCGCGGACGAGAAGCCTGTACTGAAATACAGGGGCGAGTCCGCCCGACCCGTTGTAAAAATGACGACTGCGAGCCGAGGACGTTGCAAAACTCACTTTTAAATCCTCTAGATCTGTGGATCATCTCCCGCCTCTACCAACTTCGTGACGAAATCACAAGTGGTATGTCAGAATACAACATCCCGAAAGCCCTCGAAGGCGTCCTCCCCTTTGTAGACGACCTCTCCAACTGGTTCGTCCGCCGCTCCCGCCGCCGCTTCAGCAAGAACGACAACGACAACGACAAGCAAAGCGCCTTCGCCACCCTGTATTATGTATTAGTCTATCTAGCTAAGATCCTCGCCCCCTTCACTCCGTTCCTCGCCGAGGAACTCTATCAGAAAATGACCGGCTCCACCGACTCCGTCCACCTTCTCGACTGGCCCGCCGCTGGCACCATCGACACCGAAGTTCTAGACAATATGCAAAGGACCCGCCAAATCATCACCGACGCCCTTGCCCTGCGTATGCAGAAGTCCGACGCTGAAGAACAGATTAAGATTCGCCAGCCTCTAGCCAAACTCACTTACGATGGCGATAAACTCGACGATTTTTACGAGCAAATCATCGCCGACGAAGTCAACGTAAAAACCGTCAAAAACGGCAAAGAATTCACGCTCGACAAAACCATCACCCCAGAACTAAGGGAAGAAGGTAGAGCTCGCGAACTCATCCGTGCCATCCAAGCCGCCCGTAAACACGCCGGTCTCCGCCAAGACGATGAGATTAAACTCTCCCTCTCTACCATCCTTCCCAAAGGCTTCGAAGACCTCATCAAATCCGAAACCAATGCTACTAACATCACCAAAGATTCCAACTACGCCCACGACGAAATCGCCAAAATCTCCGGCGAAAACATCACCATTTCTCTCGAGAAGATTTGACAAAATCCAAAAATAAAGCATAAAAAGTATTGACAAATTCAGCAAAGTGTGCTACACTTAAAACAAGTTAGAAAATAAAACAAACATTCTAACAAATAACAAAAATAAACAAAGGAAAACAAAAATGAAAACCGAAACCATCAACCTCCCCAACAAAGTAATCGATTCTGATTGGAAAGACGACATCGATTACAAACCATACGACAACGAGAAGACTTACGTCTCGCCAGCTAGCGTCAAAAAGGAAACCATTGCCAGAATCAAAAACTCCCCTATCAAACTAGCCATCAGGAACATGGTCGATTGGAAAAAAGTTTCTCAAAAGCTCTCAGCCTAAGAGACAAATAGCACCTTAAATACAGTTTTCCAGAAAGGAGTTCCAATGTAATCATAAACCAAAACAAAAACACCAAAGCTAAACAGGGAACAATGCCTATAAGATAGACGAGCCACAAATTACGCAAAAAACCGAACACAATGTTCGGTTTTTTGTTAACCACCGAAAACCTCATAACACCAATCATAAAGCTTAAACAAGTTGACCAAAAAATCCGGTTATGCTAAACTAAAATCAGAAAGGTTAACAATATCAACAAAACAATCTTCTATGGACAATTATCTTCTCGATTACGAGACGTTAGGCGGGTTCGTTGATGAACTGATGAAGTCAAAACCTATACCAGCGCAAGACACGAAAGAGCTTAACGTTCTCCGCGAGCAAAATATCAAAAAACTTGACGACAAAATCACCAACGCGGTCTTCGGATCGCTTAATGACGACCAGCTTCGCCAAATTAACGAGCTCCTGGACAAAGACGACAGTACCCCAGATACGTACACCAACTTTTTCACTAACGCCGGCATCAATCTAGAAAACATCATTGCGACCGCAATGCAAGATTTTAAAACAGAATTATTAGGAGGTGAAGCATAATGAAAGGAGAAACTACCCCTTCATCAGAAGACTCTTTAGCGGGTCAGATGTCATACGAAGAATTTGTAAATAGGGTTTTAGCTGAATCCCAACCGGAGCAAAGGGCTAGAGAAGATCACCAAGCCACTGGGCAAAAAGTCAATCAAGCGATTGCGCAGAGTCTAGAGCAACAGGATTCTGCACCAGAAATTCAAGCTGTAAAGGAAAAAGCCAAAAAGAACCCTGCCTTCAAGAATTTTCTCGCCGCAACCATTGCCGGCTCAGCTATCCTGACAGCCGCCGGCTTGGCCTTCACTGGGCTTGGCGGCAACAAAAATAAATCCCCGCAGACCGAGCCCCAGACCATCGAAACCGTAAACGAATCTTATAACCCATACGCTGGTGAGACTCCCACCGGCACCAAATACGATTACAGCCACTATGCAGACATCGCTAACAAGGAGACCCAATACTCCTATGACTACGATATGTCCGCAAGTTTCAACAATCGCGAAGATACCATCGACGGCATTATGGGCGTCGCTAGTCGTGCCCCAGAGGCACTAGCATCTTACGCCTACAATATATTTACTGATGACGAAAAGCAAGATCTCGGGATTACTGGCATGTCTATGACCGAGATCGACGACTACATGAGTAGCGAGACAAATCCTGATGCCGGAGCCATGCAACAGAGGCTTACCGATAAACTCGACCAAGTTCTAAACAGCGAATCTACCAAATATGATTTTTATTACGAGAACGACGAAGAGTATTCCAATTACGTTTACTATATAGATGAAGACAATGATGGTGTTATGAAGCCATATGAAATGCACCTAAATTATAGTGCCAGACAACGCGACAATGCCCCCCAAGTGGATATCTCTCGCCGACTTACTGACGCTAACGGTGAAACCAGCTGGGTTAAAATGTTAGACCTTAATATGAAATGTGGCTTCCAACCTAATTACGAAATAGACCAAACTCCAAGTAGTGTCCCATATTCTCCGGTAGAATATAGCCCTAGCTCCCCCGTCAGTTCTCCGGAATGGTCTACTGTCCCTCAACAATCGATTACGCCTGAAGTTGTCCCTGCGATTACTCCCGAACCTACCCCCGAACCTACTCCCGCTCCTACTCCCGAACCTGTTCCAACTCCAGCCCCAATTCCCGAACCCGAAACCATAGCCCCTAAGGACTATGAGAATATGGAGCGTATTGACAATCAAATTTTTGAAGACATAGCGCAAGATATTGGCACTACAGAAGTAAAAGTGACCCCAACTCCAGAGGTAAGACAAGAAGATATAACTGAAGAGCCAGCAGTTGAGGTCTATGAAGGTACTGCGCCAGTTATTATCGAAAATCAAGAGGCGCAACAAGCAACTCCAGTCCAGGAACAAGTAACCGCTCCCGAGAACAACTATAGTCAAGACCTTGGCGGTGCCAACGCCAATGAATATGCTCCAGTCCAAGAAAACGTGCAAGCTCAAGAAGTCGCCGACCAAGCCGAAATCCCCATCGAGGAGGCTCCCGGCGTTGAAGATATTGGTGGTGCCGAGCTTGACGATATCTTGGCAGAATTAGGAATAGAATAAGGGTAGGCAGAAAGGAATCATATGAAAAACACTATCAAATTTAAAACCTTAGGTATTACCACTGCTACGTTAGGTATCAGCTTAGTAGCCTTCGCTTCGGTCTCGGCTTGGGGTCCGGAACGCGCCACCTTTACGATGGAAAATCCAGCCACCTATCCGACTTTTAACTCCATCACCAATAACCCCACTATTGGTGATGAACGTGATTTTGTCAGGGTTGGTGAGATAGACGCTGATGTCACTGACCTCAAAAACGAAGTCGAAGTTATCCCAGGCCGTCAATATCTGGTCTATGTTTACTTCCACAACAATGCCTCTGCCACCTATAATGACAAAGCCCACAACAATGTTGGCGTCGCCCTGAAGACCCGTATGGCAACCTCTTTCTCGACCGTCCTCACTCCAAGCGAAAGGGGTACTATCACAGCGACTATCACCGCTGAGAATTCTAATCCTACCTCAGTCTGGGACGAAGCCTATATGACTACCACCACCGATAAGGTGCTACTCCACTACGTAGACGGCTCAGCCAAAATCTATAACGACTGGAAAGCCAACGGCTCTGTGATGCCATCCAGCCTCTTCACCGAAGAAGGAACCCTGCTCGGTCTTAACGCTCTTAATGGCGTCATCCCGGGCTGTGAGGAATACCACGGCGTCGTCACTTATGTGCTCCAAGCTGAAGAGCTCGGTGGCTCTATCGACAAGGCCGTGTCCGGCGACGGTGAAAATTTTGGCGAAAGCGCCAACATCACGCCAGGCGAAGAAGCCACTTTCCAACTAACCATCCGCAACACCGGCGATGTAGCCCTCACCAACGCCGTTATCAAAGACAATCTCCCAGAAGGACTATCACTGGTTCCTGGCACCGTAAAGCTAAGAGCCAACGAATCCACTACTTGGGACACTATCAGTGACGATATCTTCGGCAACGGTCTCAACCTCGGTACTATCGGCACCGGCAACACTGTTTATGTTCAGTATACAGTAAAAGCTGGCGATGATTTCGACTGTACCGGCAAAGAGCTCACCAACAAAGCCACCTTAACTTACGACAGTAATGTCGAGACAGGCGACACCAGGGAAGATTCCATCACTGTCACCGTCAAAAAAGTAGATGGTTGTGAAGAGCCAGACGTCCCGCTAGACACTTGCGAAACTAACCCCGCTCTGCCAGAGTGCCAAGAGAAAAACTGCAAAACCAACCCCGAAATGGAAGGTTGTCAATCTCTCCCCAACACCGGGCCGCTCGAAATCGTCCTAGCCATCGTCATCGTACTCGGTCTAGCCGCTGGTGGTTACTACTTCTATCGCACTCGCAAGACCTTAAAGACTGTCGAAAACACCGTCAAAGGTGACGACTCCGCCGAAAGCGATAAAGCAAAAGAGAATAAAGATGCTCCAGAGTCACCAAAACCCGACAAAGAATAAAATATAAAATCGGTTGAAAAGACAACCCCTAGGCAAAATAGCTAGGGGTCTTTTCAAATCTCCCTAAATATGATAAAATAAAGGGAATAAATAAAGGATTAATATGAAGAAAGCAGTTATTCTGGTTGGCGGCAAGCAATATGTCGTCACCGAAAAAGAGACCCTACGGGTGGACCTCCTCCCGGAAGGCACCAAAGAGCTCGAGACTGACGCTTTGCTTCTTATTGACGGCGATAAGACCACAGTAGGTACTCCGACAGTAAAAGGCGTGAAAGTTTCAGCAAAAGTCGTAGAGCCTATTGTAAAAGGTGACAAAATTCGCGTCATTCGCTACAAAGCGAAAAAGCGTGTCCACAAAGAAACTGGTCACCGCCAAAAATACTCCGAGATTGAAATCACGAAAATCGGATAAGACAAAATAACTCAGTAAAACTGAGTTATTTTGTTTTAAGTCCAAATGTGTTATAATCTTAAGTATTATGAGTGCGAAGGTAATTTGTGTCACGAACCAAAAAGGCGGCGTAGGGAAAACCACTACAGCCGTTAACCTCAGCTACTATCTCGCCAAAGACAAATTTAAGACTCTGCTAATCGATTTCGACCCCCAGGGTAACGCTACCTCTGGCCTCGGTTTTGACAAGAATAAAGACCTCGGCGGCACTATGACCGATGTTTTACTCGGCACCGTAACTATCAGCGCTATTATTAAACCCACCAAATACAAGCATTTTGATTTAGCCCCCGCCACCCCAGATCTTGCCAACGCCGAAGTCGAAATCACCACCGCGAGTAAAAAATTTACTCGCCTCCGTGATGCTGTTCGTACCATAACGGAAAACTACGACTACATCATTATCGACCTCCCGCCCTCCCTCAGCCTCCTCACTGTGAATGGTATGATCGCTTCTAATTATCTCCTCCTCCCCGTCCAGACTGAGTTCTATGCTCTCGAGGGGGTCGCTCAGCTACTTGAATCGATGAAGCTCGTGATGAAGCAGGCCAACCCCAATCTCCAGCTCCTCGGCGTCCTCGCCACCATGTACGACAAGCGCACCAGCCTCTCCGGCCAGGTTTATAACGAAATCAAGAAGTACTTCAAGCGACTCACTTTCAAGACCACCATCCCCCGCAATGTTCGCGTCGCCGAGGCCCCATCTCACGGTGTGCCAGTTGGCGCTTATGACAAGTTCAGTAAAGGCGCCAAAGCCTACAAAGCATTCACTAAAGAAGTAGAGGAGAGAACCAAATGAAAGGATTAGGTCGCGGTTTTGAAGCATTGATCCCCACGGAGTTAATTGACGACGAATTTGACCCCACTCTCGCTGAGGACAAAAAAACCAGCCAATTAAAAGAACTCAAAATAGATGACATTGTCCGTGACGAGGAACAGCCTCGTCGCGAGTTTAACCAAGAGGCCATTGAGGCCCTTGCCGCTTCCATTAAAGAGCACGGCGTCCTCCAGCCTATTGTCGTCACGAGAGAAGATGGCAAATACAAAATCGTCGCCGGCGAGCGCCGTTGGCGCGCCAGCAAAATTGCCGGTCTCACCACTATTCCTGCCATCATCCGCACCCTGGACTCGCAAAACCGTCTTGAGCTTTCCATTATCGAAAACGCCCAAAGGGAAGATTTGAACGCCATTGAGCTAGCTACCGCCTACGCCAAGTTACAGACCCAATTTAATCTCTCCACCGAAGACATCGCCGCCAAGGTCGGCAAATCCGAGCAGACCGTCCAAAACACTATGCGCCTCCTCACCCTCCCCGACGAAGCCAAGAAGATTATGGTCAAGGAAAAACTCACCGAAGGCGTGATGCGCCCGCTCGTCTCTCGCGACGAAGCGACCATTAATAAGTTACTTCCCAAAATCGTCGCCGAAGGCTGGACCGCCCGCAAAGTCGAACGCTATTTTGCCGAGCACAAGAAGCGTTCCAGTGCCGCTTCCATCAAGCGCGGCGAGAACTTAAAAGACGAAAACGCCCTTGCCGCTAAATACAATGCCACCGCTTCCATCCACGGCCGCTCCCTCACTTTCAAATGCAAGAACCAAATCGAACTAAAAGCCCTCGTGGAGCATTTGCTATCAGCTAAATAAGCTCCCGAGATATAGTGAATTATGTAGCAATATTTCTGTTATAATAAGATTATGACAGATTCTCCTCGCATTCAAAAAGCCGTCGAAATGGCGAAGAAGGTCCACGCAGACCAGCTTCGCAAGACCGGCGAACCCTACATTGTTCACCCTCTCGCTGTCAAAAAAATCCTCGAAGAATGGGGAATGGACGAGGATACCGTTATCGCTGGCATCCTCCACGACACCGTTGAGGACACAGACCTCACCTTGGACGAAATCAAGCAAGAATTCGGCGAGCCAGTCGCCTTCCTCGTTGACGGCGTCACTAAACTCAGCACTGCCCGTAACGGTATGCGCGACATCGACACCTATCTTCCCGCCACCAAAGACAATTTCTTGAGGCTGATGATCGCTCTCGGTGACGACATCCGCGTTCTCATCATCAAGCTCGCCGACCGCCTCCACAATCTTCGCACTCTCTCCGCCCTCCCTCCCGACAAACAGAAAAAAATCGCCAAAGAATCCCTTGAAGTTTTCGCCCCGCTCGCTGACCGGCTCAATATGGGTCTTCTCCGCGTCGAAATGGCCGACCTTGCCTTTAAGTATGTCGACCCCCGTCGTTTTGACGAGTTGAGGAAGCTCATCGATAAGCACAACAAATCCGCCGAAAAGTCCCTCGCCAAGATTAAAGATGAAGTAAGCCAAGCCCTCAAAAAGGAAAAAATCGAGTTCACCATCTCTGGTCGCGTGAAGTCAGTTTATTCACTTCACAAAAAACTCGCCAAGCACAACCAAAACATTAATGAAATCTACGACCTCACCGCTCTCCGCATCATCGTAAATGACGTCACCGATTGTTATCTCACTCTCGGCATCATCCACTCCCTCTACACCCCTATGAACGGCCGCATCAAAGATTACATCGCCACCCCGAAGCAGAACGGATATCAATCCCTTCATACCACCGTCATCACCAAGGATAAAAAGGTCGTCGAGTTCCAAATTCGTACTAAAGAGATGCACGAATTTGCCGAGCGGGGTCTCGCTGCTAGTTTCTATTACAACGAGCAAAAGCTCACTGAGAATTACAAAAAAGGCAAAATCGAACATCTCCCCACCAACCTCCTCTGGATTACCGAGCTCCAGATGACCGCCGCCCGCCTTCGCGAAGGGAAGAAGGTCGACCTCAAGAAACTTAAAATCAACCTCTTCGCTGACCGCATTTTTGTTTACACCCCCAAAGGCGACATCATCGACCTCCCGAAAGGGGCTTTGCCTCTCGACTTTGCCTACAAGCTCCATTCCGAAATCGGCGACCACGTCGTCGGTGTTAAGATTAACGGCAAGATGAGCAACTTGAACAAAAAATTAGAACAAGGCGATATTGTCGAGATTCTAACCTCTAAAAACCAAACCCCCAAACAATCCTGGCTCGACCGCATTATTACCCCTCACGCCCGCTCTAAGCTCCTCCGCGCCCTCCGTATTGAAAGCGACCCCGCCACTAAGTCACGCAAAAAGCCCCGCAAACCCCGCAAAGTGTGATATAATTTGTTAAGTGCCGATGTAGCTCCAAGTTATGATGGTAGAGCAGCTCATTCGTAACGAATGCTCTGTAACATACATTTGGACAAGCAGAAGCAAACGATGCCGATGTAGCTCAGTTGGTAGAGCAGCTCATTCGTAACGAGCAGGTCACAGGTTCGATCCCTGCCATCGGCTCCACATTGCAATTGATTCTTAGAAAGTCACAGGTTCGACCGGACGACGAAGCGAATAAAAATCGGGAGCAAGCTCACGATTTTTTGAGCGAGGAGGAACGGACGACTTCCCGAAGGGAAGTCGATCCCTGCCATCGGCTCCATTTTTATATATTATGAACTTGTGCTATAATTAAAAAAAGGAGTTTTTTATGTCTAAGGTGGAAATCATCAAACGCCCGCTCGAACAAGTCAGCGGCGACCTCAAAAAATCAGCCTGGTCAGCTATCATTGAGTCACTTGCCCTGATTATACTCGGCATTTTATTCATCGTTTTGCAAGATACTATGGTGCAGATACTCGCCTACATCGTCGGCGCCTTCTTTATTGTGAAAGGCGGTTTCCAAATTATCAATTACTTCATGGAGAAGGGCCAAAATGATTTCCTTAACAACGGCCTTCTCGCCGGCGTAGTCTCGGTCCTTATCGGTGTCGCCGCTTTGGTCATCGGCGACGATATCGCTAATATCTTCCGTGTTATTATCGGCATCATCATTATTTACGAATCGCTCGTCCGTATTAACACCGCTACCAAGCTCGCTGCCGCCAAGATCAACGTTTGGAAATACATCCTCATCATCGCTCTGATTATGCTTGTACTCGGTGTATTCGTCACTTTCTATGAAGGCGCAATCGTTACTCTAATCGGCTGGATGATGATTTTGACGGGTCTAGTCGGTATTATTGGTGACGTAATGTTTATCCAGCACGTCAATCAAATAGTAGATATGCTCACCGGAAAGTACAATGAAAACCATTAAAGAAGACGTTATCAAACTTTATCACCACGAGCGGGGAATCATCATTTTGATGATTTTGAATCTCCTTCTCTCCGTTACCCTCCTGATTTTCTCGCTTATCCAGTTAAATCCTAACGCCGCCGTGGTCAAAGTCGGCTATGGCGACATCGGTGGTTATCGTGACGGTAGCTGGGTAGATATGATTGCGTTCCCGCTCCTTGCCTTAGTTTTCGGCTTCCTACACAACTTTCTCGCCATTCGCATTTTTCACAAACGTGGTGGCGGTATGGCCAAATTCTTCCTCCTCACTACTACAATGCTCATTCTAGGCTCGTTCCTAGTCTTAATCCGTTTACTCGGAGAGGGTTAAATGCGTAAAAATCTCGAAATCCCTCAGGGCAAACGCACCAAGCTCTACCGTTTTCTCGAAATCCTTCCCGGCCTCGTCTCTTATGGTGCCATTATCTTACTCTTTCTTTTGTCTTGGCTCGACCCGGTCATAGGTAGTATCTACTTGTTTATTCTTATTTCTACAACTCTGGTTAAAGCCGTAGGCATCGCTTATCGCACCGTCCAGGGCTATAACGTCATCAAACGCGCAATGCGCGTGGATTGGCGACGTCGCGTAGAGGATTTAGCCGACCCCCACGCAGCCTACGAGAGATTGCACGGCGACGACGGCAAAAGCTATCATTTTGACGAACACATTGAGAATCTCAAAATGATGACCGCTATGTCCAAAGAATACCCCAACCCATCCAAAGTCTATCACGCTGTTATTATGACCGCTTATAACGAAGGGGAAGAAGTATTGGCTCCTTCTATCGAAGCAGTCGCAAATTCCACCTTTCCAAACGACCATATTATTTTCATTCTCGCCTACGAAGCCCGTGGCGGGGAAGAGATGGAGCGCATCGCCACAGGCCTTCATCGCAAATATAAAAACACCTTCAAGCAGTTTATTTTGTCCAAACACCCTGCCAACCTACCAGGCGAAGTGGTTGGTAAAGGTCCCAACCTCACTTACGCCGGTCACGTCCTCGCCGATTACGTCGCTAGTAAACACATTCCGGTCGAAAACGTTATCGTCACTTCACTAGATAGTGACAACCACGTCCATCCTAAATATCTAGACTCGGTGGCCTATGAGTATATTACTCACCCCAATCGCCAGCGACTCAGTTATCAGCCGGTCTCTTTGTTTACTAATAACATTTGGGATGCCCCCGCCCCCTCGCGCGTGATTGCCGTATCTAACTCTTTCTTTAATGTCATTACCACTATGCGCCCGCATCTCCTTCGTAATTTTGCCTCGCACTCTCAGCCCCTTCAGGCACTTGAGGCTATGAACTTCTGGAGCAAACGCACCATTGTCGAAGACGGCCATCAATACTGGCGCAGTCTCTTTTTCTTCAACGGCGATTATTCTGTTTTGCCCATCCGTATCCCAATTTATCAAGACGCCGTTATCGACGAGACCTTCTGGAAAACTGTCAAAGCTCAATTCATCCAAGTCCGCCGTTGGTATTACGGTGCCTCCGACGTTGCCTACGTCGGCTCGAAACTATTTGTGCGTCGCGAGAACCGTCTGATGCCTTTCTGGCAACTCTTTCCCAAATTCTGGCGTCTCCTCGACGGCCACGTCACTCTCGCCATCCTCGCCCCCATCGTGGCATTTGGTGGTTGGGTGCCTATGATTATGAATGTTTCCGCTCATTCTATGGTTGCTTATAATTTACCAAACATCGTTAGCGTCGTCGAGACTATCGCCTCTATCGGGCTCATTATCTCGGTGCTAGTTTCATTCAGGATTATCCCCAAGCGCCCCGCCAAATATCGCAAAGGTCGTTCGCTCCTGATGCTAATCCAATGGGTCCTCATCCCAGTCACCTCCATCATCTACCAGTCCCTCGCTGCCTTCTATTCCCAGACCCGCCTTATGCTAGGCCTCTACATGGAAAAATTCGACGTCACCAAAAAAGTCGTCAAGAAATAGCCTCTCGCCCTCGCCTTAAATCACAATCTATGATATAATTACTGAGACGGGTTGTTAGCTCAGTTGGCTAGAGCGTCTCGTTTACACCGAGAAGGTCGGGGGTTCAAGCCCCTCACAACCCACCATAGAAAATACTCAACCGTCTGGTTGAGTATTTTCTATAAGTGTTATTGAGGGGCGAGAACCCGTAGGGTTCAAACGCGGTAGGAGTGCGAGTAAAAATCTGAAATTCATTTCAGATTTTTTGAGCCGACGCCCCGCGGGAATATTTTCGCTTTAGCGAAAATATGACGCCCCTCATAGCCTTTTTTCATTTTACGCGACATATGTCGCATTTTTCCTTGAACCAAATCTCAGATCGAATCAATCTATGGTACAATCTCGGAATGGAGGAGAAAGGATTTTTGGAATGCTTAAGATTGCGGTTTTTGATAGTGGGTATGGTGGAGAAAATTTTGCAGATCGTTTGGAGCGCGAACTTGCGGTTGTGGAAGTTATTCGGGTTATCGACTGGCGCCACGCTGCGGAAATCCAATCCAGCCCCAAATGTGCGCGGAAATGTGCCGAGAATGCCCTTCGCTCATATATCGGCAGAGTAGATATCATCGTTTTCGCAAACCACTTGCTATCTATTACCAGCCTCAAATATTTTAGGCGTAAGTACAAAAACCAGGTTTTTCTGGGGTTCGATCTCGAACCTCCTTGCTCCTTCGCCAAAAGGGAAGTCCTCATTCTGACTACCAAGGCTGTTGCTAAGACCGTTACTTATCGCCAGTTTTTGCATCAGCTAAAGCCTTTTCATATCAAAGCCCTCGTTCTCGAATCCTGGCCCATCAAAATTGACGACGGGGAACTAGAATTCTCCGAAATTTCCGACGTGCTTTATCTAAACGTCTTAAGGGATGGTTTTCGTCCCAATGAGGTCATCATAGCCTGTTCGCAGTTTAATGAAATAGTTCCAGAACTTAGAAAAATCCTAGGTGGCAGAGTGAAATTCTGCGACGGCACGCGCGGTGCGATTAGTAGTATTTATAAAGATCTCCGCAGCCGCGGTCGGGTCAGGAATAGGGTTAAAACCACCACGCAGATTGCCAACACCGCTACTGAAGTCCTTTGTCATTAGCCCTACGTCCGTGCTATAATCAGCTTATGCAGATAGAACTCTCGGAATTTTATGCTCGCCTCGGCGCCACTACCCCGCTTTCAATTATCTGTATTGGCTTTATGCTTTCTCGCGCCGACTTCAAAGTGATTCTAAAGAAATGGCGCCTCATTGTTACCGCCCTGATTCAGCTCATTCTCGTACTCGTTCTACTTGCCTAAGCATTGGAAAACCACAAAACTTATGCTATAATGATGATATGTTAAGCATAAATAATAAGACGAAGCTTTGGGGTGCGAGAGGTCCCCTAGCAACCTTGCAAAATTCGTCTCTCTCTCTCTCTCTCTCTCTCTCATAAGAGTCAATTAAGTTTCTTAGCTTCAGCAAGTATTGTGGGTGTTACAATCCTAGCTGGAATGTTTTTGTCTAGTTATCCTAATGTAAAGGCTGATTCAGCTGGAGCTACCGTCACAGTAGGCTCTGCTTGTACTCTGACTGCTACGGTAAATACTGCCCATACGGCTGAAGTCCCAGCTGGTTCTTCTAAGACCGAGATTGGCTCTACTACACTCAAAACCATATGTAATGATGCTGGTGGTTTTGCTATCTATGCAGTAGGGTACACTAATAATGAATATGGCAATAATAAAATGTCTAATGGTACCACAGAGTTTAATACCGGCACTGGTTCATCAGCATCTAACTGGAATATGAGTCTAAGTCAAGTCACTACCGGAACTTATGCTACTACCATTGATGGAGGATTTGGATCATATTCGGCTATTCCAGCTACCTATACCAAAGTAGCCCATATGGATTCAGTGACGGATGCCGTAGCTAGCGCAAATGCTACTGGTTCATCCATTGGCCTCACCTACGGCGCTTACATCTCCAGCACCCAAGCCACTGGGGACTATGTGGGGAAGGTGAAGTTTACCTTGGTACATCCGGCTACGGAAATACCAGCACAGCCACAGACCGCTACAAGTGGATGTATCAATTACTTCGCTAACGCATCTACGGCAGTAGGCAGTATGGGTTGCCAAACTATCTCTAGCTCAGCCACTTCTGCTACACTGCTAGCCTCTAACTTCTCTCGCACTGGTTATGGCTTCGCTGGTTGGTCTGACTCTTATGATTATGCTACTAATGCCAATGCTAAGTTCTACGGTCCACAAGAATACATCACTTTCACTGCCGGGCAGTATACGGGAACTAATAATGGACTAGCGCTATATGCAGTCTGGGTAAAGAGCGAGGGAAGTTTGCAAGACACCAGTAAAGTCTCATCCATCTGTTCTGGTCTTACTACGGCTCCAACTGATGGCACTGCTAATCTCGCCAGTGTTTCTGCTCTGACAGATCAGCGTGATAGCCAGACTTACGCCATTGCTAAACTAGCCGATGGTAAATGCTGGATGATTGAAAACTTAAGACTAGAAAGCACCAACAGCGACAACAGTACCGGTGCCCTTGCCCAAGGCTATGGTACAAGCTCTACCTATGGTGACTTCTCTGGTCTCGCCGATGCGGAAACTGCTAATTTCACAGGCGACTCCAGTTCTGCCACTGCAGCTACTACAGCTAACTCCCTCTACTACGCTGGTACGCAGTCCAGTACTGCCACTATAGATATCAGCCAAACTGGCTACGCTGGTTATCGTATGCCACGCTATAATAACGATAATACGTCCACACGTGCTTCTAGGCCTACTACCAACAGTTCGGCAATGTACAGTTATGGTAATTACTACACTTGGGCTGCCGCTATGGCTAATACCGGTTATTATAATACTACTACAATGACGGATGGTTATACCCCATCCGAAGCCGCCAATACTTCACTTTGTCCGACTGGTTGGAGATTACCATATGGCAGAAACGCAGCTAATAGTAAAGGTACTACCGCAGGAGGCTTCTCATATCTAGATGCACAACTTGGTGGTACTGGTGCAGCTTCAAGTTCTAGCACTACTCCTACTGGTGATGCTATGTCTAAAGCCTGGCGTGCTTTCCCAAATAACTTCCTCTACTCTGGCTACTTCACTACGTCGTCTGCTAACAATAGGGGCAGCTACGGCTACTATTGGTCGTCTACTGCGAACGATTACAGCATTTCGTACAGCCTGTACCTGCGTAGCTCGAATATGTACCCAGGTACCACTTACAACCTTAAGGGTTACGGCAGCAGTATTAGGTGCGTCAGCGGTTCCTAAAAATTTTTCGCTTGAACTGTACCCTCAACACTTCAAACCCATTTCGATAATTGTGGTATAATATATAGTATTAGTAAAGGGTAACAAAATGAACGATTTAGAAAACAAACGCCACACTTTGAGCCACGTCCTCGCGGCGGCTGTAAAAGATTTATACAAAGATGTAAAATTTGGCATCGGCCCAGCTATCGATAACGGGTTTTACTACGACATTGACTTCGGCAAGACCAAAATCACCGACGCCGACCTCGCCAAGATTGAAAAGAAGATGCGCTCTATCATTAAGCAAAATCTCGCTATGACTAAGCGCGTCGCCACTCGTGAGGAGGCTTTGAAGTGGGCTAAGGACAACAAGCAGAAGTACAAGATCGAACTCATCGAGGAGCTTCCAAAAGACGAAGAAGTCACATTCTACGACCTCGGCGACATTTTCACTGACCTCTGCAAAGGCCCTCACGCTAAGAACACCAAGGACCTCGGCGCCTTCAAGCTAGACCATATCGCTGGTGCCTACTGGCGTGGTGACGAGAAAAGGGAAATGCTTACCCGTATCTATGGTCTCGCCTTTAGCACCGAGGATGAATTAAATGATTATATCAAGCAACAAGAAGAAGCCAAAGCCCGCGACCACCGTAAACTCGGCCGTGAGCTAGATTTGTTCTGTTTTTCCAATCTTGTCGGCTCTGGTTTACCTTTGTTTACTCCGCGCGGCACCGTCCTCCGCGATTTGCTTAATGATTTTGCTCAGAGCTATCGCCTCGCCCGTGGTTATCAGAAGGTTTGTATTTCACATATCGCCAACATTGAACTCTACAAGACCTCCGGTCACTATGAGAAATTCCCCGAGATGCTCCAATTCGTCTCCCAAGAATCCGGCGATCATCTCGCCCTGAAGCCGGTCTCCTGCCCGCATCACTCTCAGATTTTCGCTAGCCTTCCGCGTTCTTACAAAGATTTACCGGTCAAATATCTCGAAACCACTATGGTCTACCGTGACGAGCGTAAAGGCGAACTCGGCGGCCTCTCTCGCGTCCGCGCCATCACTCAAGACGACTCTCACGTCTTCTGTACCGAAGACCAAGTTGGCGACATCTTCGGTGAGCTCATCGAATCCGCCAAGGATTTGTATGCTAAAATCGATATGAAATTACGCCTCCGCCTCTCTTTCCGTGACGACAAGGACGGCTACATCGGCACCCCTGAAATGTGGCAAAAAGCCGAGTCTTCCATCCAGAAAATGGCTGATAAGTTCAAGATGGATTACTTCATCGGCGTAGGTGAAGCCGCGATGTATGGTCCCAAGATGGATTTTATGGCGGTCGATGCCCTCGGTCGCGAATGGCAGTTAGCTACCGTCCAGCTCGACTACGCCCTCCCCGCTAGGTTTAAGCTCGAATACACCGATGCCGACGGCACCAAAAAGATCCCAATTATGATTCACTGTGCTCTGATTGGCTCTATTGAGCGCTTTATGAGCGTCTATCTAGAGCATACTGCTGGCTGGCTCCCCATGTGGTGCGCCCCTGAGAACGTCCGCATCCTTACTGTCAATGATAAGGTTATGGACTATGTAAAGGAAATTACTAACGTCTTGGACGGCGTAGAATTAAACGATGTCCTCCCGCACAATCGCATCCGGTATTCTGTAGATGCTTCCGCCGACTCCCTCGGCAAGAAAATTAAACGCGCCACCGACCTCAAGCTCCCCGTCACCCTCATCGTTGGCCCGAAGGACGCTTCAGATAAAATCGTCTCCGTCCGCCTCCGCGATAGGGAAGAAAAGATCAAACTGACCGCCCTTGCTGAGTTCCTAAAGGGCTTGAAGTAAGTATTGCTATGAAAAGCAAACGGGTAAGTTTGCGAGCATTGAGTGAGCCCGAGAAAGTTTTTATGGATTTTAGGAAAATTTGGCTCGCGAACCGTGAAGACAGCCGTGAGTCGAGCAAATTTTCCGTTAAAAAATCCATAAAAACTCTTCCCGGCGCGAAACGAATCGCGAGCAAAATTACCCGTTTGCTTTTAGAAGGAAATATATGACTACGATAGTTATTTTAGGCCCTACGGGCTCGGGCAAGACTGGCGTTTCCATCGAAATCGCGAAGGCGTTAGGCGGCGAGATTATCTCCGCCGACTCCCGGGCTATATATAAAGGTATGGACATCGGCACCGCCAAGCCGACCAAAGAAGAGCAACAGGGAATTCCCCACTACGGTCTAAATCTTGTTGAACCCGGCACACGTTTCACTGTCGCCGACTGGAAGGAATACGCCGAGTCCAAAATTAACGATATCGAGTCTCGCGGCAAAGTCCCCATCATTGCCGGCGGCACCGGGCTCTACATTGACGCCCTCATTTATGACTATCATTTCAAGGGCCCCACTGGCGCCAAAATCGGTGACTTTGAACAAAAAACTTGTTCAGACCGTAAAGAGATAAAAGGGGATTATCTGCTTGTTGGTATCAAGTGGTCTACCGAGGAATTACGTGCCAGACTGAATAAAAGAATTACTCAAATGTTCGGCCCCGACTTATACAATGAAACCACAAAACTAGTTCAAAAATACGGCTGGGGCAGTCAGGCTATGAAAAGCGATATCTATGAGTTTGCCTGGCAATACCTAGAAGGCAAGCTCACTTTAGAAGAGGCCCAGCAAAAAAGTTTCTACGAAGATTGGCATCTCGCCAAGCGTCAAATGACTTGGTTTAAGCGTAACCCCCACATCGTTTGGCTTCCGCTCGAAAAAGTTTATCCATACGTTATAAAAAATTACCACAACCGCATTAAATAACCCCAACTTGCTATACAAATAATCGCAATTCGTGCTACAATAATTATATGACTAGAACAGCTAGTACGCCTACCGAAAAATTATTTGGCTCCAAGACCAGAGCCAAATTACTCAGGCTCTTTTTCGAGAGCCCCGACAAGTCTTTCTATGTCCGCGAGATGACTAGAGTCATCGATGAGCAGATTAACTCCGTCCGTAGGGAATTATTGAATCTTGAAAGTATCGGCATCATCAAAAACGAGACTTTTGACAACAAAATTTATTATTCAGCCAATAACAAGCACCCATTCTGTCGTCCACTTACCGAAATATTCTCTAAAAAAATTAACTCACTTAGTGACCAGGACATCCGCGAGACCACGTGGGAAGAATACTGTCGCCCAGTCAAGAAATACTTGAAAGGTCTCATCGTCACTAACCGTTTGCCGGGCCAAGATGGTATTGATCTCCTCATTATTGGGAACGATAAGACCAAGAAACTCACCCGTTGGGCCGAAGTAATCGAGAAAAAGCAGGGTAAGCCCATCAACTATGTTATTATGTCGCCAGATGATTTCACCTACCGCAAGAGCGTACGCGATCGCTTCATCCTCGACGTCCTCGAGATGGAAATCACCGAAATCATCGACCCAGAGAAAATAATCAAAGAATAGGAGCAATATGTTTGAGCTAGAGAGCAAAAACCAAGACGAAATCATTATTTCGACCAAAACTACTACCATCAAATTCAACATTGCCGACGCTACCATCGACGCCAACCTAACCGTTGGCAAAATTAGCGGTCCCGGCGAATTCGAAATCGGTGATATCGCCATCCGTGGCATCGCCACCGAGAGTAAAAAGACCATCTACGATGTCGAAATTGGCGGTATTCATACTGGTATCATCGGCGGTATTGAAGAAAACCTTGATGACATCGTCGCCGACATCCTCTGCACTTCCTCTGTTCGCGCTATCCGTGAAATCGAACCCAAGCTCATCGTCGCTATGGGCAATGTCGACGGTATGGTCTCCGAGCTCAAGCTCACCGCCCGCACCGAGAAAAAGCTCAAAATCAAAAACCTCGACTCCCTCCCCGCAACTAAAGAAGTTGTAGTGTTAAATTAACTATTGCATGGACGGGTGACGACTTTGGAGGGGGACCCCCAAAAATGCAGCCATTTTTGGGGGAGGAAAAGTCGGCAGGACCCGTCCAGAATGATATAATTGTGGTATGGAATTTATTAATATTATAATAGTTCTATTAATCGTGGTGGGGTCGGTGATTTTGCACGAGCTTTCTCACGGTGTAGTAGCTTATTGGCTCGGCGACCATACCGCAAAAGACGCCGGTCGACTCACCTTCAACCCCCTTAAGCACATCGACCCCTATATGTCCATCTTGGTGCCAGTAGTCCTGTATCTTTTACACGCCCCCGTTTTCGGCGGTGCCAAGCCAGTCCCCATCAACTCCCACAACCTGAAATGGAAAGAATGGGGAATGGCCCTCGTCGCTATCGCTGGACCCATCACCAATCTCCTGATAGCCTTTATTGCATTTGTAATTGGTCATTTTACAGGTTTACTATATGGCTCCGGCGGCGAAATACCAAGTTTTATCTTTGGTGAACTAGTCCTCGTAAATATCGGTTTTACAATTTTTAATCTAATCCCCATCCCACCGCTAGATGGCTCACGCGTGCTGTACGCCATCTCGCCAGACCCCGTCCGCAATATCCTCAAATCCATAGAACAGTACGGCATTATCATTATATATGCACTCATCCTCCTCCTCGGCCAAGTTTTCTCCGGCATCATGTCAGGCGGCATCAATGGCATACTAGACTTCTTCTACCTTATAGTGGGGCGCTAATGGTAGGTATTTTTAAGAGCATTGAGCGAACCGCGAATAAAAATGCCTGCCATTAGCGCCCTGTTATGATATAATATAGATAAGCCCTGTCGGCAGCATGATTTTCCTGAATAATCATGTCATAGGGATTTCGTGGCACTATACCCGTGGGTATAGAGCATAAGATTTTACCCACCTTGTATATATTACGGGGAAAACAGGCTGGCAGGGCCCTAGTTTAACTAAAAGGTGGGTATGAAACAGCGAATACGTGTAGTCGGAATTATCAAGAACGAGGATGGCGTTCTTGTTTTTAAGCACAACCGAGGTCGTAGCGAGTCCCCGGTTTTTTGGGAACTTCCTACCGGCAAGATCAAATTTGGCGAGCAACCTGAAGAGGCGATGGCGCGCTCTCTCGCGGAATACACTGGTCTTACTGCTACTTCGGTCAGGCTTAAGGACGTAATTACTTTTCTCGCTCCCGAGGGCTCCAGCCAATTAAGTAACCTATATATTATATACGAGCTAGGCATCGACAATAATGTCAAGCCGACACCCAAAGACCGTTACACCGCCTATAAATATGTCAAAGATTTTGCCACCGCTAACTTGCGCCTGAACGAAACCAGTGCCTCAGTTATCGAAATAGAGGAAGGGAAGACCGCTTCTAGCCGCACCTCACCTCGCGGCACTGCTCACGCGGTCACTATTAATGTGGACGGGGCTTCAAGAGGTAACCCAGGACCAGCCGGTATCGGGTATGTCATCTACGACAACAGCGGTAAGATTATCGAGCAAGGTGGCGAATTCATCGGCTTCGCTACCTCACGTGTTGCCGAATATCTCGCTATGCGCAAAGGTGTCAATCGCGCCCTTGAGCTCGGGTACAAGAGCGCCAAATTTATCTCCGATAATCTGATGGTAGTGAACCAACTTTCTGGCATTTTTTCTATCAAAAACCAAGACATTATGCCGATTTATCGTGATATCGTAGCTAAAATGGACGAATTTGATGCTATCTCGTTTAAGCACGTACCACGTTCCCAAAACGCCATCGCTGACCACGCAGCCAATCTGGCTATCGACCAAATCTTAAAACCGTCAAAACAGGGGTAATGCCTTGACTTTTTCTACACATAATTGTATAATTAAGTAATGAAAATGGACAAATCACATAGTTTAGAAACCATAGGCTCGACTGAATACGTCGAGGTAGCTGGCATACCTAATATCCCCGCTAAGATTGATACAGGCGCCGACTCTTCTTCGATTTGGGCGAGTCATATTCGGGTTACTAAGGATGGCGTTTTAGAATTTTGCCTTTTCGACGAAGGCAATCCATTTTATACCGGTGAGACATTCAAACGCACCGACTATAAAGTTGCGGTTATCCGTAGCTCATCCGGGCACGAACAGATACGTTACCGAGTGCATCTTAGGACTAAGTTAAAAGGGCGTACCATCAAAGTACTTTTTAACCTATCTGATCGTAGTAAAAATAACTTTCCTATTCTAATCGGGCGACGTACCATTTCGGGTAAATTTGTCGTGGATGTGTCTCAAAAACATGCTCAAATGCCGGCCAAAAACTCTATGACCAAAGTCATTCAGCGCCATCTCAAGGAAGACCCTTATGGATTTCATCTCAAATATGTTGAAAACTCATCCGTTGATAATAATAAACTAAAGCAGAAAGGAGCCTAAAATGAAACTTGCAATTCTCTCCAATGGTAATGCCAATTATTCCACCAAACGCCTCGTTGAAGAGGCTGAAAAGCGTGGTCACATCGTTAAGGTGATTAAGTATAAAAATTGTTATTTATCTCTTGATGACAAACACCCAGATGTTTATTACAAGGGCAAGAAACTCGAGGGCTTCGATGCTATTTTGCCTCGTATCTCTAATAATATGACAAAATACGGCTGTGCCGTGGTACGCCAATTTGAAATGCAGGGCGTCTATACATCAGCCACATCCGTAGCCATTACGCGCGCTCGTGATAAACTACGCGCCGCACAGATTCTAGCTAAATACGACGTAGATACCCCTAAAACTCTCGTGTCTCGTAATACTTCCGATATAGACGATTTGCTTGAGCAAATTGGTCTCCCAGTTATCATTAAGCTAGCCTCTGGCACTCACGGCAACGGTGTTATTCTCGCCGATACCAAAAAAGCTGCCAAATCCGCTCTCCAGGCTTTCTATCTTTATAACGAAGATGGCACCAACATTCTCTTACAAGAATTTATCAAAGAATCTGCCGGTACCGATATTCGTGCCTTTGTCGTAGGTGGTCGTGTCGTCGCTTCAATGCAGCGTGAATCCCTCGATGACGATTTCCGCTCCAATTTACATAAGGGCGGCCTCGGCACTCCAATCAAACTAACCGACCAAGAGAAAAAGGTAGCCTTAAAAGCCGCCAAGGCTATGGGCCTCCATATCTGTGGCGTCGATCTGATGCGCTCCGAGCGCGGTCCTCTGGTACTAGAGGTAAACGCCTCGCCAGGCTTCGGTATTGAGAGAGTCACCGGTCGCGACGTCGCCTCGAAGATCATTGAGTATATAGAACATAACGCCCCCCGCCGTAACGGCAAAGACAGAGTTGGCGCCTAGTATATTATAGGCATGGGCGGGTGACGGATGTGGAAGGGTTCCCGCGGAGCTCCCGTTAGGGAGGAGCCGCGGGAGGGAAACATCCGGCAGGACCCGCCCAGAGTATAGCATTATGTTGGTATCTATGCTATAATCTATCTGAGCCTGAAAGGCAATCGCTTGGGATAACCCAAGAGGAAAGTCCGGGCAACAAAGAGCAAGGTAGTCGCTAACGGCGACCGTCCGTAAGGATAGGGAAAGTACCACAGAAACCAAACCGCCTTGCGTCCTGAAAGAGCATAGTTGGTAGCTGTTCCGACTGAAGCGCGTCTTATCTGACGAGCGAAGGAGGAACGGCACCAAATATGCCTTTCAGGGCGCAAGGTAAGGGTGAAAAGAGTGAGGTAAGAGCTTACAGCATATTGTAGCGATACGATATGGCGGCAAACCCTACCTGTTGCAAGGAGTGCTATCAGCCTCTGCTCGGGGACGCACGCTCACCGCTAGAGTGCTATAGCAATGTAGTACCAAGATAGATGATTGCCGACTATATATTATATGTAGTCACAGAACCCGGCTTACAGATGGCTCATATCAAAAACCCGCCCGAAAGGGCGGATTTTTGTTTCAAAAGCTATAAATTATTTACTCGCTTTTTTCTCAGCACGTGCCTTTGGCGATTCGATCAAGCCCTTCTTCTTAAGCGTGCGTAGTGCGTGAGCAGAAACATTACACTTAATCTTCTGGCCGTTAATCACCAAGGTTCTCTTGCTCACATTTGGCTTAAACACCTTGCGAGTGTGCCTCTGAGAGAAGGAAACGTTGTGGCCGTACATTTTGCCTTTACCAGTAACTTCACAAATCGCCATCTTATTTCTCCTTCACGGTGTTAACAATTGCTTTGAACGCTTCAGGATTGTTTACAGCGAGATCAGCAAGCACCTTACGATCGAGTGTGATATTCTTGGCCTTCATCCCAGCGATGAGCTGCGAATAGGAAAGACCTAACTCTCTTGAAGCATTATTGATACGGGTAATCCAAAGCGCCCTAAGGTCGCGCTTACGATTACGACGATCTCTATAGCTATACTGTAAAGCTTTGATCACGCCCTGCTTACCGAGTCGGAAACTCCGGCGACGGTAATGCTGCATCCCTTTAGCTTTATCTAAAATCTTCTTATGTTTCGCGCGTGCCGCGACACCTCTTTTAACTCTCATAATTATACCCCCAATGCTTTCTTAATATTCTTATTGATTTTGCCATTGACGGTCGCAGCAGTTTTCATATTGCGCTTCCTGGCTTTAGATTTTTTGGCGAGAATATGATTCCCGAAGGCTCGTTCCCGAACCAATTTCCCCGAACCGGTAATCTTAATCCGTTTCGCGGTACCTTTATGCGTCTTTAGTTTCGGCATAAATACTTCCTTTCTAATTATGGTTAATATTTTACGCCATCTGTTATCGTAAAAAATACAACAACTCGTAGCGGGGAATGTGCTACCGGTAAGCCTTGAGAGTAGGAAAGACTCTTTTCGTGCCTATTCCGGTTATTTCTTGCGAACTTGCACTGACAAGTTCCGTCCGCTCATTTGCTGTTTACCCTCAGCGACAATATCGTCTCCGAGGAGCCCCAGAACCTTATTCAGTAACTCTGGTCCTAGCTCCTTGTGAGCCATCTCGCGACCCTTAAAGACTATAATAATCTTCACTCTGTCGCCGTCATCAAGGAAACCACGCATCTTGCGGACTTTGATGTTAAGATCGTTATCTGAAATCTTGAGACCAATCTTCATTTGCTTCAGCTCGGACTGCTTTTCGCGAGCTTTCTTGCGATTCCTAGCCTCTTCTTTCATCTTTTGATACTGGAATTTACCCCAGTCAATAATTTTAACGACCGGCGGATTAGCGTTAGCGGCAATCTCCACTAAATCTACTCCCTGTTCCTTCGCCAGAAGTTGGGCATCACGACTAGACATTATGCCTAGCTGCTCCCCATTCGAACCTATCACGCGAACCTCAGGATAACGAATTTCTCCGTTCAATCTGGTTCGTGAATTGTTTTTTATAGTAGTCCTTTCTTCTCTTGAATTAACCTGTAGATAATTATACATTACCTCCTCCGAAAAGTCAATGCTTCTGCCAGATGTTTTACCGCAATAATTTCGGAGCCATCCAAATCGGCAATCGTCTGCGCGACTTTAATAGTCTTAAAATATGAACGCGCTGATAAATTCAGCTTCTCCGATGCGCTAGTTAATAGTTTTTCTGCCGCCGGCTCCAGTTTCAAAATCTGCGAAACCTGGAAAGAAGAAAGGGAACCATTATACACCCCGTCCTTTTGGTATCTAGCCTTTTGTCGCGAAATAGCCTCTGTTATAGTATTTTTTACAACGTTATGTTCTTTGTCCGTCTTCGGTAAAGCTTTGCGTAAATCTTGATTATCCACCTTTTCCGCCACGATGTTCATATCAATCCTGTCAAATAGCGGACCGGATAGCTTCTTCTGGTAGTTCTGGATTTGCGCCTCTGTGCATTTACACTCGTGAGTCGGATCGCCCAAATAGCCACAGGGGCAGGGATTCATCGTGGCGACCAGCATAAAATCTGCAGGGTAAGTGGTTTTGCGGTCTGCTCTTGATATCGTAATCTTTTTGTCTTCCAAGGGCTGGCGCAGCGCCTCTAGCACCGAGCGCGGAAACTCCGGGATTTCATCCAAAAACAAAATCCCCTTGTGCGCCAGAGATATCTCCCCTGGACCCGTCGCTCCGCCAATCATCGAAGTAGCGCTGGCGCTATGATGCGGATTCCGAAACGGTCTTATCGTCATCGCTTCATCTGTCGATAGCCCTGCCAGAGAATAAATTTTGGTTATCTCCACTATTTCCCCAGGGGATAAACTCGGTAGCAGATTCGCCGCCGCCTTAGCGAGGAGTGTCTTGCCCGCTCCAGGTGGTCCCGAGATCAAGATATTGTGGTGCCCGGCAATTGCAATCTCCATCGCCCTCTTGGCCAGCTTCTGGCCCCTGATATGATCATAAATCACGTCACCCGGCACCACATTACCTACCTCTTTGCCACCGTCATATATAGTAAGCGACATCTGCCCCTTTAGTGCCAGCACTAGCTCAAGCAAGTTCGTCACCCCCCAAATTGTGATATCCCCCACCAGAGAAGCCTGCGATAGGTTTTTGATCGGCACATAAATCTCTTTATAACCCGCCTTTTTTGCGGCCTCCACGATGTTTATGATACCTTTTACCGGCTTCACCTCACCGCTTAACGACAATTCGCCTACAAACGCCCTATTCGCTACGTCACTCTTTATCAACTGACCCGATAACACTAGTATTGATAGCGCAATCGGTAAGTCTAGGTATGCCCCATCTTTGACCAGCTCCGCCGGCGCCAAATTAATTGTCACTTTTTTATCGGGGAATGAAAATTCTGAGTTTACAATCGCACTGCGCACACGCTCCTTGGCCTCATTGACGGTCTTATTGGCCATCCCCACAATATTAAAAGCTGGTAACCCCCGGTTCATATCGCCCTCGACCTCAACCAGCTTTCCATCGAAGCCATAAGGCACCACTGAATGAATTTTAGCAATCATACACTTTTTCTTAACACGCCCCGCATTTTTAATCAACTTTTTTATTAGACTTATGCTATTTAACAGATGAAAATTTAACACAATTTTCTGCAACAGGGGCAAAAACAAACGCTCTAGGGGCGACCTGTGGAAAACTCGGCAAAAATTATACAAAAATTGTTCAAAAAATGTATTGACACAAGCTTTTTTGTGACTTATAATAGAGGTAGCTTTTGAATAAAAAAATTATTCAAAAGGTCAAAACAAAAATTTAGCCAAAATAACTCCACACTCTACAAAAAGACCGGTTTTCCTCGCAGTTACCGGTCTTTTTCTATTGACCTCTATTAGCTCTTGTGGTAAAATATAACCAGTTGGGGCTGACAAAGCTTAGACGAATTGTTAACAGATTTGATGCGTGCCGATTGAATACCGTAAGTATTAAATAAGTGCTAAAAACACGAAAACTGCGCATGTTGCATACATGCCAGCCTATGCTTAATTTGATTTAAGCTGGTTTCGGCTCAAGATTCCGTAGAGCCGGAATTATCATACAACGGGAATAAGGCTATTTAACTAGCGAGAAATAGCTCGACAATTAGCTATGGCAGCCACCAGTTTCGTTTCTTGCAGCTAGTGGCGTATGCCAAGATAAAACAGGAAACTATGCACGTAGATTCAGATCCCCGTGACAGTCCGGACGCGGAGGCAGTATCCGCCAGCTCCACCATTGAGGAAGATTTAGGGGAAATATATAGCAAAAGAAACAAGCCGATAGGCTTGTTTTTTCATATATGGGCACCTTCGCACTGAAATAAATTTATCTATTTCAGAAGAACGGTGCCATATATGAAAATGAATTCTTCATTCTTTTGCTATATATTTCAAAACGCCCGATTATGGACGACCTTTGCTTTAGCAAACGGTCGACCACGGAATAAAATCGTAAAGATCATCAACTGCCCAAGTCCGGCTGAGAATAATTACGTAAAATAACCCACGGAACGTCACACTGTTGTAAATCTCACAACAATTTGAACAACAATTTAGAACAGGGAACAAACAGCTCAATCGTTGTAATAATTACATCAATAAAACTGAACAAATCTCTTGCTTTTTTCGCCAAAGTGTGCTAGTATAAGGACAGTCGAGATGACTAAACAAAAACCACAAACAAAAGGAACTTTAAAAATGAAATATCACAAAAAAACGTAATCTTTGGCGGGCGAAAAGGTAATTTCTAGCCATAAATTACAAAATATAGGAATTACCTAGAGCTCCGCCAAAAGGACGAATCCCGAAAGGGAAAAGTCCAAAAAGCGTAGAGCGCATAGTTAAATCTTTCGTTAGCACTTTCTAGATACATAAACCAGAGCGAAAGAAATAAAACTATAAGGATTTGCTTCACCTAGCGTGAAGCGGTCAAAAGGGAAAGCATAGGGGTTGCGGTCAATAGTTAAGATTTTAAGAGCCGGATAACCCCTTGCCTCCTCCCTATTATTATCACTTGGGGGTTTTTACCAAATATGTTACAATAAGGTTATGAAACATAACCGCATTGTTTTGATCATAAGTGCCATTGGACTCGCAGCCTTAATTCTTATGGTCAACCTAACATCTCCGACGGAAATAGGCCCGTTCGGGGTTTTGTTATTTTTTACAACATTGTATGTCGTCTTTTTCGGCATCTTTTTTTTCCTCTTTCAAGCCTTTACCGCCACCGCCTTCAAGAAGAAATTCAGGACTAACAAAGATTATCTCTATGCTGCCGTAGCAGCCTTCGCTCCTATTATGCTCTTGATGGCTCGCTCTTTCGGCGCAGTCAACCTCTGGACTATCAGCCTCATCGCCATTTTTGTGGCACTTGCCGAATTTTTAGTCTACAAAAAAGTATAAAAAAGCACGAAAAGGTGGTACAATAAGCATATGGACTATGGTCAGACAAAGCAAACCAATCAGACGGCGACACCGCAAGACTTTTTTACCGTTGGCGCTGGCACCAATAACCCCAATAGTGCCTTCGACCCATCAGATAATCTTGATACTTCTAACGGTGACTGGGATAACCCTGTCAGGCACGACTCCAAGGGCTTGGGTAGAGGTGCCCTATATGAAGCTCATTCAGATCAGCCACTAGATGTCACAGATGCCATCAACGAAGGGGTCAAACTAGGTATGCCACCAGATTTTCTGGAACCGCGCCCAGAACCAAATCCCAATTCACACCCAGAGTCACACCCAGAGTCATCTGACCACCAGCTTCACGCCACCGAACCCAGTCGTGAACCATCCTCGACCCCTATCGACCTCAGCAATATCAAGACCACCAAAGCCCTTTCCGCTACAGGTGTTCAAGAGGTTTCTAAAGCGCTTGATAAGCTAGACAAAGATGCTAAAATCGCCGATTTTTACGATACTGCTCGCCAGATGATGGAAGCTAATCTTGAAAACTCATACGGGAGGAAAATTGCACAATGAATCCTTGGGTGGTCATCGCAGTTATCGCAGTAGCGCTAGTGGTTACTCTAGCAGTTATTTTCGCTACCAAACTATCCAAGCTCCGCAAAGCTAAAAAATACGAGCGCGGTCTCAAGATGGTGCCTCTGCTCATTCATCTTCCGCCCACCACCGACGACATAGAGGCTGGCGGCCGCGACAAACGTGACATTGCCAACGAAGCCATCTCTAAAGCTCAGGTGATGTATTCTATCCTCTCCTCCACTATCACGAGCGGTTTCAAGGTCAAACTTTACGGTCAGCGCCATTTCTCCTTTGAAATCATCGCAAAAGACGGGTTCATCAGATACTATGCCGTCGTTCCAGCCGTCCTCACCGAGACGGTTAAGCAAGCCATCCAATCCGCTTACCCCACTGCTCGCATTGAGGAAAAACTCGAGGAAAATATCTTCCAGGGTAGCAATGACATCAATACTGTCGCCGGCGCCGAGCTCTCTCTAAACAAAGATTACTACCTCCCCATTGCCACCTACGAAGAGACCAAGAGAGATGCCCAGCTCGCCATCCTCAACGCCTTGTCTAGCGTGAGTAAAAATGAAGGTGCGGCTGTTCAAATTTTGTTCCGCCCTGCAGAAAAAGATTGGGTAGAAAAAGCCAAACAATACGTGACCGCCACCCAAAAAGGCGAAAAAACCACCACGACCGGAGGTGCGCTGTTCGGCCAGCTCATTATTGATATTATGCGTGCACCCTTCGAGCCACCTGCTGAGCGCGAGGAGAAAAAAGTCGAAACTATCACCACTGTCAAACAGGAGGAAATCACCTCAATTTCCAACAAAATCCGCTACCCAGCCTTCGAGACCTTGATTCGGATTGTAGCCAGCTCCCAGTCTAAACCCCGTTCCGAAGCTTTAGTTGGTGGGCTAGTTTCAGCTTTTTCCCAATTCGATTCTCCAGAGGCAAACGGCTTCAAGGTCAATATGATGAAGGACGCCAAAAAGCTTGCTATCGACTATACTTTTCGCTTTTTCCCCTTAAAGACCCGTTCAAATATTTTGAACAGTGTCGAACTCGCCAGCATCTATCATCTCCCCGAGCAATCATCTATTCCTAGCTCGCAGGTCGAGCGTCAGCTTACCAAGCAAGTAGATGGCCCCGCCAGATTAGCTACCGAAGGTCTATTCCTCGGTACCAACGAATTCCGTGGTGTCAAAAAGGCGATTTACCTCCAAGAAAAAGACCGCCGCCGTCATATGTACGTCATCGGTCAAACCGGTATGGGTAAATCCGTCTTCCTCGAGAATCTTGCCTTCCAAGATATGTGCGACGGGCGTGGCTTCGCCTTTATTGATCCCCACGGCGACGCCGTAGAAGCTCTCTTAAAGCGTGTCCCAGAGGAACGCATCGACGACGTCATCTATTTCGACCCTGCAGACATCGAGCATCCTGTCGGTATGAATATGTTTGAATTCACTAATGACGACCAGAAAGACTTCATCGTCCAGGAGGGAATTAGTATGCTTCAGTCCCTCTTTGACCCCCAGAACCAGGGCTTCTTCGGTCCTCGCGGTCAGCATATGTTCCGAAATGCCGCCCTTCTCCTCATGTCCGACCCCGCCGGCGCCACCTTCATTGATATTCCTCAATGTTTCACCGACCCCGAATTCGTCAAGAGCAAATTAAAATACGTCACCGACAAGGCCGTCTATGACTACTGGACCAAAGAGTTCCCAGCCTCCCAAAAATCCAGCGACGCCGGCGAGGTCATCACTTGGTTCTCTAGTAAATGGGGCCCCTTCATCGCTAACACCATTATGAAAAACACCTTAGGCCAGGTCAAATCCGGTTTCAACATCCGTGAGATTATGGATAACAAAAAAATCTTCCTCATTAACCTCTCTAAGGGGCGCCTCGGCGATATCAATGCCAACCTCCTCGGTATGATCTTCGTAATGAAATTCCAACAGGCCGCCATGTCCCGTCAAGATATCCCTGAGGACCAGCGTCAAGACTTCTGTCTCTACGTAGATGAGTTCCAGAACTTCGCCACTGATTCGTTCGAGTCTATCCTCTCTGAGGCTAGGAAATACCGCCTTAACCTCATCGTGGCCAACCAGTTTATGACCCAGCTCACCGAAAAAATCCGGGAAGCTCTCCTCGGCAACGTCGGCACCATCATCTGTGGTCGTATCGGCGTCACCGATGCCGAGCTGATGGTTAAGGCCTTTACTCCCACCTTTACCGCCGAAGACCTTACCAAGACGCCAAATTTCGCCGCTGTGGCCAAAGTGATGATGTTCGATATGCCATCCGCTCCCTTCACGATAAACCTCCCAGCCCCAATGGGCGAGCCCAATGACGAACTGATGAAAACCCTCAAAGTCTACTCCGCCACCAAATACGGCAAAACTCGCGCCGAAGTTGAGCAAGAAATCAATGACCGTTGGACCGCCGCAGAACGCGCCAGGAAGGCCGAAGAAGCCAAAGCCGAATCAGAGCAAGCCGAAGCCGTCAAAACCGCTCCTAGCCCCCAAAATTCAAGCCAAGGAGGCTTTTTAGACGGCTGGTTGAGCCAGAAGCAATAGCATATTAGGCACGATTGGGTATTTTTGCGAGCATTGAACGAACCCGAGAAAGGTTTGGTAAATTTTAGGAAATTAGCTCGCGCGAACCGTGAAGACAGCCGTGAGACGCGAGTAATTTCCGTTAAGAAATTTGCCAAAACTTTCCCGGCGTGAAGTGAATCGCGAGTAAAAATACTCAATCGTGCCTTTTGTCCTTGATTTTTAGCGCTCAAGGTGTATAATAGAGAGAGTTATTTAAGAAGAGGTACAAAATGGCTGCAAAAGCTGAAGAATATGATTCGTCCGAAATCAGAGTGCTAGAAGGTTTGGAACCCGTTAGGCTTCGCCCCGGTATGTATATCGGCTCCACCGGTTATGATGGTTTGCACCATCTGATTAAAGAGATTGCCGACAACGCCATTGATGAGGCTATTGCTGGCTACGCTAATAAAATCGAAATCACTATCTTAACCGATGGTGGCGTTAAAATTGACGATAACGGTCGCGGTATTCCTGTCGATATCCACCCTAAGACCGGTAAATCCACCCTCGAGACCGTCCTCACCGTCCTTCACGCCGGTGGTAAATTCGGCGACGGTGGTTACAAGGTATCATCCGGTCTCCACGGCGTCGGTTCTTCCGTGGTAAACGCCCTTTCTACCCATATGATTGCCGAAGTCTACAGGGATGGCAAGAGCCACCACATCGAATTCGATGTCGGCAAGCCCACGATGGAACTTCAAGTCACCAAAGGCTCTCCGCGCGAATCGGGTACCTCTATCACTTTCTACCCAGACCCTACCATTTTCAAGGAAACCACCACTTTTGATTACGACTGGGTTTCTAGCTATGCCCGCCACCAGGCTTACCTTACTAAGGGCATTTTGATTACCGTCAAAGACGAGCGCACCGGCGCCAGGGAATCGTTCTATTTCGAAGGCGGCATCAAGAGCTATGTCAAGCGCCTCAATAACGGCAAAGAAGTCCTCTCTGATGATATTTTCTATGTCGACAAGCAAATCGGCGACGTCGGTGTCGAAATCGCCCTCCAGTATAACGACTCTTATGCTGAGACGATGAAGCCTTTCGCCAACAACGTTCTCACCCCTGATGGCGGTATGCACGTAGTTGGCTTCCGCACCGGCCTTACCCGCACGGTTAATGATTACGCCCGCAAAAACGGCCTCCTTAAGGAAAAAGAAGATAACCTCACCGGTGACGATATCAAGGAAGGTCTCACCGCTGTTATTTTGGTAAAGCTCCCCGATCCTCAGTTCGAAGGGCAGACCAAGAACAAGCTCGGCAACCCTGAAATTCGCGGTATCGTCGATAAGGTGATGACCGAATACTTCGGTTACTATCTCGAGGAAAACCCCGCCATTGCTAAGAAAATCATCGGTAAAGCCACTCTCGCCGCTCGTGCCCGCAAGGCCGCCCGCGCCGCTAGAGATAATGTTATCCGCAAAGGCGCTTTCGAAGGCCTCAATCTCCCCAGTAAACTCGCCGACTGCTCCTCTCGCAGTCGTGAAAACTGCGAACTCTTTATCGTAGAGGGTAACTCTGCTGCTGGTTCCGCCAAGGAAGGTCGCAACCCTCAGATTCAAGCTATCTTGCCACTTAGAGGTAAAGTCCTAAACACTGAGCGTGCCAGATTGGATAAAATGCTCGCCAACCAAGAGCTCGTCTCCCTCATTAAGGGCTTAGGCGTCGGTATTGGCGACCAATTTAACATCGACGGTCTGAGGTACGACAAGATTATCTTTATGACCGATGCCGATGTTGATGGTCTTCATATCGCTACACTACTGATGACCTTCTTCTTCCGTTATATGCCCCAAGTCATTGAGGAAGGCCACGTCTACCTAGCTAAGCCACCTCTATTTGGCCTCATCAAGGGCACCGGCAGCACCCGCAAGATTGACTACCTCTATGACGAAATCGCTCTCGAGAAGAAACTCACCGAAAAAATCGAAGAACGCAAGAAGGCTGGCACCAAGATTGACGAATCTCAAGAGAGATTCAAGCAGGCCGGCTACACCGCCCAGCAACGCTTTAAGGGTCTTGGCGAAATGGACGCCAAACAGCTCTGGGAGACCACGATGGACCCCGAGAACCGCATCTTGGTCAAAGTCCACGTCGAAGACGCTGAGAAAGCCGACGCGGTGTTCACGAAGTTAATGGGAGACCAAGTCGAACTCCGCAAGAACTTCATCCAGGCCGGCGCCGCCACTGTTAACCTTGACGATTTGGACTTCTAAGGGAAGGAGATAAGATATGAAAGACGACAAGAATTCAAAATTAAACGGATCTGGAGCTCCACAGAATACCCCTTCTGAGGAGGCTTTCGCGACGACGGGAGCGAACGGAGCGAGCGCCCCCCATAACGATGGGCGGGCGCGAAGCGTCTCCGAAGAAGGGGTATCTGTGGAGCTTCCAGCTTCAGATGGTATTGAGGTCAAACCTGTCGAGCACACCATGGAAGATTACTTCCTCCGTTATTCAATGTCCGTCATCGTTGACCGCGCTCTCCCTGATGTTCGCGACGGCTTAAAGCCCGTGAACCGAAGAATCCTCTACGCCATGAACAAAAACGGCTGGAAACCTCCGCATCCTACGGTCAAATCCGCCAAAATCGTCGGTGACGTGATGGGTGCTTATCACCCCCACGGCGACTCCTCTATCTATATGGCGATGGTTAACCTCGCTCAGCCCTGGAAGATGCGCTACACCCTAATTGAAGGTCAAGGTAACTTCGGCTCCGCCGATGGTGATGAGCCAGCCGCCTACCGTTACACCGAGGCCCGTATGGATAAAATCGGCGTCGAGCTACTTGCTGACATCGAGAAGGACACCGTAGATTTCCGCGACAACTTCGACGGCACCACTCAGGAGCCAGTCGTCCTCCCTGCCGCTCTCCCCAATATCCTCTTGAACGGCCAGATGGGTATCGCTGTCGGTATGGCTACTAACATCCCTCCGCATAACCTCGGTGAACTAGTTGATGCCACTGTAGCATTGATTGACGACCCAGAAATTAGTCTCGACGGCCTCATGAAATACGTCAAGGGCCCCGATTTCCCAACCGGCGCCGAAGTTTACGGTGGCGCACCGATGAAGCAAGCCTACGCCACAGGGAAGGGCTCTGTCACCATGCGTGCCGTTACCAACATCGAGGAGCGCAAAAACGGCCGCTACAACATCGTGATTACCGAGATGCCTTATGGGGTGTCCAAGGAAGCCTTTATTGAGAAAGTCCGCGATCTCGCTATGAACAAGAAGCTAGACCACATCGCTGACGCCCGCAACGAATCCGCCAGGGGCAAAGTTCGCGTCGTAGTCGAGCTCAAAAAAGACGCTTTCCCCAAGAAAATCCTGAACCAACTTTATAAACTTACCGATTTACAGACGACATTTCATTATAATATGTTGGCCCTGGTTGACGGCATCCAGCCTCGCGTCCTCGGTCTCAAGGAGATTCTCAGTGAATTCGTCAAACACCGTCAGATAGTTATCCGCCGTCGCACCGAGTTTGAGCTCAAGAAAGCCAAAGAACGTGCCCATATCCTCGAGGGGTTAAAAATTGCCCTTGATAACATCGATGAGGTCATCAAAGTCATCCGCGCCTCTTATGATGATGCCGACAAGCAACTGATGACCAGATTCGGCCTCTCTGAGATTCAGGCTAACGCCATTTTACAAATGCAACTTCGTCGCCTCCAAGGGCTAGAACGCGATAAGATTGAGGAAGAATTAAAACAGCTCCACGACCTCATTAAGAAACTCGAGGCTATTCTAGCGAGCGAAGCCGAAATCTTAAGAGTAGTCAAAGAGGAACTCCTCGCTCTGAAAGACAAATACGGCGACGAACGCCGCAGCAAAATCATCAATCACGAAGTGGGCAAATTCTCCGAAGAAGAGCTCATCCCCGAGGAGGAAAGCGTCATCTTACTCACCTCTGAGAATTACATCAAGCGTGTCCCACAAGCCGATTTCCGTCGCCAGAACAGGGGTGGTAAGGGCAAACGCGGTATGACCACCAAAGAAGAAGATATGATCGCCCAGATTATGACGGCGAGTTCCCACGACTATCTGCTATTCTTTACTAACCAGGGAAGACTCTTCCGTATGAAAGCTTACGAAGTTCCGCAAGCCTCTCTAGCTGCCAAGGGCACCGCCGCTGTTAATATGCTCAACATGCACCCAGAGGAGAAAATTACCTCCATCATCAAACAGGGAGATAACGCTGATGGCAAAGGCTACCTCTTTATGGCGACCAAGAAAGGCACTATCAAAAAATCCGCCATCAAAGATTTCTTCAATGTCAGAAGTAACGGACTCATTGCTATCAAGCTAGATACCGGCGACGAATTGCGCTGGGTCAAGGAGACCACCGGTGAAAACGACATTGTCATTAGTACTTCCGCTGGTCAAGCCACCAGATTTAACGAAAAGGAAGTCCGTGCTATGGGTCGCGCCGCTATGGGTGTCCGTGGTATGCGCCTCCGCCCCAAGGACGAAATCGTCGGTATGGATGTAATTACTGACCCCAATCAGAAGTTAATCGCAGTTTCCGCCAATGGCTATGGTAAAGCTTGCCTAGTTTCCAACTTCCCACCTCATAAGCGTGGTGGCGTCGGTATTAAGGTCGCTACTGTCACCGCGAAGACTGGCCCCATTGTCGCCGTTCACACTCTAGATCCACTTGCTAAAGAGGTGATTATGATGTCCACCAAGGGCCAAGCTATCCGCGTAGCGATGAAAGAAATCCCCACCCTCGGCCGCGCCACCCAAGGTGTCCGTATTATGAAGATGAGCGAAGGCGACACCGTCGCATCCATCGGCATCGTCCTCCCAGAAGAAGACACAACAGAGAAAGAATCGAAATAGTATCGGTCTTATGCTAAAAAACGTTACACTTATGCTCCAATTTTGGCTTTACTGGGGTTGATTAAAAATCCACTCTGTGCATAATATCCCCTTAATAATCTAAAAAGGAGTGTTATGCGAAAAACAACCATACCCATTTTATCAACTTTAATTGCGGGTCTTATCTTTAGCCCTATTGCCAATGTTTCTGCGGCGATTGAGAATCGCGGTGCCACTTGGTGGAGCGTCCAAGAATTGCTCGACTACCATACAGAGGTAGAAGAGGAGCGGATCGCTACCTGTGGTGACGATTTCGATTGTAATATGGATTTCGAGATGGTCCACTACGAGAACAGTGAAAAATACCGCGCTCTCCATAATATCCTCGAGGGGCAAATCTGGGTCACCTCTATTAACCCTGCCGAAGAAACCATCAAAGTCTTATTCTACGACGAAGATATGATGTTAAAACATATGGGCATCCACGAAAATTTAGAGCTCGAACACCTCTATTTCGGCTGGTTTGAAGAGTGGAACGGCCAAATCTACAACTACAATCACGACAGCTTTACCGACGGCACCACCCCTGGTTCACACCCTTTGTATGATAGCACGGTCGAAGACCTCAGCGTCATCACGCCTTGGGAAGAAGTCGAACTTTCTGTTGCTGGCGGCAATTTGATCGATAACCCCACCGGTAAAATTGACTATGCCGCCTTTGCCAAAGATAACAAATTCAACGCCCAGGGGTACTTTGATTATAGTGCCTGCCTTCAAGCCGCAGACTACACCTATGGCGCAGAATGCCAATTGATGTCCTCTAGCGATCAAGGTTATTCCTACTTCCCACCTCGAGAGCAACTGACAATTGAAGAAATGCCAATCATGCTAAACGATGATGAAACTACTGATGGTCCAGTTGGTGTGGATGACGAGCCTAATCTCGAACCGACCGACGAGTCTCCCTCAGAGCCAACCGAAGACCCTGAACCCGCCAGTGAGCTTAATCTTGAGCCGATTGATACTCTAGAAGAAATAACAAATGAACCTTACCTCGAGACAGCCGAAGGGTCAACCAATGAATCTGGGGTCACGGATTTTACCTCTGAACCAATCAGCGAACCGCAAGTTATAGTCAGCGACAGCACCATCAACAATGAGCCTGTCACGACAATCCAAGCGCCTGAAACTGGCACGATAACTAACGGGGAATCAAACGCTACCGAATTTCCGTGGTGGCTCGGCGCTATTATCGCTATAAATGGCCTTACCTTAATCTGGCTTTTTCTTCCAGTTCGCACTAAGGCGCCCAAAACTTCCACTCGTAAAGCTACTAATACGAAGCGAAATCGGGGAATGGCGCCTCAAACTACCACTAAATCGCTATTTTCTCCAAAAAAGTCTATAAAAACCCTTGACAAAAATTACCATCTGCGATAAGATGGTATCAGTCTAGAGCTGCGAGTAGATATTTTACGAGTCTTTAGAAATAATTTAACAATTTAGTTGTGCAATTAATCATCGTCAGTTTTTAATTTATGTTGAGTTTTCAAACACAACAAGCAAAAACCTATATTTGCCACTTTGGTTAAATGACTGGTTTTTGCAGTTAGAATTTCGCAGATTGCCGTTTTCTCGCTCCGAAGCGCGATTATACATCGAGCGAGGAGCGAAAAACGGTGAGATGCGGAATTATAACGCAAAAATGGAGAGTTTGATCCTGGCTCAGGATGAATGCTGGCGGCGTGCCTAATACATGCAAGTCGAGCGGTAACAGGGAATTCCACCGTTTCCTTGACACACCTAGCGCTATGATCGTAGGTTGTTGACTTCGAGGGAACCGTGGAATTCTGCTGACGAGCGGCGGACGGCTGAGTAACGCGTGGGAACGTACCCCAAACTGAGGGATAACGCACCGAAAGGTGTGCTAATACCGCATATGATCTTCGGATTAAAGCCTTCGGGCGGTTTGGGAATGGCCTGCGTACGATTAGATAGTTGGTGAGGTAATGGCTCACCAAGTCGACGATCGTTAGATGGTTTGAGAGGATGATCATCCAGACTGGGACTGAGACACGGCCCAGACTCCTACGGGAGGCAGCAGTAGGGAATCTTTCACAATGGGCGAAAGCCTGATGGAGCAATGCCGCGTGCAGGACGAAGGCCTTCGGGTTGTAAACTGCTTTTATAAGGGAGGAATATGACGGTAACTTATGAATAAGGATCGGCTAACTACGTGCCAGCAGCCGCGGTCATACGTAGGATCCGAGCATTATCCGGAGTGACTGGGTGTAAAGAGTTGCGTAGGTGGTGTCTTAAGTAGCTAGTGAAATCTGGTGGCTCAACCATTCAGACTGTTAGCTAAACTGGGATACTCGAGAGCGTCAGGGGTAACTGGAATTTCTAGTGTAGGGTTGAAATCCGTAGATATTAGAAGGAACACCGATAGCGTAGGCAGGTTACTGGGGCGTTTCTGACACTAAGGCACGAAAGCGTAGGGAGCAAACGGGATTAGATACCCCGGTAGTCTACGCCGTAAACGATGGATGCTAGCTGTGGGGGGTATCGACCCCTTCCGTAGCGAAGCTAACGCGTTAAGCATCCCACCTGTGTAGTACGATCGCAAGATTAAAACATAAAGGAATTGACGGGGACCCGCACAAGCGGTGGAGCGTGATCTTTAATTCGATGCTAAACGATAAACCTTACCAAGGCTTGACATCCAGGGAAGGCCTCCGAAAGGAGTCTGTGCCTTCGGGAACCCTGTGACAGGTGATGCATGGCCGTCGTCAGCTCGTGTCGTGAGATGTTTGGTTAAGTCCATCAACGAGCGCAACCCTTGTCAGTAGTTGTATTTTTCTACTGAAACTGCCCCGGTAACGAGGAGGAAGGAGGGGATGATGTCAGGTCAGTATTTCCCTTACGCCTTGGGCTAGAATCGCGCTACAATGGCTAGTACAATGCGAAGCGAAGTCGCGAGATGAAGCAAATCGCACCAAAGCTAGTCCCAGTTCGGATAGGAGGCTGAAACTCGCCTCCTTGAAGTCGGAATCGCTAGTAATCGCAAATCAGCATGTTGCGGTGAATACGTTCCCGGGTCTTGTACACACCGCCCGTCAAACCATGAGAGTCACCAACACCCGAAGTCCGTTTCGGCGGCCTAAGGTGGGGGAGATGATTGGGGTTAAGTCGTAACAAGGCATCCGTACGAGAACGTGC
>JAZPZQ010000042.1:0-55198 GCA_045544765.1 Candidatus Nanosyncoccus sp.
TGAATACTTTCTGCTCCATCAATTGTTACCACTCTATTACCTACCGGAGCGCCAATTGTACTCGTACTATATTCACCTTCCTCATTATAGGCATTGGCATAAGACTTTTTAGTCACCGTTCCAGTTGTCGTAGTCGCCGTAGCATCATAAGCCACCAGGTTTGTGGTAGCATCATTAGCGAATGTCAGCCCATTGCCATTATAGGTTACATTTAGTCTACCAGCTACTGCTTGGCTTGGATGGACGAGAGTGTATTTCACTTGCCCGGAATAAGTATCTGCTGGTTGAGTCTTAGATATGTAGGCAGCATAAGTAGTAGTAAGCTTCACCCCACCAGTATTCTCAGTCATATCAGTACCAGATTCTTTGTGGGCGACTTTGGTGTATTCGTTTGGAACTGTGTGGTATTCAGAAAAGCTGACGTCTGCTCCACCAACTGTATTTGGAGCGGAATCAATGGAAAAAGCATTCGTACCAGTCGTATCACCAGAATCCTGGGTAATAGCGAGTTTCATCGCCCAATTTGATACGTCTTCTGCTCCTGCTGATGTAGCAGTGCCTGTTGCAATATTTCCTATTCCAGCTGGAGCACCAACAAGCTTATTACTGTTTTCTCCACCAATCTCATTTCCTGTGAATCCTGCAGCGTAAATAGCGAATCCTTCTGCATCATTACAAAATGCCGACAAAGTAGTCGTACCAATATTTGGTATATAAGTACCATTCTGAATTTCTGCATTGTGGGAATTCTGCCCAGTACCACTCATCGTACATGATACCGGTACAGTGATATTAATCTGGTCCACTACGGAGTCATCCGCAGATACTGTAGACGACGCTAAGATTAAACCTGATAATAATGTAGCGCTACATAGAGCTACCGATATATATGAAGAGAGATTAGTTTCAGAAGTAGAAACCAAGTTTGAATTAGATATATGCTTGTTCATAACCACATTATATATGCTTTTGGTTAAATTGTAAACAATTTCGAATAGACTTTACGCATAGGCAGTACGCCAGTTTACAAATCGGCTTATTTCTAGGCAAGGTAGAGAACCGAAATATCTTTTATTTTTAGCGAAAGTGTGGTAGACTAGAGTAAAGATTGTCTTATTTTTGAGCGTGGAGCTTGGAGTAAGCGGAAATAATAATTATAAAGGAGTATATGGCTACTGGAATTAAGAGCTTGGCTGATATGCGGAATATTGGAATTATCGCCCATATTGATGCCGGCAAAACCACAACTTCCGAGGCGATTTTATATCGTACCGGACTTAAACACAAAATTGACCTAGTTAAAGGCGGCACTGGTGGTGCCGAAACCGACTGGATGGAGCAAGAAAAGGAGCGTGGTATCACGATTACTTCTGCTGCTGTGACGGTCTACTGGAAAAATCATCAAATCAACATCATTGATACTCCAGGGCACATCGATTTTACCGCAGAGGTTGAGCGCTCACTTCGCGTACTTGATGGCGCAGTGGTAGTGTTTGATGGCAAGATGGGCGTAGAAGCCCAGTCTGAAACCGTGTGGCGCCAGGCCACCAAGTATGGCATTCCACGCATTTGTTTTGTCAATAAAATTAACCAAATCGGTGGTGATTTTTACAAATCACTTGATTCTATCCACAAACGTTTGTCTAAAAATGCCGTAGCAATTCACCTACCTATTGGATTTGAAAAAGATATTTGCGGCGTAGTTGACCTCGTTGATATGAAAGCCTACACTTATAAGGATTACGCAGATCACGAGCTCACGGTGGGCGAAATCCCTGCCGACATGGTCGAAAAGGCTAAGAATGCTCGTTCAATGTTGGTGGAAGAAGCTGTTCAGGCTGACGAAGCTTTGATGGATAAATACTTCAATGAGGGTGAAGACGCCATTACAATTGATGAGCTCAAGGCAGCTCTTCGTAAGCGCGTACTTGACGGCGATTTCTTCCTCGTGACTGGTGGCGATGGCCGTGGCGTGATTGTAGAAAAAGTCCTCGATCTGATGACGGATTATCTACCTTCTCCACTCGATCGTGACCAAGGTCAAACTGTGGGTACAGATCCAAAAACTGGTGACCAAATCGTACGCAAGGCTGACGATTCGGAGCCACTCACCGCGCTTGCATTTAAGATTGCGACCGACCCATTCGTGGGCAAACTCATCTTTATTCGTGTCTACGCTGGTAAACTGAAATCTGGCGACACCGTACTTAACGCCTCAACTGGCGATAAGGAAAGAATTGGGCGCTTGGTGCGTATGCACGCTAACGACCGTAAGGATATTACCGAAATCGGTGCAGGCGACATTGCCGCTATCGTCGGCATGAAAAACTGTACCACTGGTACCACCCTTTGTAGCCCAGCACACCCAATTTTGCTTGAATCAATTGAATTCCCAGATCCTCCAGTGTCTATCGCAGTAGAGCCAAAAACCAAAGCCGACCAAGAGAAAATGGGGCTTGGGCTCTCCAAGATGGCCGAGGAAGATCCAACCTTCCGTGTTCATACTGACGAAGAGACTGGTCAAACTATCATTTCTGGTATGGGCGAGCTGCACCTCGAAATCATTATTGACCGTTTGAAGCGTGAGCATGGCGTGGAAGCCAACACTGGCGCTCCACAAGTAGCCTACCGTGAAACCATTCGTGGCACTGCCGAGGCCCAAGGTAAGCATATTAAGCAGTCTGGTGGTCGTGGTCAGTATGGTGACGTATGGATCAAATTTGAGCCAAACGAGCCAGGGAAAGGCTTTGAGTTTATCGACCAAATTAAAGGTGGCGTGGTGCCTCAGGAATACCGTAAGCCAGTGCAAAAAGGTGTCGAAGATACTTTGGCTGGTGGCGTTATCGCTGGCTATCCCGTAGTAGACGTTAAGGCTACACTTTACGATGGTTCTTATCACGATGTCGACTCCTCTGAGCTCGCCTTTACCTTGGCTGGCGCACTTGCTACTCGTGAAGGTATCAAGAATGCAAATCCAGTACTCTTAGAGCCAGTCATGAAGCTTGAGATTACTACCCCAGAAGAATTCATGGGTGACGTAATTGGCGATATCAACTCTCGCCGTGGTCGCATCGACGAAATGGAAGATTTGAACGGCGGCGCAAAGTTGATCAAAGCCTTCTGTCCACTTGCCAACCTCTTTGGTTACACTGGTGACCTTCGTGGTATGACTCAAGGTCGCGCAGCTTCTTCTATGGAACTCTTTGCTTACGAGGAAGTACCACCCAATGTGGCACAAGAAATTATCGAGAAAAGAAATTCCAGATAATCCCAAGTAGCCCCCATCAAGGGGGCTTTTTGGTGGCCTGTTTAGTGTAAGAACAAAAAAATCAAGCCCCAGGCGAGGGCTTGATCTTTTAAGATAAGGTTATACAGTTATTTACGCTTGAGGAAGGACTTCCTTGCGTACACTCTACTTACTCCATAAACAGTTACGCCTGCGGTTGATACTATGAAAATAACTAGAGCTATATTAACTGCTGAGCTACCTTGCTCAGACCCAGTGAAGGCACCAGTCTCTGGGGCTGGAATCTCTACCTCAAAGGATTCGTCTGCGTTGTTAAAGTCTTTGTGTTCTAGGATTAATTCGTTGTCACGGTAGAGGCTCTCAAAGATGACGAGTCTTGCGCCAGCGAGCCCAGTGGTGTCAATTGGGTAGAACATGTCCAGTTCGCCACAGGCATTTTCTGGAGTGAATTTGACTTCTTGTTCTACTGGTTCGCCGTTGATAAGGAGTGGTGATTCGGTTTCTTTGTTCATGACGATACCTTTGATGGTATATTCTAGGCCTGGTTTGACACAGTATTTGACAATGTCTCTTACAGTGGTTTGCTGGTCGTATGGGAGGAATTTATCACCAGTATCCTTGTTCATAGCGTAGGTAGTAAGGCTGATTACTTCTACGGTCTCAGAGGCATCATCAATGTCATGGTGCTTCATAAGAATTTCATCCTTATACCACATGGTTTGGAAGGTGACGAGTTCATGGCCACCAAGGGCAGTAATATCATCAATGTCAAAGGTCATTTCGGTAGAGCCACATTCCTGACCTTCTGGGAGCATCACGTCTACGGAATTTTCTACTGTTTGGCCATTGATAAGAAGTGGTTCGCCAGTTTGTTTATCCATGAGGATACCTTTGATGGTAACTTTAAACTTTGGCTTAATACAGAAGTCAATTTTGTCTTTGATCTTGGCCTGAGGTTTATCTTGTTTGATTTCAATGATTTTATCATTGTCTTCGGCGTCTACGGCTTCAGTGTCAATGCTGAGTTTAGCACAGTTGTTGTCCCAATCGCCCAGATCAATCACCTGATTGTTGGTAGTGATGTTGATAGTAGCTTTTTCATTAATCACACCGTAGCAGAAGAGGTTGGCACCGCACTTTAGCTCTTGGATGACATAACGACCGTATGGGAGGGCTGCAAGGGAATCATTGACTGGTAAACGGCGGTCTAGATTGTCGTAACCATACCAGGTACCAAAGCCACTATATTGCAATGGATCTGGCTCTTCATAAAGTGCGTCATAGCGGTTAGTCTGATAAGAGTGCAGATTGAAGCTGGCTTGAGTGTTTAAGACACCATTTTCGTCAGTCATAAGAATGTGGGTTTCTTCTAGTACGTCGTTGTCATTGATGCGAGAGATGGTAAAGATTACATCACTCATTGGTCTATTATTGGTCGGATCGGTTTTGATAAACTTCACATCGCCACGGATAGCTTGGTTGATAATTGTGGTTTCTGGGTGAAGATTGCCGCCTTCTGGGATTTCTACTGTGTTTGGGGTATTATTTAGCACATAACCTTCTGGAACGTTGGTTTGCTTTACTTCATAGGTACCGTATGGGAGATCGTCGGTAGTGAGGCCGCCATTACATGGATCCTCGGTGAAGGTTTTGGTAGTTATAACTGCGCCGACCGGAATCTTAGTACCATTATAATATACTGGGTTATTTGAGCGGTTAATAACTTGGTAGGTGGTACCAACAAATGTTAGGTGTTTTACAGCTACACATTCTTTGGTTTCTGCATCTTCTTCGTGAATAGTAAGATCGCCATAGATTGGAGTGTTGACATAAGTAGTGGAAGTATGTACATTGCCGCTGGTTGGGATAGTGACACGCTTTACTTCGGTGTTTTTGGTATAGCCAGTGCCAGCAGTGGTTTCTTCTACATCATAACGACCGTATGGGAGGTTCTCAAACTTAACATTACATGCGCCATTAGCAAGGGTTTTAGAATCTATTACGCCATTAACGGCTATTGCACTACCATTGTAGTAAACTGGGTTAGTTGAACGGTTAATGATACGGAAGGTGGTACCATTGAAGGTTGCGTTACCTACAGTTGTACAAGAGTTGGTGTGGTCGTCTTGCTTGTTTACGGTGACATCGCCGAGGATGGCGGAGTTGGTAAAGGATGGCGTAGCATGGATGGAACCGTTGCTTGGAATAGTGACGGTTTGTTGGGTGCTGTTGATATTGTAACCATTACCCACTGCTGTTTCTTTGACAATATACGAGCCGTAAGGAAGGTTTTCAAATTTTACACTACAATTTCCATCTGTTAGAGTTTTTGTCGTGATGACTGAACCTTTGGCGATGGAGTTGCCGCCATAGTAAATTGGGTTAGTGGAGTTGTTGATAATCTCGAATGAAGTGTTGTTAAAGGTTGCGTCGCCTACTGTAGTGCAAGTGCCAGTACTGCTGTCATTTTTACTCACAGTGACGTCGCCATAAATTGGAGTGTTGGTGTATGTCGTGGAAAGATGAATACTGTTAGAAGTTGGCATTGTTAAATGCTGAATAGTAGTATTAGTGTTATAACCAGTACCAGCCGAGGTTTCTTCTACGTCATAGCGACCATAAACGAGATTTTCGAACTTAACGCTACAAGCGCCGTCACTAAGAGTTTTACGGTCAATCTCGGCACCAACCGCGACGGCTTGACCATTATAATAAACTGGATTAGCGGAACGGTTGATGATGCGGAAAGTGGTACCGTTAAAGGTTGCGTTACCCACAGTGGTACATGAATTTGTATTACCGTCTTGCTTGTTTACTGTTGCGTCGCCGTAGATTGGAGTATTAACGAAGGTGTCCGTAACGTCTAGATTAGATGATGTAATCGTCACATTATGAGAACCGCTTTCGGGGTTGTAGCCACTGCCAGCTACAGATTGCTCTATACGATATCGACCGACTGGTAAATCAGGGAACGTAACTCCATCGCATGGATTACTATTTGGTACGGTTTTGGTTGCAATCAGACCGCCTGGTGCAACACCGTTGACTGAATTGGCCGACTCATTATAAAGCTTGAATGTGGTGCCTACAAATGATGTATCACCCGTATTAGAGCAAGCGTTAGTTATAGAGTCATTGATATAGACCTTAATGCTGCCAAGAATTGGCGAGTTACCGAAAGTAACGGAAACATTTGTTTGTCCACCGGTTGGGATAGTAACTGTTTGTTGAGCGGTATTGATAGAATAGCCAGCACCGACAATGATTTCTTTAACAATGTAAGAGCCGTACGGCAGATTGCTGAAGGTTGCCTGGCAATTTGAGTCAATAGCTTTTCGTTCAATCTCTTCTCCTTTAGCAACGCCGTTTACAGAGTTATCGTTGTTATTAATGAGCTGAAAAGTAGTACCATTGAGAGTCGCGTCGCCGACCGTATTGCATGTACCGGTGGCAGTATTGACCTTCGTGACAGTGATAGAGCCGAGGTTGACATTATTGTAAAAGCGCAAATCTTTGGTGGCACCATTTCCGTTCAAGGTAGTAGTCTGCTCAGCGGCAGTAAGTTGATAACTTGAATTGGTAGCGGTTTCTTTTACTTTGTAGGAAATATTGTTGGATGGTAGATTTGCAAAAGAAACTTGTCCAGCAGCATTTGTAGTACCACTTGCCATTTGTGCACCATTGTTATAAAATTTGTTGTCAAATTTGTTGTAGATTCTCGCGCCAGAGTTGTTGTAGACTGCAAAAGTGATGTCAGCCAAAGAAGCACCACCCTGTGGAACACAAGCACCTGTAGTAGGTCCGTCACTATCACATTTTTGAATATTGATAGTACCTGATTGATTGTTATCCTCAATCCAAACTACATCCTGAATACCTGCACCAGCTGGTGTGATGGTTCTATAAGCTTGATAGTTTTTTGCCATTAGCCATATATCGCTGTTATTGGCAATATATGAGGATAGCGTATCAATTGCATCATTAACGTTATTAATATTAGTCTGAGAGATACCGTTATAATCTTGTCCGTTTGTATAAATGGCGCCAATAATAGCATGGGTCCAAGCATATAGACTGTCGCCGGACCAGCGCCCTAGAACTTCCTCCCTAGCGTCAGTCAAAACTTGATTATTATCTGGTGCCATATATATGTAAGCCGCCAGTTTTATCTTGTTATAGTCTGCATCTGATGCAGAAAGCTGTTGCACCTCGTATGTGCCACCCGTTGGTTCTAAGTATGATGGCTGGGCGCAAAATGCGCGCACCGTTTTCCCGTTTGGAAGCTCCACGGAATATAACCCAGTACCAGTCGTATCGTTGTCGTACATAATCCAGTCCCCCTCCCTGTTAACTGTGGCTTCAGCACCGGAAGGAGTAATTGCCTCTACCCCATTAAACTTATTAGCTATGATAATCCCTGTTGCTGAGACAACAGCAACAAGAATCCCAATGATTGAGGCCCTAATAATAGCGACCTTGCGCGATATTTTAAACATTTTATGTTCCTTTTTTTAATTGTATAACCTTTTGTGCTTATGATTTTATCGCACTGCTTATGGTTTGTCAAGGACTTTTTTTGGTAATTTTTTATTATTTTTTGTTAATATTGACTTTTTATTGTGTTTGTGCTATAATATTAGTATAACCGTTGTTGGGGTAAAGAGAAAGAAAAGATAGCCCCAAAGTAGATTAAAAGGAGGATTTTAAATGAAAAGATATATGTTTTTTGATGGACACCAGCTGCAGCTTGAGGTCGAAAAACCTATTGGATGGTATGAAGATGCCATTAAGGAGTGGGCGAAATTCGACGCCAGGCAGGTAGTGCTAAGAGGTGAGTCTCGCGGGAAATGGGCAAGATACCGCTTAGATATTTTAGCGGAACTGCAAAACCCAATTTTCTTCAAGGACTTGTCGCTCGCACCGAAGCTGTATGACAAGTACGTCGAGCTTTTGAACTCCGAAGTACAAAAGCTAAATGGCGGGAAGAACAGCTATGGCAGCGTACCTGTTTTTAAGTACAGCAAAGCGGCCAGACAGGCTGATCGGAAGATTGTTGTACGATAATGAAAGGGGGTGGCTTTTATGACCAAGAGAGGGAAGGCGGCAAGATTTGACACTGTCGGAGCAGCAGTTGCAAGCAAAAAGCAACTGCCATTCAGATGGTGGGTTGAAGTTAGCTTTATGGACGATGACAACATCCAGGCTACTGTGCATTTTAGTACTGGACGAGGGTTGGCCGACGACCTGCGCAAAAAAAGCGCAGTAGTGAATAGCCATGGAGAATCGACGTTCTGCTTCAACACACGTGAGGTTATGAACGTGATTCCGGCGCATATTTGGGACAATAAATTTGCGCTTTGCCCTGCACTGGGACAGGTGGCCCAGAAACGTGATTTACTGAACGCCATACTCGAGCAAAGGGCTAATTCCATCGCTCAGGGGTCGAGAGACAATTATAGCGCAGACTCCAAATTGCTTCAGGCGTTTAGTTTGTTTAAGTCCGATGGTTCAGAAAAACCAGCAGACGATCCAATCGTCTCCAGCCTTCGAATCATTGCCTTGCATGAGGCCTTAATTGCAAAGGTAAACCATGACTATGTGGGATTTAATATCCCACGGTATTAATGTGTTCGATGTGGCTTGGGGGAGCCACAGTTAATCCTCCTTAGGGCGACCCAATTTGGGTCGCTTTTTCATGGTTTTTTGATTTTGGGCATTTTTAAAGTTTACTCTTTACAAGTTTGATAAAATAGTCTAAAATAGTAGGGTAGAGATTTGGAGCTGGTTTTTATTAGCGCTCCAAACATAATAATATAAAAGGAGATTGAATGGCAAATTTTGACCGTTCCAAGCCGCACATTAACGTCGGCACCATGGGTCACGTCGACCATGGTAAAACCACTTTAACAGCTGCGATTACGAGCGTTCTTGCGAAGAGACTTCCATCGGACGTGAATAAACCAGTTGCTTATGATCAGATTGATAACGCCCCTGAGGAAAAGGCGCGTGGTATCACCATCGCTACTTCCCACCAGGAGTATGAGTCTGATAAGCGTCACTATGCACACGTAGATATGCCTGGTCACGCTGACTACATTAAAAACATGATTACCGGTGCTGCACAGGTAGATGGTGCTATTCTCGTGGTAGCCGCTAACGATGGTCCGCTTCCACAGACTCGTGAGCACGTGCTTCTTGCCCACCAGGTGAACGTACCGAAGATTATCGTCTTCCTTAACAAGATGGATTTGGCTGATCCAGAATTGGTCGAGCTCGTCGAGATGGACGTACGTGAACTATTGAACAAGTATGGTTTCGATGGCGACAACGCTCCTATCATCAAGGGTTCTGCTACCAAAGCTCTCGAAGGTGATAAGGAAAACGAAGACGCTATCATGGAACTCGTTACCGCTATGGATGAGTACTTTGATATTCCTGAGCATGATCTCGATAAGCCGTTCCTGATGCCAATCGAGGATGTCTTCTCGATTAAGGGTCGTGGCACTGTCGCTACTGGTCGTATCGAGCAGGGCGTGGTGAAGTTGAACGACGAAGTTGAAATCGTCGGTCTAAAAGACACTCAGAAGTCAGTTGTAACTGGTATCGAGGCCTTCCACAAGACTTTGGATCAGGGTCAAGCTGGCGATAACGCAGGTTTGCTCCTCCGTGGTATTGAGCGCGACCAGATCGAGCGTGGTCAGGTGATTGCCAAACCAGGCACGATCACTCCACATACTGAATTTGAGGCACAGGTTTATATCTTGAAGAAAGAGGAAGGCGGACGCCATACTCCATTCTCCAAGGGTTACAAGCCACAGTTCTACTTCCGTACTACTGATGTAACCGGTGAAGTCGAGCTGCCAGCTGATAAGGAAATCGTAATGCCTGGCGATCAGGTGACCTTCAACGTTAAGTTGCTCGCACCAGTCGCTATGAACGAGCAGGATCGTTTCGCTATCCGTGAGGGTGGGAAGACTGTGGGTTCTGGCGTGATCACCAAAGTTATAAAATAATATTATTGGGGCGCTCCGCTTCGTCACGATTTGTGTTGCTCCCTCGCCGTATGCCAAATACGGCTCGGTCCGCTACTCAGTCGTTCCTTGCGGAGCATCCCCACTAATATCATTTTATCTCCTCCTTTACGGGAGGAGGTTTTTGTGTTATAATGGTACGGTAATAATATCAATTATCAAACCTGAAAAACTCGTGTCTTGGAGGTTATCAGGTAAAGAAAGGAAAATGTATGACAGAAGCAAAGAAAGACGAAGGTCTGAAAATCCGCATTCGGTTGAAGGCTTATGACCACCGGGTGATTGATCAGAGTGCCAAGCAAATCGTAGATACCGCTATCAGAACCGGTGCTAGCGTCTCTGGGCCAATTCCTCTACCAACCAAGCGTTCTACTTTTACGGTAGTGAAGTCGCCACACGTCTATAAAACCGGTGGCGAGGCTTTCGAGATGAAAGTGCACAAGAGATTAATTGATATCTCAAACGCAACGCCGAAGACGATTGAAAGTTTGCAAAATCTCTCGCTTCCCGCAGGCGTGGATGCAGAGATAAAGATGTAAAATTCTTATTAAAATCCGCCACCTTGGCATTTTTCCTCGTTCGCTCATCCAATAGATGCACTTCACTCGGAGAAAATACCAATCTGGCGGATTTTATTTAAGAATTTCTATAACCCAATTCCTCAAAAGGCAACCTGTGCGATTTTTATTGGCAAATTGAGTGATTTCGATCTAAGAAGAATTTGAATATGATTGTAAAGTAGAGTATAATACTTTTATGAGCTTTGCTAAATTTAAGAAGCGGTTTTATTTTAGAGTGGCGAGATATTTTCGGCACTTTGCTAATAAGGCATTCAAGAGGTGGAACCCGCGAGTCATTGCGGTGACTGGTTCGGCGGGCAAAACCACGATGATGACGATGCTAGAGCACGAAATAGGGAAGAAAGCCCATTATTCGCACGACGCCAATTCGGCGTTTGGGATTCCGTTTGATATGCTGGGTTTGACGGGGGTGAGGGGTTCGAAACTGAAGTGGATTTGGCTGCTTCTGGCGGCACCTTTTCGGGGTTGGTTTTATCGCCGGAAACAGGAGTTCTATGTCGTAGAAATCGACGGGGAACGACCGCACGAGGCAGAGTTTTTGGCGGAGTGGCTGAAGCCAGAAGTGACCATCTGGGTTTCAATTGGCTTATCGCATGCGGTACAGTTTGAAAAAGAGGTGGAAAAGGGTAAGTTTAAGAATGTGGGGGAGGCGATTACGGCGGAATTTGCCAATTTGCCGGCTAATACTTCGAAACGGGTGTATATAGATGCGGATTCTAAGATAATGGTGGAGGCGACAAGTGGAATTAAAGCAAAAGTGGTGCCGATTAAAAAGAATTTAATTAAGAAATACGTGGTTTATCCGGATTCGACCGACTTTACCTACGGGGACACGACCTTCCATTTTGACCATCCGGAGCCGAAAGATATCGCCTTCAACTTGTTCGTGATTCAAGATTTGATGAAATACCTGAAGCTGAAATTTAACCCGGATTTTACGGGTCTGACGGTGGCGCCGGGGAGGAGCTCGCATTTTAAGGGAATTAAGGATATTGACATCGTGGACAGTAGCTACAATGCACATATGATTAGTATGACTTCGGTGCTCGATATGGCGAAGCGAATGCACGCCGAGAAAAAGTGGCTGGTGATTGGCGATATTGTGGACCAGGGGTCGTTAGAAGAAGAAGAACATCGTAAATTAGCCAAATTGATCGCTGATGTAAAACCAGATAGGGTGATATTAGTAGGGCGTCGCACTAAGGAGTGGACGGCGCCAGAATTAAAGAAGTTAGGCGTATCAGCAGTGGCGACGACCGATCCGCGAAAGGCCCTAGAATATATCGAAAAGAGAATCCACGGGGGTGAAACTTTGATTTTTAAGGGGAGCCAGTATTTGGAGTGGATTATTGAGAAACTGCTGGCTGACCCGAAGGATGCTAAGAAGCTTTGCCGACGCGAGAAAGCAGCGGTGGCAAGAAGAAAAAGTTGGGGGCTAGATTAATGATAAAAGGAGGTAGATAGGTGGCGGATTTGTATATCATACACGGGTGGACTTATACGGTGGAACCGTGGAAAAATACCTTGGCAATGTTGCGTGATAACGGAGTTAGCGTGAAAATGTTACATGTGCCAGGATTGACCGAGGCTTCAGATAAGGAGTTTACGATTAAGGATTATGTGAAGTGGGCAGACCGTGAGATTCCAGATGGGGCAGTGGCGCTAGGTCATTCTAACGGGGGGCGGATTTTACTGAACCTCTGCGCAGAGAAGCCGGATAAATTGAAGCATTTGATTCTGTTAGACAGTGCGGGGATTTATGAACCTTCGACGCGCAAAAAGATGGTAGAGCGGCTCGCCAAAATGGGCAAACCTTTGAAGAAAGTACCGATCATTGATAAAGCATTCCACAAGATTACCGGTTCGACGGATTATTCACGAGCGCCAGAGAATATGAAGGTGACACTGGCAAATATGCTGGCTTCGGACAAGGATTTGGACCTCAGTAAGGTCGAGACGCCGACTTTTATCTTGTGGGGCAAAAAGGATACCACCACACCGCCTAGGCAGGCTACAGCAATGTACGAAAAACTGCCACATGCGGAACTGAAATTCTATGCTAACTGGACGCACGCACCCTATATCTCTGACCCAGAAGGGTTAGCGCGAGCATTAACGACACTGGTCACGAGGTTAAAGAAGTGAAGCATTATTTTCTCGGGATGGCGGCAGAGTATGCGGATGGAAGGTGGCTAAAACACCTATTTACTTGTGGGCGGCGAAAAGATTTGGAAGCCTTGAAGCGGTTTTTGACACGAAAATATAAGGGTGAGGCGATACTTTGTAAGAATGGGCGCTCGGCTCTCGCGCTGGCGCTGAAGGCATATTTCGAGCCAGGCGACGCGGTACTGGTGAATGGATTTACTTGCTATGCGGTGTATGAAGCGGTGAAGGCAGCGGGGCTGAAACCGGTTTTCGTGGACGTTTCTAAGGATGACTTGAATTTTACGGTGGAAACGCTAACGAATGCAGCGACCGGTCGTCTTGAGGTCGTTTGCGACAACGGGAGCAAGTTAGCGAGCGAACCCCTTGGACGAGGGCGTGAGCGAAGCGGACCGAGAGATGATCGGTCGTGCATTCGTGGCATAATCGTGCAAAATACTTTAGGGAATCCGGTAGACATAGAAGCAATTGAAAAGTTTGCTAAGGAGTACGGGCTGACAATAATTGAAGACTTGGCACATTGTGCTGGAGTGAGGTATGCTGATAAACGTGAGGCCGGGACGGTGGGAGCGGCGTGCGTTTTGTCATTTGGCAAAGATAAGGCGATTGATACGATTTCGGGCGGGGCCTTGGTGCTGCGTGACCCCTGTAAGCACGAGATTAAAGCGCCTAGAAAATCTCCGAAACCGTCCGACCATTTGAGGGCAAGGTTTTATCCGATGTTTGGGGCGATGTGCCGAAGCCTGACCTATGTGGGGCTAGGCGGGGGTTTGATGCGGGCTTTAGTCAAGATCCACTGGGTAGAAAAATCAGCCGATAACAGACTAAGTCTAGAGGAGAGGCTGAGCAAGTTTGAAGCGAAACTAGCGCTAGAGCAGCTAAGAGATTTACGACGGACAGGGGAGCCGGTTTTGCGTGAGTTTTGTTTTGTGCGAGATAGAGAGGAATTACTGGGAAAATTACAGAAAAAAGGCTATTATTTTAGCGGGTTGTGGTACGAAAAGCCAGTGTCACCGGTACGGTATTACAAAAAAGTGCATTTTCCAGAGAAAGAATGCCCGAATGCGGTATATGTGGCAGAGCATATTATTAATATTCCCGCTTATTACACGAGACGAAATTTGGAGAAAGCACTAGAAATCATTAAGGACTATAAAGAGGAGGGTAAAGATGGGCAAGACTAAGGAACCGGGTGGGGGTGAGCGCGATTGGAGCGTGGTAATCAAAAAGTTTCCAGAGGCGAATTTCCTGCAGTCGCCGGCTTATGGGCGAATGAATGAAATCTTGGGCTCTAAGGCATTAACAGAGGATTTCGGAGGAAAAGGACACGCCCTGATGATTGTGCGCAATGCGAAGCGGGGCAGATACCTGGAGATTCCGTGCGGGCCGCTGATAGATTGGAGTAGTAAGGAGGTTATCGGTGGGGCGTTTGCGAAAATAAAAGAGGTGGCAAAAGCGGAGGGATGTGTGTTTGTGCGAGTACGCCCTCAACTGGTAGCGAATACTGAGAATATTAAGATATTAGAGTGCTTGGGGCTAAAGGAATCACCGATGCACCTCGCGGCGGAGCATACCGTGATGATTGATTTGACCGCGCCGGAGGAGGATTTGCTAGCTAAGATGCGGCGACAAACGCGGTATGAGGTGCGGCGAGCCGGGAAGATGGGTATAGAGGTGACGCGAGATAATTCGGAAGAGATATTTAAAGAGTTTCACGCTGTGCAAGTAGAGACGGCAAAACGGCAGGGGTTCGTGCCGCCATCGTTGAAAACCCTGCTGGCAGAGAGAGAAGCATTTGGCGATAATATTTGGATTTATGTAGCGAGAACACAGGACAAGGATGGAGCTAGTGCCGAGATGAAAGCGCGGTCCGAAACTCCGAAAAACAGGGGTGAAGCGATTGCGTATGGCTTGGTTATCGCAGATGGACTTGAAGGAGATTACTACGAGGCAGCTTCGACGGAGCTGAACCGCAAAATGCCGGGGGCGTATGCTTTATTATGGCAGGCGATGCGGGATTTGAAGGCTGAGGGATATAAAAGATTTAATCTGTGGGGAATAGCACCGATCGGGCAGCCAAATCATCGTTATGCGGGGGTGACGACATTTAAGACTGGGTTCGGAGGTGAAGTGGTGGAATATGTGCCGGCGCACGATATGGTGATTTCGCGGATGGGATACTTAAAAGACCTCGTCGTAGAAAAAGCGCGGAAGAAAAGGAGGCACTTATGAGTGGGCAAAGTAATTTATCGCAATCGAGGGAATTTCGGAGCGCGGCAGCGCGAGATTTAGCGCGCGAGCCCCGTGGCGACGGGCGCGAGCGACGCGACCCGAGATGCGATAAAGTACTTTGCCTGGTAGACGCAGACAATCGTTCTACCTGGGACGGTTTTATTACATCTCATCCGGAGGCGAATTTCCTACAATCGTGGGATTTTTACGAGTTTCATATTGCAAGGGGGAAGAAGGTGGTGCGACGGCTGGTTTATGAAGGCGAGACGATCGTGGGAGCCTATGCTGGCGTGGTAGAGACTGCTAAGCGTGGCAAATATATGGCGATCGCCGGTGGGCCAATTATAGACTGGAAGAATAAAAATGTCGTCGAGGCGGTATTTGGCGACATTAGAGAACAGGGGAAGGCTCTGGGGTGCGTGTTTGTGCGGGTACGACCGCAGTTGGAATTGTCAGACAAATCTTTGAATTTGATGAGGGAATTGGGATTAAAACGGGCACCGATGTATTTATCGGTGGAGTTTGCCGGGATTTTGAATCTAGAGAAGCCGGAAGAGGAAATACTAGCAGGGGCGTCGCAAGGGTTTAGGCGGAAACTGCGCAAGGCGGAGAAGGCCGAGATTGAAATCACGGCTGACACAAGTGACGAAGCGATTAAAGAGTTCTGCCGATTAGAGAAGCTACACGCTGAGAGACAAAAATATGTGGCGTTTTCGGGAGAGTTTTTGCGTAAACAATTTGAAGCGTTTCGCGAGGGTGGGGAAGTGTTGATTTATACCGCCAAGAAAGACGGAGAAACGTTGGCACAGAATTTTATGATTTTTTACGGGGCGGAAGCGAGTTATCACTACGGGGTATCATCGGAACTAGGGACGAAGTATTCTGCGGCGCCACTTTTACATATGGAGGCGATGCGAGAGGCCAGAAAGCGCGGTTGTATTCGCTATAATTTGTGGGGGATTGTGGAGCCAGACGAGAAATCGCATCGGTTTTACGGTGTGTCGGAGTTTAAACGCTCGTTTGGGTGCGAAGAGTTACGTTATACTCCGGCGCATGATATGGTTTTGAAGCCATTGGCTTATCAAAAGACGAAGCTGGTGGAGACGGCTCGAAAGAAAATCCGCCACGTCTAAAATTTGTGATATAATAAGCATAAGTAATAAAGGAATTTTTATGGCAAAAATTAATCGTAGGTTTATCGACAAACATTGGATGGTGTTCGTGGTGCGGGGGGCGCTCGCAGTAATATTTGGCTGCTTCGCGATGTTTGGCGCGATGGTGAATATGGAAAACATGATTGCAATAGTGAGCATTTTTTTGCTCCTGATGGGCATCGTGGATTCAGCGGGGGCGCTTTATAGCTCTGTCAAGAAGCATGGCTGGATTAATTCAGTAATTGATGCGGTAATTGACGTAGTAGCGTCGCTAGCGCTCTTGTTTTACGCCAAGAACGATCTAACTAATAGCGTGATTGTGATTTCGGTTTACACAACTGCTTCAGGGGTGATTGATATTTTCCACGGGTTTTTGTCTACGGTAGATCCGACGGACCGATTCATTCGGATTTTGGCGGGTATTGCCGGGTGTGTGATTGGCACGGTGATTTTAAACGCGGGCGATTTTGAATTGACCACCTTTATGCGTTTCTTTGGGGCGTATATGCTGATTGTAGGTGTGACTAGCCTAATTTACGGCGTGCATAATCGCGCGCAAAATATTGAGGATAAGATTGCGCGACGCGAAACGCGCAAAACTACTCGTAAAGTTAGTAGAAAGAAAAAATAGATTTCGTTAGCTTCTATGGTATAATCTTGTTAAGGAGATTTTATGAAAGCAATAATTACAGATGCGGGGTTTGCGAGCCGCTATCTACCGATTACTAAGACTATACCAAAAGCGATGATTCCGATTGGCGCAAAACCGGTGATGCAACTGTGCGTGGAGGAATGCGCAGAGGCGGGAATTGACGAGATTATCATCGTGGCGACACCTAATACAAAATCGCGCGAGATTTACGAGGATTATTTCCATAATAAGGCTGAAAACGTCAAGGCTTTGCTTGATAAGCAGGGTAAATCTGAGCGGTTTGAGCCGGTGGAAGAGGTATTGAACTTCCCCAAGATTACTGTGATTGAGCAGGACGCGTCATTGCCCTATGGGAATGGTTCGCCGATTGTGTCAGCAAAGGATTTCGTGAAAGATGACGAGGCGTTCGTAGTGCTGTATTCAGATGATTTAATTCTAGGGTCTAGTGATGTAAAGACTTTGATGGAGACTCACCGCGAGCATCCGGGTGCTAAGGCTGTGATTGCTTCGCAGGAAATGCCAGAGTCGGTCTGGAATAAATATGGTATGATTGCGTTGAAAGAGAACGGGACACTAAGCCACATTGTGGAGAAGCCGAAGACGCCAGACCTTAGCCCGAGCAATTTGACATCTTATGGGCGGTATTTATTGACGCCGGAAGTGTTCGATTATTTGGTGCCGTCTAATACGGGGCTGGATGGGGAGCTTTGGACGGTGGACGCTATTACAAAATTGGCCGAGCACGGTGACGTGATTGTGGCAAAAAGCAAAGGTCGTTGGATTACCACAGGTGACCCGAAGAATTATTTCTTAGCACATCTTGAGTACGTACTGTCTGAAACGGATTACGCTGACGATGTTCGAAAAATAGTGTATAATAGTGAAAAGGAGAACTAAAAATGAATGTAGCAGAATGGATATTGGTAGCAATCCTAAGCATCACGTTGTTCATCTTTTTGGTGGTGGGGATTGTGCTTTTAGTCAAACTAATTGGGCTATCGAAAGAAGTGGAAAAGGTAGTGGTAGAGGGACAAGATATTGCCAAGAATGCCAACGGAATCGTGTCAAATGTGAAGGGAATGACCTCTATCGGTGGGACCGTAGAAATGTTCGTTGATAAATATATCAACCCAAAGTTAAAAGATAAAATTAAAGAAAAGAAAGAGGAGGAGAAAAATGGCGGAAAATAAAGGTAAAAGTGGCGCAGGTAAGTTTTTCTTAGGAGCACTGCTCGGCGCGGCAGCTGGCGCGATCGCTGGTAAGTTCATTAGTTTTAAGAAGGATGGCGGGGAAGAATTAGATGAGTGTGGTTGCGAAGACAAATGCGAATGCAGAAAGGAAGCAACTGAAAAACCGGTCGGCGGTAACCCAACTGAGAAGAAAACAACAAAAAAATCATCCGAGAAAAAAGTCGCGGAGAATTAATCGCGTGAAAAGCGTAGCGAAGTTTTTATTGGGTACTGTTTTCGCTATGATTTTGGCGACGGTGATTAATTTGTCGCCGTCCTATGCGGCCTTGGATAGCAATGGTTACGATCCGGCACTGGAGAATTTTTTTCGATGGCCTTTAGACGCGCCTTATACTACGGAGAAAACGGCTAATGCAACTTATGACGAATGGAATAATCAAGGAACCTTTGGGATTCCATCAGCATATCAGTACAGGCTGAATCCGGTAACCGGACAATATGAATTCCATGATGCAATAGATATTTGGGCGGCAGAAGGGACACCGGTCTATGCCGCCGCTGATGGAGTAGTACGCAATGTATATACTGATGGGATTTCACCAGGTGATATATTCGGTAATTCTATGTATATAGACCACGGCAACGGTTATGCTACGCGTTATTGTCATCTTAGCGAAATATCTCCAGATATTTATGCTGGTGCGTCAGTCAAAAAAGGACAACAGATTGGTAAAATTGGGCATACTGGGTATTCTGAGGGGCCTGGCGCTGATAGCCAAAATCCAGAAGGAAACCATCTTGATTTTGCCATAGTAAAAAGCGACCCATATAAACTTATGTTTGGTTTATATACGGGCACCGATACGGATAATTATGTCGGTCAGACTAATCCGTTATACTATTTCGGTGATGACTTAAAGCTTTTTGCAAATAAATATTATAAGAACATATCTAACGAATATGGTGACCCTTTGGGAGATGGGACGGATTTGCCAAAGAACAAAGTGTGGAGTTTCCCTGAAGTGCAAGAGGACAGTGGGGGGAGTGGGTCTAATGGTAGTAACAACAACGGTGGTAATAGCGGTGGCTCAAACGGTGGCAGTGGGGATAATCAGGATAACCAAGGAAGCGGGCAGGAATCTGCAAGCCCCAGTTTCGAAGGCGACTGCCGAAATGGTTTTCTAGGACTGACATCTTGGGACTGTGGCGTTATCATTAAAGATGAAGAAAGCTTAAAAACCGGATTAGTAATGATTGCGTCGAATGTTTTTAGTGATATCGTGATTATAGCAGCGTATCTGGTGCTGGGATATGTAATTTACGGTGGGTATTTATATATATTCTCAGGTGGAGAAGTAGAAAAATTGATAACTGGTAAAAAAACCTTGCGCAATGCCTTTATTGGTTTAGCCATAGTAATGACTGCGAGCATAATCATAAACACAATTCGCGTGGTACTAATTGGAGCAAACGGTATGTTTGGAAACTGTGGATTAGAAAAATGCGTTGACCCAAATGATTTAATAACCTCAATCATTAATTGGGTAATTGGCGTAGCTGGTCTGATTTCGGTGGTTTTTGTAGTAGAAGGTGGTATACTGTATATGACTTCGTCTGGAGATCCTAGCAAATTACAGAAAGCGAAGAACATAATTATTTATGCCTTGATTGGTATGGCAATTGTAGCGTTGGCGTTAATCATTACAGCATTTGTGTCAAATATAATCAGGAATGCTACGTAATTTTTAATCGTAAAGGTATCTCCGCATCTGGGGAATGTGATATAATTCTAGTATGACGAGTTTGAAGCCGAGCGATTTTGTGCATTTGCATAACCATACGCATTATTCTTTGCTGGATGGGCTGACGAAAATTCCGGAACTGGTGAAGTATGTAAAGGAACAGGGGATGGAAGCGGTGGCAGTAACCGACCACGGTACAATGTCGGGGTTGGTGGAGCTATACAAAGAATGTAATGATGCAGGGATTAAGCCAATTCTAGGGCTAGAAGCTTACGTCGCGGCACGCAAAATGACCGACCGCGACCCGGCGCACGACAAACAGCGGTTTCATATTACACTCCTTGCGATGAACAATCAGGGGTTTGAGAACCTCTGCCGTATTATGAGCAATGCCGAGATTAATGGCAAGTATTATAAACCACGCACTGACCACGATGAACTCGAGAAGTATAATGAGGGGATTATCTGTTTGTCTGGGTGTATGGGGTCGGAGATTAGCGAGGCGATTCGGGCGGGTGATGACAAACGGGCACTGGAGCTAATTGATTGGTATCGGAATATCTATAAAGACCGATTTTACTTAGAGATGCAGGACCACGGGCATCCAGATTCTACTACCCATTCGGCGGAACAGAAGAAAGTAAATGATTGGCTGATGGCGCACGCGGAGGAACTGGGGCTACCTCTGGTAGTAACTTGTGATGCGCACTATCTCAGACATGAGGACCAAGATGCGCACGAAGTTTTGCTTTGTATTGGTACCGCGGCGAATTTGTCCGATACGAACCGGATGACTTTGAAGGATTTTGATTTACACGTAATTCCGGCGGAGGAGATTATTGCCCACTGGGAGAAAACTTGTCCCGAGGCGGTGAGGAATACAAAGCGGATTGCGGATAGATGTGATGTGGATTTACAACTGGGGCGGATTTTGATTCCGAAGTTCCCGGTACCAGATGGGGAAGACGAGAAAACTTATCTCGATAAACTGGTGTTTCAGGGGTTAGTGTACCGGTATGGCGGGAAGAAACTGGAGGAAACCGTAGATATGACGGTACCCGAATGCCGGGAAATCCTGGAAAAGGTAGATAAGGAGCGAGATGAGCTCCATAAGATATTGCCGCGGATTGATTACGAGCTCTCGGTGGTAGATAAGATGGGCTACAATGGGTACTTCTTAATCGTGCAGGACTTTATTAACTGGGGTAAATCGCAGCGCATCGTGTATGGACCGGGGCGCGGCAGTGCGGCGGGGTCGATTTTGGCATATGCCCTCCGCATTACCGAGCTTGACCCCTTGAAATACGACCTACTGTTTGAGCGGTTTTTGAACCCAGACCGTATTTCGATGCCAGATATCGATACAGATATTCAAGATACTCGGCGGGACGAGGTAATTCAGTATTGTTCGGATAAATACGGGTTTAACAGAGTATCGAATATTGCGACGTTCGGTAAAATGATGGCGAAAAACGCGGTGCGCGACGTGGCACGGGTGCTAGAAGTACCGTATGCGGAAGCAGATAGGCTAGCTAAGATGGTACCAGACCCGGTACAGGGGCACCACGTACATCTCGCAGACGCTATCAAAGATGTGCCGGATTTGAAACAGGAGTACGAAACTAACCCGACCTCTAAAGAGGTGATTGATTTTGCCTCGCGGCTAGAGGGAACAATTCGCAACCACGGCGTGCACGCTTGTGGGGTGATTATTGCGCCAGATGACCTCGTGAAATTCTTACCTCTGGAAGTTTCTGCTAAGGGGCCGATTGCGGCGCAATTCCCGATGGGGCAGGTGGAGGAGCTGGGGCTTCTAAAAATGGATTTCCTCGGGCTATCTAATCTATCGGTAATCAATAACGCGCTTAGGATGGTGCGAAAGGTGTATAACACCGAGATTGATTTGGCTAATTTGCCACTAGATGACCCAGAAACTTACGCACTGCTACAGAGAGCGGAGACCACCGGGGTATTCCAGCTAGAATCGGCGGGGATGAAGCGGTATCTGCGCGATTTGAAGGCGTCCACATTTGAGGATATTATCGCTATGGTGGCGCTGTATCGCCCGGGGCCGATGCAGTTTATTGATTCGTTTATTCGGCGAAAACACGGTGAGGAGAAGATTACCTATTTGCACCCTGGGCTAGAAAACTCGCTGAAGAACACCTACGGGATTATGATTTATCAGGAGCAGTTTATGCAGATTAGTAAGGAATGGTGCGGATTTACTGGTGGGCAGGCGGATACCTTGCGTAAGGCGGTAGGGAAGAAAAAGATTGACCTGATGAAGAAGGTGAAGCCCGAGTTTATCAAGGGCGCAGTGGAAATCGGCGGTGCGACAGAGGAGATTGCGGAAACTTTTTGGTCGCAACTACTGGAATTTGCGAATTACTGCTTCAATAAGTCACACGCGGCGTGTTATGCCCTGATTGCCTACTGGACAGCCTACCTCAAGGCGCATTTCCCGGATGCGTTTATGGCGGCGCTGATGACAGCGGATATGCGCTGGACTGATCGGCTTGCGATTGAGATGGCGGAATGTAAGAAAATGGGGCTGAAAGTCCTCGGACCGGATATAAATCAGTCTTATGGTGATTTCGGTATCGTAGGCGGGGAAAAGACGATTCGGTTTGGGCTTTCTGGTATTAAGGGGATGGGAAAGGCTTTAGTAGAGGAAATTGTGATTCCGGAGCGGGATAAAAACGGGCCGTTTAAATCGGTGTGTGATTTTGCGAAAAGAGTGGATTCGACTAAATTTAACAAGAAGTCCTGGGAGGGGGCGATTAAAACAGGGGCGTTTGATAGATTTGGTGCGACAAGGTCGGATTTATTGTTTAACCTGGAGGCGATTCAGGCTTATGGGGCGAAGATTCAGAAAGATGTGGGCTCGGGGCAGACAGATTTATTTGGGATGATGGGAGAAGCGGGGGCAGTACCAGAGGTGGAGATTAAGCCGGCACCAGTGCAACATCCAGAAAAGGAACAGCTACTCTGGGAGCGGGATTTGATGGGATTATATCTGTCAGCGCATCCACTGGACAAATATGATACCTATTTTGAAGAGCAAACTCATCCGATGTCTTTAATTTGCGCCGAAAACAACAACAAAATGGTGACGATAGGGGGGATTATCACGGCGGTGCGGACGATTCTAACCAAAAAAGGTGACAAAATGGCCTTCGTGAAGGTAGAAAACAAGTCAGACGAGACAGAATTTATCGTGTTTCCATCGACGTTCGCGGAATGTGGGGGAAAATTAGAGGTAGATAATGTGGTAAAAGTGCGGGGCAAGGTCAACGCGACAGATAAGGACGGCAATATTACCTCTGATGTGAAGTTACTGGCTGAGGCGGTGGAGACTGTCTCGGATGAAGTTCTGGCGTCCTATACGCCTACAGGGACTAAGTTAGCTGCGCCGGTGATGGCACCGAATACCGGTCGAGGGCGGGGACGCGGGCGAACCTCGGCAGAGCGGGTTTATAACAGGGGTGGTGGGAATACTACTACAACGGAAGCGCCACGAGTTTTGAAGGAACCGCCGAAAGATCCGCGTAAAGAAAGACTGTATATCTTAATTGAGGACGCCTCGGACACGGAAACTTTATCTGCGATACGGCGGCTAGCGGACATTTATCTAGGGGTGCAAGAGGTGGTATTGGTGCTTAAAGAAGGTGAGATCAAGCGCCCTTTAAGGATGCCGTTTAGAGTAGACATTTCAGACGAGCTCATCGGGAAGCTAAAGGAATTGGTGGGGGAAGAGAAAGTTAAGGTTCGATAGAAGGGTTTTAGATTATATTACTTATTGCTCTTTACTTTTTGAAGTAATTGTTGTATAATTGATTTTGGTTTTAGAGTAGATCGTACATTAGAGAAGGAGGCTGGACCTATTTTTTGTTCTGTTTCGGAGGGGGACTTCGAGATTTCACATAAATACTTACAGAGTGCACCTGAAAGGAGAAGCAAAATGGAGCGAAAAAACAGTAATGAAACTATCAACGATTCGGTAAAAGAGCAGTTGATATCTTTAAATCAGCAATATGTTACTGTCGAATATGGAATACTTGGCGAGAGAGTGCTAATTTCCAAGGTACATCCCAATGCGTTGGTGTTGCCAGAAGGTTGGCAATCGCCTGGAGAGTATCGGCAAAGTAAACATAATGGTTCCGACAAACCATACTCAATAATCCCACTGCTAAAGCCAAATGGCGGTCTATGGCCGTCGATAGCCTTCTTGGGGTAAAGTGGCTAAGACCCACTTCAATCTTTTGGGGCACAGTCGTGCCCCTTTTTTCTTGTCTTAAAAAACATCTTGGACGGTGTGGTATAATTGGGGTATGAAGAAAAAAAGAGTGTCGGATTCGGTGACGGTTAATCGCAGGGCGCATTATGATTATACGCTCGGCGACGAGCTTTCAGTGGGGATGGTTTTGGCTGGTCCGGAGGTGCGGGCAATTCGCGACCATCACGTGCAGCTTAAGGGATCGTTTGTGACGATTCGTGGAGCGGAACTCTGGCTGAATAACCTGACGCTAGGGGCGGAAACAGCGCGGAATATCAAATTGCTAGCGACGCGGAAGCAAATCACGGCTCTGGAGCGCGAAAAGGTGGCAGGGTCTACGATTGTACCTGTTCGACTGCTAGGTGGTGGTCGACATATCAAATTAGTGATTGCGGTTGGTAAAGGTAAGAAAAAATACGACAAGCGTGAAACCATCAAAAAACGTGATATCGAAAGGGGTAGATATGCCTAAAATCTTTTCGTGGAATGTGAATGGGCTACGCGCCGTGATTCGCAAAGGTGCCTTGCAGAAATTTATCGCTGAGGAAAAGCCGGACATTTTATGCTTACAGGAGACTAAAGCTAAGCAAGGTCAGGCAGAGATAGATTTGCCAGAATATGAGGAGATTTGGAACTCGGCGGAACGGCCAGGATATGCTGGAACGGCGATTTTCACTAAAATCAAACCGTTATCGGTGCGATATGGCTTACCGACTGAGACAGTAATGGCGGATAAGTTTGGCGATCCCTTAAGCGAGGGGCGCGTACTCACGGCGGAATTCGAAAAATTCTTTCTGGTGGATGTTTATACTCCAAATTCCAAAAACGGATTAGAAAGGCTGGGTCTCCGAGCTGAGAAGTGGGACAAAGAGTTTTTGCGGTATTTGAAGGAGCTCGAGCAAGAGAAGCCGGTGGTCGTATGCGGGGATTTCAATGCGGCGCACGAAGAAATTGATATCGCGAGACCAAAAACCAACCACCATTCGGCTGGGTTTACAGATGAGGAGAGGCAGGGAATTACGAACTATATCAAAGCAGGGCTAGTGGATACCTTCCGTGTGCTACATCCAGAGGCAGTGCGCTACACTTGGTGGAGTCACTGGGGTCAGGCGCGGGCTAATAATGTGGGGTGGCGGATTGATTATTTCTTTGTATCAAAGGCTCTCCGCAAAAATCTGAAGTCAGCGGAGATTTACGAGAGTGTATTAGGCTCGGACCATTGCCCGATTTCGATTGAACTGGAGTTTTAGAGTATGGATTTTTTCGAAAAGCTAGAGTCGAACCCATACGAGGATTTGAAGTGGAATGTGCCGGAGAGAAAACAGGGCGTTGTCAATGTGATTGGCGGTAATGAGCAAAACTTCCGGACTGAGGTGAGGGTGGCGGAGTTTTTGACTGGGAATTATCCGATTCAGGAGGTGAAAGTAGTAGTGCCAGACGCATTAAAGAGCAAATTGCCGGCGCTCCCGGATTTTACGTTTTTACCGTCTACGGAATCGGGGTCATTTGCGGAAAGCCAGGAACTGATTGATCTATTTAACACGGCGGATTGTAATCTGGTGATTGGAGATTTGTCCAAAAATGCGAAAACTGGGCGGGCGATTGCGAGCGCGGTCATAAACTCCGAAAAAATGACGCTCCTCACACGCGATGCGATAGATTTGATGGCTGAAAACACACCAGAGCGAGTACTGATGAATGAAAATGTTATATTGATGACCTCGGTGGCGCAGCTACAGAAACTACTGCGCGCAGTGTATTATCCGAAAATGCTCTTGATGTCTTCGTCTCTCGTGCAAGTAGCGGAAGTTTTGCATAAGTTTACTCTGAGTTACCCAGTAGCGGTGGTGACTTTACATAATGGGCAGGTGCTGGTCGCGAAAAATGGTACTATAAAAGCTATGGAATTAGCCAAAACTAACTACTCGCCGATGGCATTTTGGAACGGGGAAGTGGCGGGCAAAATCGTGGGGATGAATTTGTATAACCCGAATAGGTTTATTGAAGCGACAGCGTGCGCGTTATTTGCTGGAGCTTGAGGTTTTCTTGGCTTTAGTAGATTTAGTTTTGGTTGGATTGGTTTTGACGGAATTTGCCTTGGCGGATTTGGTGAGTTTTTGCTCAATATCGACGGCGTCGCGAGAGATGTTGTGGCGGCGTTGGCGGAGGAAAAACCAAACAAAGACGAATATAGAGCAGCCAAAAGCGAAGAGACCGATTTTGACCGGCAGAGACCAGCTGGTGGCAAACAATATCATAGCATTAACGATGCCGAGACAAATGGTATAGATATAACGACGGGTGAGAATGATTTTCTTAGCCAGCGGAAAATTGCGTTTCGTGAGGGAATTATCGGTACAATCATCGGGATGGCCGAGAATCCTACCATAGACTAATAGGTCGCCGCCAATGGCGGAAATTAGGTAATAAACGATTATGATAACTCCGACTACCCAGTTGACACGAACGGTTAGGAATAAAACCTGGGTGCCAGCTAGAAATACGTCGGCGAACATATCGAATTTGGCAGCGTATTTGCGGTACGCAGGAGTTTTATCCTTAGGGAAGGGCCATTTGCGAGCACAAGTGCCGTCAAAAGCATCAGTAAGCTCGGCGGCGATAAAGAGGATAAAGGCCAGTTCCGGTCCGGCGCTATGAATGACACAGAAGAAAAGCATCGCGGCTGATAGGACCACACGTGTTAAAGTCAGTAAATCGGCTAAATATCTCATAGTTTCATTATACCACTAAAAAGTTGTTCGAGGGGTTTGATACGGTGGCTAATTAGTACTTCATCGCGGTGGGTGAGCATAGTTTTGGACATTTGGGAGATTTTTTTAGGGTGAGTCAGTAGGTCATTTAGGGTGGCCGCCATATCGGTGGGAGATTCGGATTTGCTCAGAATAAAACCACCCTTAGGTACGATTTCTTGCATATCTGGGTCGCAGATAAAGACCGGTAGCCCGTAAGCTTCGGCTTCGACCAGGGTGAGTGGGTAATTGTCGAAATTATATGAAGCTAGAATATCGAGGTGAGCTTTTTGAAGAGCTGCCTGAAACTTAGCAAATTCGACATTACCGTGAAAAATTGCGGAGAGATGGTGGCGACGAGCGAAACGCTGGGCCTTTTTAAAATCTGGGCCATCGCCGTAGATGTCGAGGTGACACTTACCTGTAACTTTGGTAAGGGCTTGGAGGAAGGGCAGGATGCGTTTTTCGCCGGAGAGACGCGAGTGCCAGATGAGTCGAAGCGGTTCGCCCGGGGTCAAAATCCTTTGGGGTGGATTGGTCGGAAAAATAGCATCTCTGTAGCCATTCGGCACTATATAAATATGTTTCTTGACGCCGTAGCGAGTGAGTTTTTTAGCGAAATGATGCGACGGGCAAACCACGTAGTCAGCGTAGTTAGCGTGACTTGCCATCATAGTCCACATTTTGGCTTTAGCGATAGTGTCCGCTAAATAATCGTCACGATGGATTTTTATAGGGTGAGGAATATACCACGAATGGAGCCAATTTAGCAGTGTGGCAGTGATAGTGCGAAAACCAAAGGGAACGATGCTGGCGACGCCCATATCCTCGCGACCATGCATCACTTGAACGGTGGGGATTATGAGCTTTTTTCCGAGGCGAAGTCCAGCGATAGAACAACCAGCTTCGTAGTGAACGTAAAAAATGTCGTAATCTTTGATTTCCGGATGCTCGCGGAGGAGCCATTTTTCGATAATCCGAGGTCGGCGCGAAATTGGCGTCACGCCGCGCACCAAAAACCTACAGCTAGGCACTACATAAATATGCTCTCTAGCGAGTTTCTTAAGTTGTTCCGATGTTTTCGGATAAGCAGTAGTGAAAATAACCACTTCGTGGCCAAGGGCTTCGAGGGCCTGTTTTTGAGCGTTAATAGAGGTTACAATGCCACCGGTTAAATCTAAATAGCAATCCGAGAAAAAGGCAATTTTCATATGTTATAATAATAGCATAAATATCAAGAAGGAGCGAGGGAGCGGCCCCATGACCTCCTGCCAACCTAGCGATGCCAAGGTGGTAAGTCCGACCAGAAAGGAAAGATATGTTCTATCGAACGGCGGAGAGCGTCTCTCCAAAACATCCAGACAAACTTTGCGACCAAATCAGTGACGCAATTTTGGACGCATATTTAAAAGAAGACCCAGATGCGCGCGTAGCGGCGGAGGCTTGCGGTGGGCACGGCGTGGTATTTGTGACTGGTGAAATCACTTCGAAAGCCGGAGATGTAGATATTCCAGCGATTGTACACAGAATTGCAGGTGATGATATGGAAGTACATACAAAAATCGTCAAACAATCACCCGAAATTGCGGCCGGGGTAGACACGGGTGGCGCTGGCGATCAGGGAATTATGATTGGCTATGCTTGTAACGAGACACCCGAAATGCTACCGCGTGAGGTAGTGTTGGCACGTCGGTTAAACCAATTTATTTACGAAAAATATCCTTATGATGGCAAGACACAAATCACCATTGCACCGAATGGCTCAATTGATTCGATTGTGACAAGTTTCCAGAATGCACCGCGCGAAGAGCTAGAAAAATTAGTGCGCGAATTTGTAAAGGAAAATGGTTTGAATGGTCGACTGGAACTCCACGTTAACCCGGCGGGTGATTGGCACCAAGGTGGATTTGACGCCGATACGGGACTCACGGGGCGCAAACTAATTGTAGACAATTACGGACCTAGAGTTGCGATTGGTGGTGGGTGCTATTCGGGTAAAGATCCATCAAAAGTAGATCGCTCGGCGGCTTATATGGCTAGAAAAATTGCGGTGGATTATTTACGCAAACGTAAAGCGCATGAAGTATTGGTACGGCTGGCGTATGCGATTGGCTATGCGGAGCCTTTGGAAAAAACCGTGATTATCGACGGAGAGCCGGAAGAAATTGAGGGCTATGACTTGACACCAAATGGGATTATCGAATATCTAGATTTGAAACGCCCGATTTACGAGAAAACCGCACGCTACGGTCATTACGGTGAAGGATTTGACTGGGACAAATAATTTGATAAAAAAACAGGGTCCGTCCCTGTTGTTGGTGGGCGAAGTGGGAATCGAACCCACACAGTATTGCTACTACAGGATTTTGAGTCCGGCGCGTCTACCAGTTCCGCCATTCGCCCGTATAGTATGTTATTATAGCATATTTTCGGTGAATATGCTATAATTTGGCTATGGATTCTGAAAACGGTGGGCAATCTTCTAGCGACCTGCAGAGACAGGCCGCCGCTCAAATCGCCAGGAAAAAGGTTTTGGCGGCCTATGCTGAGGCGGCCAAAAAATCGGCGCAAACAAGCAATGCAGATAAGATGAAGGACGAGCCAATCACAACCAACATCAATTCAGAATCGTGGAAAAAATACCATTCAGCGTGGCAGAATTATTATCAGAAGTACTACAACGATTATTATTCTAGAGCTGCGCAGAATTATATTGCGAAAGAGCGGTTGAAAGACGCACGCGAAAAGGCAGAGGAAGAGGAAATTTTGAGTTCTTTGACGCGGGCGAGTAAAACATCGGGCAAAAAAGCCGGAATGACCCTGGGCACAGTGGTGATGGAGAATGAAAGCGCGGAGCAAAACTCCGAAAATAATCTTACAAATATCGAAAATTCTTTGCGCAGAAGAATCCGCAAAAAAGCTACCGAAAGCGCCAAGAAGACCCGCCGGCACCGCAAGCTAATCCCGATTTTAGCTGGGGTGGCGGTAACACTTTTGATTTTATTCCTGCAGTATAATCGTTTGATTTTTGCGCCAATTATGGCTTATGTGTCGCCTGGCAATGCACCAGCGTCCAGTATTGAGGCAATTGACCCGACTATTACACAGGAAGTGTCGGCTGACCCGCGCCTCATCATTCCGAAGCTGAATATTGATGTACCGATTCGGTTTGGCGTGCAGCTTTCAGACGTGATGAGTGCAATGAATAATGGTGTAGCACACTACCGTATCGCTGGAGCTTCGGCCTACCCGGGCGAGATTGGTAATTTTGTGATTACGGGTCATTCGGCGGGTGACGTCTATAGTTCAAATCCATATAAGTACATTTTCTCTGGGTTAGAGCGGCTAGAAGATGGGGATTTGATTTATGTGAACTATAATTCAGTGAGATACACTTATAAAGTAATCAAAAAAGAAGTGGTGGAGCCATCCAATGTGGCAGCACTGGTGGTAGAAACCAATAAACCCTTACTAACTTTAGTTACTTGCACGCCACTCGGGACTTCGCGTTACCGTTTACTGGTGACAGCCGAGCAGATTTCGCCAAGTTATGATAACGCATCTGAGGCCGATGACGTTGCACCTTCGGAAAACAAGGAAGAAGAGACCTTGCCTTCCAATGAACCGTCTTTCTTTGAGGGGATTTGGAATTTCTTGACGGGGAACTAATCTAGTGCGCGACAATCCATTCGCGAACGATGGAACTGCCCTTGAAATAATACAGCCACTTATTATCAGTAATGGTAACTGGGAGAGTGGCAGAAACGTCACTAGAAAGAACCCGACGGTTGAGGCCGTCGTAGTCATAGACGATTAACTCACCGTCGGAGACCGCATAAACCATATCGTCATCTAGCCAGCCAAAATGCTCACTGGGGGCAGACCAATCGGCGATTTCGTTAGATTCCATATCGAGCGTAGCAAAATGTGCGCCGGTAGACATTGAGATGAATTCGCCATCGTGACCAACCGTAATAATCGCTGGCTCAAACGAGAGGGAGTGCTCGGTGTACAGCGACAAATCATCTTTACGATACACCTGAACTTGGCTACCATCTAGCAAAGTCAAGTACTTGTCGTCGTAAAATTTGCTAATGACCACTTTAGCGGGGGAAGATAAAGGCAGAAGCCGGGTGGTTTTATCGTTGCCAAGTTTCAAAGAGCCGACATAATAGGGAGCTGAAACCACATCACTATCAGTGGTGGGTTCAACGTCGGCGCTGGACTCGGCGTCGGTGCTAGAATCAGACTCGGAGACGACTGGTGCAACTGCAGTGAAAACCACTTCGTTATCAAAATGGTCAAAAAAGCTAATGCCAGTCACGAGCACTGTAGACATTGAGCGCGCAGAAGTGTCGATTTTACGCAGATTGCCATCCTGGACGGCGAGTAAGGTATTGGCGGAATCGTCCGCGATTTGAATTTCGGAAAAATCGCTGCTAAATTCGCGCGTAAGGTTGATGCTGTGACTGGGATTCCTTACATCCAATAGAACCCACTCGGTCGAGTCACCACTTTGTGTCTTGAGTATGGCACGCGAACCGTCGCGACTCCAGTTAGAAGCAAGAATGGTGCTAGAGAATAAAGCGTCAGGATCTGAACTGGCTCCAGAAAAGATACCAGAAACATCTACCACGCGTGGCTCCGGCTTTTCGTCACTAAGGCGCACTAGCGACCATTTAGTGGTATTATTTATTAGCAAAATAGATTCACGATCGGGCGAAACGGTAGCATAAATAAGATTACTGGTATCCAAGTACTGCTCTGGGGTACGATCGAGCAAAAAGAGGCGAGGATAATGCAAGCGGTACAATAGCCCTTCGGAAATAGCGATGGTCTTAGACCAAGTGTCGTAACCGTCTTTAGTGAGAGTAATCGTATGCTCGCCCACCGGTAAAACTTTGGAGGTATTAGTACGTTGGAGCCAGGACGACTCACCATCAATCAAAACATTGGCACCAGTGGGATTGGATGAGACTTGTAGCATACCCTGACGCTCAACCTCGAGATTGGAGTTAAGCCAATAACCAGATACGAGGAAGGCTAAAACAATAACCGTCAATGCTACAGTGAGCACCATAATGGACTCAGAAATGATTATTCTGAGACTTTGGCGACGCTTTTTGGCTTCTGGATTCATATGGGTATATTATAACATAATTATGGCAAAAAATAACCCTTGCGCTTTTTTACAAAAGGGCGTATGATAGATATAAGAATAAGCGAGGTAACAAATGGATAAATCTGACTCTACTACGACAGCCAAGACGGCTCATCGCCAGGTAAAGAGCTCAACGACGCTGAATCGGCGCTATGTCAAGCGCCCAGTGCGCAATACTGATATAGCGGTCAATGTCAAAAGGAGCCCTAAGGTGAAGCGTTTTAGCTCAACTATGTCTGACGTAGCTTCGGTGCAGATGAGTCAGCCAGCAGCTGAGGTACAACCACATCCAATTCAGACGGTTGCTAACGAGCGAATGAAAATGCGTTTGGGAACTACTAACGTGGTGGCTACTTCTGGATTAGTTTCTGGAATGACTGCTAAACAAATGAAAGACCAAGCTATCCAAAAAGCTTTAGCTGATGCCTCGCAAACCACTGCACCCAAGGAGACCAAAAAGCATCAGAAGGTAAGCCATAAAATGCATTTTGGATGGGGTAGAGTGGCACTGGCGTTTTCGTGTGCAGCATTAGCCGTAATCGCTATCGTATACTTCGTAAATCTGAATATGCCAGATATTTCACTACGCGTGGCGGCGATGAACACTGGTATTGAGGCGTCGTATCCGTCATATGTACCGCGTGGTTATACGCTTACCGATATAGCGTCAGAGAATGGCAAGGTGACTTTAAGTTTCAAGAATTCGGCGGAAGATACGAGTTTTACCTTGATAGAGGAGAAATCTTCGTGGGACTCTAATGCCTTGCTCAGCAATTACGTAAAAACTGAATTTGCTGATAGCTATACTACTATCCGCGAGCAAGGTTTGACAATCTACGTTGATGGTAGTGATGCGACTTGGGTGAATGGTGGAGTAGTCTACAAATTATCTGCTAATAACAACGTTCTAACTAAAAAACAGATAAAATCAATTGCAACTTCTTTATAATTAGATTGCGGAAGCGACAGCGTTGAGGCGAGCTAGGGTGATGTCGCGCCCTAGTACTTCCATCGTGAGATTTAAAGCAGGGCTAAATGGGGCAAAACTAATAGCTATACGGATTAGGCTAAAGAGTTCAGCGGGTTTTTTGCCGGTGTCTTGTAGTAATTCGTTAAGGGCGTTTTGCAAAGAATCGGCGTCCCAGGTCTCTAGGGTAGTAAGTTTCTGGATTGAGGTCTTAAGTAGTGATTCAAGCTCGGACTCGGATAGTTTTTTTAGGAATTTGTTCTGAAGAAGCATGTCGAGATCAATGGTGGGGTCTGCAAAGAAATAACCAGTCATACTGCGAAGGTCAGATAAGGTCTTGAGGCGGTCGTAGATGATTGAGAGTACTTTGATTTTATATTCGTCGTCGAAATTGGTAGCGATTTCCGGCCAAAAACCTTGCGTGCGAGCGTAAAGCGCCTCGGCACCTTGCTCGTCAAAGATCCGACGTAGCCATTGACCGTTCATCCAGAGTAATTTGGTCTCGTCATAACGCGCGCCTGAATTCTGGATGCGCTTAAGAGAGAAGGCTTTAATTAGCTCATCTTTAGTATAAATCTCCTGTTCGGTACCGTCGTTCCAACCGAGGCAGGCGAGGTAATTTAGCATTGCCTCAGGTAAAACGCCATCGTCACGGTATTCAGTGACAGATTTGGCGCCATCGCGTTTGCCGAGTTTTTTGTTGCCCTGAGGCGCTAAAATATGGGGGAGGGAAACGAGCTTAGGGCGAGGGAGGTCCAGAGCCTCATAGAGCGCAAGATAATTAGGCGTACTAGATAAATATTCTACGCCACGCATGACGTGGGTGACACCCATCTCGGCATCATCAACGATATGAGCAAAGTTATAGGTGGGATAACCGTCCTTCTTGATTAGGATAATATCATCTAGGACTTCCGGTCCAGTACTCATATCACCCATAACTTCATCGTGCCACCGGTACGACTTCGGCTCGGCCTTGAAGCGGAGCGGGATACCCGGCTGCCACTCAGGGGTATCTTGAGGTCTGAAATTACGATAGAGGAAAGGAACCTTCTTTTCGTTACATTCTTTGCGATACTGTTCAATCTGCTCTGGCGGAGTAGGATCAGCATAAGCACGACCAGCCTCTATTAGCCTACGGGCGTAGTCATGATAAATTGCTTTACGTTCACTCTGGAAATATGGGGCGTGGGGACCGCCAACGATAGGACCCTCGTCCCAATTAAGCCCCAGCCACTCTAGAGTGTCTTCGATTAATTCCGTGGCGCCCTCGACATAGCGAGCGCGGTCCGTATCCTCGATGCGAAGAATCATTTTACCATGTTTTTGGCGAGCCAATAAATAGGGGTAAATCGCCGAGCGCACGTTACCGATGTGAATATAGCCGGTAGGACTAGGCGCAAATCTTGTAACAATTTCCATAGTATATATTATAACACTTTTGGAGCAGTCAAAAAAGCCCCCTTGCGGGGGCTTTAGGGGCTACTGCAATTCTTCCTCTTCTTCATCGTCATCATCGTCTTTACGCTTTGCGAGGATGAAGAAGATAATACCCGAAGTGGCTGCTACAGCAGAGGTCACGGCAAGACCAGTGGCAAGAGAGGAGCCTTCAGAGACGTTTTCTGTGGTGGACTGCCTAGTAGTGACACCCTGCGGAGCAGTGTACCCTACATAAGCATTGCGATTATCGCCGTCGCTAACTTGGGTGGTAGTAGTGGTAGTGGCGCTGGAACCAGAACCAGAAGTGCGTCTATAAGTATAGGTCGTAACACCATTAGTAGTACCACCAGTGGTGGTCCCGGTGCCACTATAAACTGGTGTCTCTGGTGTAACGACTGGGGTGGCAGGGTTTTCTGGGGTAGTAGGATTGTAGTCTGGGTCGGTGGAGTCCTCTTCAATGGTGCCGGTAACTACGCTAATCACAACTGTGCTAACATAGGTGCCGGAAGCCTTGGTGGCGTCGGCTTTAGCGCCAAAGAAAATGTCTCTCGAATTGATCGTACTGCTCTCGGCATTGGAAATGAGGGTGATTGGAGTACTGCTAGCTCCGACAAGAGCACTATAAGTACTAGAATCATTACCGGCGTCGGTATCATCTAGGGAATAACCCCAATAGTTGACAGGGAACGCGCTTTTCGTCGAACTGCTAGCTAGGGTAGGTATAGTCCCTTTATCTGCGACGTGGACAAGGTTCGTATCGGCGGTCTGGGTAGTCATAGAAGCTGTGAAGCCATTTGTAGCATTAGAAGATACACTGACATTGACCTTGTTGCGCAAGAGAGTATTCACATCACCAGATGCCCAGGTCGATGGGGTAGTGATAGATACCGTCAAGGAATCCTTAACATTAACCTGAAATGTCGTGTTGGTTTCGGTCGCGGATACTTGATTTATTTGTGTTATGTAGCTCGATATTGCGGTTATTACTGCGATTAAACTGATCGAACTTACTATGACCTTCGTTTTTGTAAGCATAAACTCATTATAACATAAGAATTTTTTTTGTGAAGACTTTTTTCTGATTTTTTTTAGTTTTTTAAAATCAGCACAAAAAATGTGGAAAAAAGTTATGTTTTCTTGTATAATGTAATAAATGTGGAGTAACAAAATGAAGAAAGAAAAGAAACTGGACAAAACTAACAGACTTTGGATAGTTTTACTTGTAGTAGGGGTGGTGGCATTTTGTGGCGGACTAGGTTTAACATTGTGGACATTGCTTAAACCTCCAGTTGAGACAGCTAGTTTAGAATATCCCAAAATACCGAGTAAGTCAGAAACCACTAATGCGGTATACAGCAAATTAACCGGCGAGGCCTTGGCTGATACTAGTTTAGTAAACGCACCTGCCTACTGTGTACAGACCCCCAACGGCACTGATGGAGCGCGTCCGCAGGCGGGTCTCAATACTGCAGGCGTGATATTTGAAGCGATTGCGGAGGCAGGGATTACGAGGTTTGCGGCGATTTATCAGAACCCACAGTCTGCCATAATTGGACCAATTCGGTCTTTGCGCTCGTATTATTTACAGTGGGACACGCCGTTTGATTGTACGATTGTGCACGCTGGAGGATCGGGGGATGCTTTGGAAGCAGTGCGGTCGGGCGACTACCGTGATTTAACCGAAAACTATTCCTATATGTATCGCGGGACTTACGGGGGAAGACGCTGGAATAATCTCTTTACTACTGCTACATTGCTTCAGCAATTCAGCACCGATAATGGCTACGATAGCTCGGACATAAAGGGTTTTGCACGAATGACGCCAGAGGAATCTAATAAGGCACGTTTCGATAGTTTGGCGACTTCTAAGCTTAGTATTACATCGCCGGCTTCTGGTAATACCTCCGAATTGGTGGCGAAAGTTTCTGGAGTTGGATTGAGGTTTGGCGGATGGGCGAATTTCAATGTGCAATATCAGTATGATTTAAATACTAACAAATATCTACGGAGTTACGAGTCGGGGGCGGCGCACGAAGTATATAATTGCCCTAACGAAAATTTAGGTGAGAAAAATCCTGAGGATGTCTGCGAGTTAGTTCAGATGACACCGTCAGTGATAGTGGCGATGGTAGTTTCGGAAAAGAGAGCCTCGGATAATTACCACGAGGATATCACCACGACCGGGTCGGGTGATGTTTATGTTTTCCAAAATGGTGGCGTTCTACAAGGCACTTGGCACAAGGATTCGGTGGGGGAGCAAATTCGGTTCTTAGATGCTGAGGGTGGTGAAATCAAGCTTGCGCCTGGGCAAACCATCGTATCAGCAATTCCGACCTACGGAAGTATTGATTTTTGATTTTGGACGTGCTATAATAGAGATGTGAGCCTAACCCCCCTTGGGCTCACACTTTGTATGGGGGGTTAACAATCTGGTTCAGTACTCATCGTGCTGGAACTTGTATTCGTTTCGTATTTGGTTCCGTCGTCTAGTGGTCTAGGACGTCTGGTTCTCATCCAGAAAATCGCGGGTTCGACTCCCGCCGGAATCACCAAACCATAAAAAATAAGCCCAGAGGGCTTCTTTTTTATGGTTCCGTAACTCTGGTGGGAGGCGAACCCGAAGGGTTCGCCCTTTCAAGGAAACGAGCGAAAAAGAAAAGCTTGCTTTTCTTTTTCCGAGTGACGCCGAAAGGAAAGGGTTCGCGCCAGCGAACCCTTACTCCCGCCAGAGCCACGCGCCAGCGAACCCTTACTCCCGCCAGAGCCTAAACTTGCCCTAGTGGCGCCGTCTAGCCTAGCTTGGTTCAAGAACGGACTTGGTGGTTGTGATACCTACAATAATCGTTAGGTGCTTCACGTCTTAGCGATTTTGCAGTGGTGCTACTTATGTGCGTCTTACACTGGACGACGAGGTGCTGTGGTATTATCTTGCCGAGATCAATGCGCTTCACCCTTTTCGGGAGGGCAATGGGAGGACGCAACGGGAATTTATTCGTCAATTAGCTTATCAAAATAATTACTTTCTATCTTACACAGGAATTATTGCGGATGAGATGATAGGGGCATCGGTGGCATCACTAAGGTTGGACTATGAGCCGATGGAGAGGTTGATTTTGAAGCATTTAAGGGGGTTGTAGGCTCTAGGTGCTAGGAACCGCTGACGCACCTAACACTGAAGCCGTTGCTCTTATTGAGGCTACCCGTACCTGGGTTGACATTCGAGCTACCCAGGTACAGGTAGTACGAAGTGTTGTTATTGACCGCAGTAGACGACCAATAGCTGCCGTGGCTGCCCCTATTGTTAGCAGACGACGTATTGAAGCTGCCAGAGTAGAGGAAGTTGTTCGGGAAAGCCCGGAGTTTGTTATCTACTGGGGTAGCTTCATCGGTACCAAAATAGTATGGATATGTACTGCTATCATAGTTAGCCGGATTGGTGCCACCATTTAGAGCGTCTACAGTGAGATTCCAGAAGTCGTTATCATCGTTGGAAGTAATTCTGGTTTTATTACCACCTTGAGGGAGCCTCCAACCGGTTGGGCAAAGTGAGGTGTTAGTGATACTTTGGTTGTTCGTACGGTAAAATGCGGTGTCTGCGATGGCAGCAGCCCAAGTGTAGTAGTTGCCATAACTGTACATTGCTACACCATTACCAGTAGGTGTAGAAGCGCGTGAGGAAGTATTGGTATTATTGTAACGTGGGAATGAATAACCAGAATAATCAGTGCCACTGTAGGTATGGTCTGAGGCGGAAATAATGATTTCGGCGCCACTATCGTCTGCTCCATAGTAGGCAGTACTAGTATTCTTATAGTTTGTAGCAGTAGAGTTGGAGAAGTTAGTACTCTCAGCATCAGCTAGACCAGTGAAAGTGGTAGTATTGTAGCCTTGAGAAAGAGCAATGTCGCTAGCATCTCTAGTATCTTCGGCTTCTAGCCTTAAGTTCTCAATCATCCAGCATTGTCCGTCTGCGAGTTTAGCTACAGCATAAGTCTGGCTATCACGTTGGTCAGTCAGAGCTGTGATACTTTGGCTAAAGATATTGGTGGCTTGATCTGCCCTGGTCAGAGAGGAACAACCATTCCAGCTTTGAATATTACCAGCAGATTTAACCCAGACCGCATAGAGGCTTAAGCCCGCATCGGTACCAGAATATTGTCCAGCCGTAAAGGTGATATATTCTTGTGGGCCGTAGAAGTGAGCATTGGCGTTAGCAGCATAGTCATAAGCATCACTCCAGCCTGCAAAGCCATAACCAGTCCTAGAGAAGTTAGAGGCAAGGAGTATGGCCGAAGTGGGGCTGACACCATTGCTTGTCCCAGAGGCAGGTATGGTCTGACATCCCATTGTACCTTCATAGGCACTAGCATTGGCATAGTAACAGATCTTATTAGCTTGAGTGGTTTGGGGCTGAACTGGGGCTTCACTGGCTGGGTGGACGAGGGTGTACCTCACCTTCCCCGTATACGTCCCTGCATTCTGTGAAGACGAAATCCACACCGCATACGTAGAAGTAAAGCTAGACCCAATCGCATTCACACCCGTAGCCGGCAAATCCGTATTAGAAGCAAACGACACCACCTTGGTGTAGGTCGACGGCACCACATGATACGCAGTAAATGCCCCATTGGTGTCAGAATGAATCGTCGGTGCATAAGTGCCAGAAACCGCAGTCAGTTTCATCGCCCAATCTGAGGTGGGCCCGGAATCCGCTGTACCCGTGTCAAAATCATACGTGTCGTCCGAATCGTGTTTCATCAGCGTATTGCCATATTCGTCATTAGAATACCCAACCGCGTATATCGCATAACCGCTGCTATCATTGCAATAAGTCTTGAAAGTAGTAGTCCCTATCTCGGACAAATACTGGCTATTATGGATTGAGGCAGTATGTTCTTCCCCTGTCACAATTAACCCTTCCACCGAGCAAGACTCCGGTACCACGATATTCACTTCATCTACGCTTGTGTCATCGTCCGCGTAGCCTTTCACTGCCGTCAAAATACCACCTGCGACAACTACTAACCCCGCTAGCCCGCAGCTTATCACCAGTAAACTCTTGCTATAATCTCCTTTTTTCATAGGTACCTCGCTTATGCTAACTCCATTATAGCACGACGCCACGCAAAATCAATACATTTCTAACATTTTCTCAACATTTCGTGTATAATTATAAACACTGGAGGAATATGGAATCAAAACAACTTTCTTGGGACAACTATTTTATGAACATCGCCGAGGCGGTCGCGACCAAGTCCAAAGACCCTTCGTCTAAAATGGGCTGCGTGATAGTCGATCAGAACAAACGCGTCGTCTCGCTCGGCTATAACGGCTTAGTCCAGGGCTCTGATGAATCCAAGATGACCCTCTCCGAGCGCCCGATGAAGTATTATTTCGCCATCCATTCTGAGATGAATGCTTTGATTTTCGCCCACCAGGACCTCACCGGCTGCACTATATATAATAGGGTCGCCACCTGCGAGAACTGCCTCAAATACTGCCTCCAGGCCGGCATTAAGCGCTTCGTTTATAAAGAGCTTCGCGTCCACTCCCACTCCACCGACCCCAAGCGGTCTATGACTAACATCGACACCGACGAAGCCGTCATTCGCCTGCTAGCCTCAATGCCCGAAGTCGAGACCCTAAATCTCGCAAACGGCAAAACCTACATCGAAGATATTATCGATTCCTACCCAGCCGACTCCGCCGAGCGCGCCCGCCTCGCCCAGTGGCTCTAACCTACCACACAATCGGCTCTAGGCTATTTTCCTTCAAAAACTCATTACATTTCGAAAACGGCTTACTACCGAAAAATCCTGCGTATGCCGATAACGGCGACGGATGCGCCGATTCCAAAACCAAGTGTTTAGAAGTGTCAATCAGCGACTTTTTATTTCGCGCATCCCTCCCCCACAAGATGAACACCAAGTGTGGTCGTTCCCGATTCAAGTATTCAATCGTAGCTGTAGTAAAAATTTCCCAACCCTTGCCGCTGTGTGATTTGGGCTTATGCGCCTCCACTGTTAGAACCGTGTTTAATAGTAACACTCCCTGCTTCTGCCAATTCGCCAAACTCCCCCGCGGATTCGCGTGACGACCGACATCCGCATCAATTTCCTTGTAGATATTAATAAGACTCGGCGGAATCGGCTGTGAATTCGGCACCGAAAACGCCAACCCCTCCGCGGCACCCGGCGTATGATACGGATCCTGTCCCAGTATCACCACCTTCACCTCATTTAGGTCTGTCGCGAACGCCCGAAACACCAGTTCCTTCCGCGGAAAAATCGTCTTCCGCTCGTATTCCTGATGCAAAAACTCCGACAACTCCTTAAAATACGGCTTCTCGAACTCTGATTTCAAAAATGGCTTCCAACTCTCATGCATGATTAGATTATAACATGGAATACTATTTCGAGGACCATAAGCTTGGGCGAGCGCCCTCGAGCGTGTCCGAGAAATATGTATTCCGTGTTATAATTATAAATATGGCAAAGTTATATTTTAGATATGGCGCGATGGGGTGTGGCAAAACCATGCAACTCTTGCAAGTTGCGTTTAATTATGAAGAACGCGGCCATAAGGTCTGCGTGATTAAACCAAAAACCGATACCAAAAACGGCACCAAATTGCTTACCCGCATTGGTCCCGAACGCGAAACCGATTTCTGTTTTGACCGCAAGACCGATTTATTTAAGAAAATCTCCACCAAGTATCAAGACGTCCACTGCATACTGGTAGACGAAGCGCAGTTCCTTACTCCGGAGCAAGTGGACCAATTGATGCTTGTCACTATCAAGCTCAATATCCCCGTGATGGCTTATGGTCTCCGTCTCAATTTCCGCCAAGACGACGGGGGTTTCGAAGGCGCCACTCGCCTCCTCCAAATCGCCCACGATATCGAAGAAATCAAGACCATCTGCGAATGCGGTCACAAAGCTACGCTCAACACTCGTTTCCTCGATGGCAAATTGGTCACTGATGGACCCGACATCCTTATCGACGACGGCAAAACCAAAATCGAATATCGCGCCCTCTGTCCGGCGTGTTTAGAAAGGTACAAAAAATGTATATAGTTATCGAAGGTCAAGATGGCACTGGAAAAGATACTCAGGCTAAGCTCTTAAAGGAGTATTACGAGAAGCAGGGCAAAAAGGTCGTCGCCTACGCCGAATCCGGCACCGCCAGCAAAGACCAATTTATCACCGATATTGCCAAACTAAACTATGGTTCCAAGCAGGATATCGACCATCGTACCAGAGTGTTATTATATCTCGTCAATCGCTATGAGCAATGGCGCAAACTTGCCGAGCCAGCCCTCAAAAACGGCGATATTGTTATCACTACCCGCAACTGGTTTTCTACACTTATTTACGAAGGGTACGCTGGCGGCGTCAGCAAATCTCTTATCATTAAACTCCACAAACTCGTGATGCCAGAGCCGTATTTTCACCCCGACAAAATCATTCTGCTGACGTTGAGTGAAGAGGAGCAAGCCAAGCGCCTCGGCACTCAAACCGACCAGAATTGGGACCGCAAACAAGAAGTTTGGAAGTCTCAAGGCAATTCTTTCCAGCAAAAGCTCAACAAAGCCTACCTAAAAGTCGCCAAAGACTACGACATTCCCACCATCGATGCCACGGGCACCATCGAAGAAGTCTTTGCTCGTATCCAGACCTATTTAGCTAGTTAACTATTAACTTATCCTTCCGCAAATTGCGAATTATAAAGCTCTGCATAGAATCCGTCTAGCTTCAATAGTTCATCATGGCTTCCTTGTTCCACTACGGCCCCATCTCGCATCACTAGAATCAAATCAGAATTCCGAATCGTAGACAGCCTATGTGCAATCACGAATGATGTCCTACCCGAAGTTAGCTTCTCAAACGAATCTTGAATCAGCTGCTCCGTGCGTGTATCTACATTGGAAGTCGCCTCGTCTAGAATCATCATCGGCGGATTTGCCACCATCGCTCGCGCAATCGTAATCAATTGCTTCTCCCCCGCTGAGATATTATCCGAATCTTCGCTAATCTCTGAATGATATGCCTTCGGCAGAGCTTCGATAATATGATTTACATTAGACGCCTTCGCTGCCCGCTTGATGTCGTCGAGTGAAGCGTGTAAATTCCCATACCGCAAATTCTCTTCCACCGTCCCTGAGAATAGCCACGTATCCTGCAGTACCATTCCAAACAACTTCCTCACATCAGCCCGTTTCATCTCCCTAGTCGGCACCCCGTCAATCGAGATATATCCAGAATCCGGCTCATAGAATCGCATCAGTAGATTAATCAAAGTCGTCTTCCCCGCTCCTGTCGGGCCCACGATCGCTACCTTCATCCCCGGCTTCACCGACACCGAGAAATCACGAATAATCGGTCGCCCAGGCAGATATCCAAAATTCACATTATGAAATTCCACTGCACCAGATACTTTATCAATAGAACGTGCCGGCTCAATATCCGGCTCTTCCTCCGGCTCGTTCAAGAATTCAAACACCCGCTCACTTGCTGCCAGCAACGACTGCAAAGTCGAAGTAGTTGAAGCAATCTCCGTAATCGGACGATTAAACCGCGCCACATACTGAATAAACGCCTGAATGTCACCAATATTGATTTGCCCTTGCACCACAAACATCCCGCCTAGCGCGCAAATCGCCACATAACCCAGATTAGTAAAGATATGTGTCACCGGGAACGACAAGGATGAAAAGATTTGCGCCTTACGCGACACCATCGTCAACCGACCGTTAATCTTATTAAACTCCTCCAGCGCATCATCCTCATACGAATTAGACTTAATCACAATCTGCCCAGAATAGTCTTCCTCAATCTCGCTATTTAGTACCCCCAGAGTCTTCTGCTGTTCACGGAAGTATTTTTGCGCGAATCGCATTATCCGCCCCACCACAATCACTGACACCGGCACCACCACAAACGCAATCAGCGACAACGGTACCGAAATAGTCAGCATTATAATCATCACCCCCACTAAGGTCGTAAGCGACATCGACACATCCGCAATCTCTTGCGACATCGAAGTGGTCAGTACATCTACGTCGTTCGACATTCTCGACAACGTGTCACCATACTGATGTTTATCAAAATACGAAATCGGCAGTCTCGAAATCTTATCTAGAATCTGTTCGCGCAAATCCCTAGTGTATTTTGCCGAAACCACAGCGAGAATATACGCCTGAATATAGCCCAGGATCGCCGACGATACAAATAGTACAATCACGAGAATCGCCTTGCCACCCAAAGCACTCCAATCTAAGTCTGGATAGCTATTCACCGCAATAGTAGTCATCTCTCCCAAAATTTTCGGGATAAACAACCCTAACACCGCCGAGCCAATAGTTAATAATACGCATCCTAAAATGGCGAACCGGTATTTCCGAATCGATTTCAAAAACACCTTGAACGAAACCCACATACTTTTGGGCCTGTCGGCTGATTTCTTGCCTTTGGGACTGGCTTTAGGCATACTCTACCTCCCCGGCTATATTTTTAGCCGTAGCGTTACCGGTCGCGACCTTCCCCGCGAGTTCATTCGCTTTAGTTTTCTCAGCCGCACGCTCTTTCGTCTTGTATTTCTCCGCCAACTTCAGCTCCGCCTCAAACTCTTTATCCGATAGCTGTGACTTCACAATTTCACGATAAACCTTGCAAGATTTCACCAGCTCTAAATGTCGTCCCCGCCCTACCACGCGGCCGTTATTTAGCACCACTATTTGATCGGCATCCTTAATCGTAGACACCCTCTGCGCCACAATCAACACCACCGACGACTCTGTAATTTCTTTCAGAGCGGCACGAAGCTTCGCATCCGTTTTCATATCTAGCGCCGAAAACGCATCGTCAAACACAAAAATATCTGGATTTTTGCAAATCGCCCGCGCAATCGACAGCCTCTGTTTCTGCCCACCCGACACATTGGTACCACCCTGCGCAATGTGCGAAGCATACTTTTCCGGCAGTTTTTCGATGAAATTCTCCGCCTGCGCAATCCGCGCCGCCCTACGCATCTGCTCATCGCTTGCATCCGGCGCCCCAAATTTGATATTAGATTTGATCGTCCCCGCGAATAGCATCCCCCTCTGTGGCACAAATCCAATCCGCTTCATCAAGTCATTTTTTTCGTATTCTTTCACCGACACGCCATTAATCAGTACTTCCCCCTTGGTCGCTTCATAAAATCTCGGCACCAAATTCACTAGCGTAGACTTACCCGACCCCGTCGAGCCAATAAACGCAATCGTCTCCCCCGCCACCGCCTTGAACGACACATTATCGAGCACCTTTTCCTCTGCCCCTGGATAAGAAAAATCTACATTCCGAAACTCCACCGATGCGCAACTTTCCGGTACACCACTGGTCTTATCTTTCCAGCCAAACTTGGACCCGCGCGCCAGCACTTCGTTAATCCTATGCGCCGACACATTCGCTCTTGGCAGCATCACGAACAGCATCGACATCATCAAAAATGACATCATCACATGCATCACGTATTCTGTAAACGCCGTCATATTGCCGAGATACGCGAAATCCTTTGTCAGTAGCGAAATCCCAATCCACGAGCACAGCAAAGTTGTCCCGTTAAAGATGATATTAATCAAAGGATTTTGTAATTCCAGAATCTTATCAATAAAAATCAATAGGCGTGTCAGCTCGTCATTAGTCTTAACGAACTTCTTTTTCTCCAATTTCTCATTATTAAACGCCCTCACTACCCTAAGCCCCGTCAAATTCTCTCGCGTAAGTAGTGTCACCTTATCCACCAAAGTCTGGAAAATCTTAAACTTTGGCATCACTAGCGACATAATCAAAACCACTGAGCCGAGAATTGCCCCCGCCCCCACCAAGATAATCCACGACATATCCGGTGCGGTCTGAATCGCCATAATGATTGAAATCACGCAAAACAGCGGCGCCCGTACCATCATCGATAGCATCATAATCGTCACCGCCTGTACCTGGTTCACGTCATTAGTGGTGCGAGTCAGCAGCGAAGCCGTGCTGAAATCCTTTACGTCCAAGATGTTAAAATTGATAATTTTCGTAAAAATCGCCGCCCGGATATCCCGCGCATAATTCGTCCCTACCCTTGCGGAAAAATAACTCGAAGCAAGCGACGCGACGGCCGAAACCACCGCAAGCCCGATCATCTGACCACCGACCTGCCAAATATAGTCAATATTCCCAGGCACTATCCCGTCGTTAATGATATGTGCCATCAACGCCGGCAGAGTCAGCGTAGCCCAAACCTGCACCGCAGTCAAAATCAGCAGTATCAGCACCTGCCACCAGTATGGCTTCAAAAATCTAAAAAGTCTTAACATATCCACCCATTATATTATGCTTTGCCCATTGAGTCAATTCTTCTCTCTTCCCGTTTTTTCTCTAGATGCATCCGGAAATAAATAATCGGCCCCATTATAATGTACACATAATACGAGAAGAACCGCCACACTAGCATCGCCCAAAATACATAGCCTTGCGACAATGCCGAGAACACCACGTAAAACGTCCCCTCCGCCGCCCCAGCGTTACCGGGTGTTGGCACGAAATACACGGCGCTAGTTACCGCCACCGTTGTCACAAAGCACGGCAAGAAATCCACTTCCCCGCCAAAAGCCGTTAGCACAAAAAACGGAATCACCGCAATCAGCACATTATATGCCACCGACATCGCGATAGTTTTTGCAAATAGTCCTCGGGTTTTTAGAATTTTGCGCACGCACTTAGCATACTCATTAACTTCGTATTCGGCCTTTTCCATCGCTTTTTTGCGGTCTTTAACAATATGGATTTTGGCGAGAAATTTCACCACTAGCCCGATAATCTCCGAAGTTGCCTTCGGCAAGAATGTCGCAATCATCACTACTACCGGCCAAAAAGCGTAAAAAATCAAACCAAAACACGCTGTACCAATTAGCACCGCGTTGTCAATCGACATACTACCGAACAAAAAGCATAGCACCGCAATAATAATAAAACCAATTTGCACCGAAATCATCCCAAAAATTGGAATAGAAGTAGACACTCCATTAGCTAGCCCACTGTTTTTACGCATATAATAGATTTGGAAGGGCTGACCACCTACCGCGGCCGGTGTGATATTATCGTAGTATCTTCCAAGCAACACGGTACGTCGCGCGACTTTTTTGGCGCGCTTCAAATCGAACCTTGTCTTATCTTCTGACATTTCGAACATCATCAGCACGTATTTATGGATATCAAGCCACACCGCCACGACAAAACACGCCGCCGCCGGAATTAGCAGCCACCAGTTTATCCTCACTTCTGATAGCTCTGCCGCATTAGCTGAATTACCGAATTCGGACATCGCCGTAATCGCAATCACCGCAATATTTACCAGTACGAAAAAGACAATCAGTAGCGGCTTTTTCAAAAGTTTCTTCGGCACTAATTTTTTGTTGTCTATGTCAGCCGTCTCTCCGGAACGGCTACCATCATCTTTGGGCATCACTAATCCTTGATTGACTTAATGTTGGGATATTCTTCGACCAGCACCCTGATACAGCCGGCAATCGGGATCGCGATAATCGCTCCGGCTAGACCAAACATATACATCCCAATCACGATGGCGCAAAGTATCACAAGCGGCTGCAATTTCAAAGCGTCCCCTTGAATTTTCGGAGCAATCAAATTATTCTCAACTTGTGCATATATTATATAGATAACCGCAAAAATCCCGGCCGCCAATGGATTGGAGAAGAACAGCAGCACCGTGACCAAAGTCCCGCCGATAAATTGCCCAAACATCGGGATAAGGTAAAACAGCATCGTGGTCATCCCCATTGGCACCGCCAGAGTGGACGAGAAACCTAAAATCAGCGATAGTACAAACACAATTGTCATCGACACAAAGCCATCCAGGATGGCTACCAACACTTGGCGCGAAAAATAAATCGAAATCACATTTGCCATTTTTGAAACCACGTTTCTTGCCACTCCGACGGATTTTTTGTCTTCGTCCTGCGACCCTAGGCTTTTCCAAAGCGTGTCCATCATCTCGGATCCTTCCAGCAAGAACAGCAGAGTCAGCACCAGCGTCAAAACCACTTTCATTACGATATCCGCAATCCCGCTCACGCTAGACATTAGATTATTGCCGAGGAATCCAAGCAGATTGTTCGATAAGCCGTTTAGCGCATTAGTGATCTCATTTTGCAAATTATCAATCCCGAGGTTCTTGCCGAAATTATTGACCCCCTCCCAACCGCCAAAAGTAGTCTCAAATGTCTCTGGGAAATGCTGGACAAATTTCGCCGTTTCATTCACTACGACCGGACCCACTATCGCCACAATCGCACCAATCACTAGTATCACGATTAAATATGCGAGAACCACCGATATGGTCTGGTGTTTCTTATCTTTACCAAATAGCCTTGTAAATAACCCATTTACTTTCCTTACCAAAGGCTTCAGCGCTAGCGCTAAAAAAATTGACGCCCCGATAATAACTAAACCAGTCAATCCTTTATAAACCAAAAATAGCAAACCTGCGATAATTAATGGCACCAACCAAAATTTCGTAAATGTTTTTAAATCTGTTTCAATTTTTTTCGCCATAAACCTCCTTGTAATTCTATTGTACCATAAAAGGTTTGGTTTGTGGTAAAAAACACTTTAAAAACAACCAAAACTCCAAAATTGCTTCTTCTCCGTAAAGATGGTATAATATATTAATATGCTAGTTTCTGATTTTAATTATAATTTGCCAGAAGAGCGCATTGCCAAGTTTCCACCTGAGGAACGTGGCTCGACGCGCTTATTGGTACTGGACCGTAAATTTGGCACCATTACCGACTCGCATTATCGTGATTTGGCAGATTTTCTGAACCCGGGTGACTTGCTAATCTTAAACGATACTCGCGTAATGCAATCGCGTCTATTTTGCACTCTGCCGGATGGCCGCAAGCGCGAGCTTGTCGTTCTCGAAAAGCATGGTGACGAACCTCAGCGCGTGATGTATCGCGGCAAACTGCATGAAGGTGATAAGCTGGCGCTTGATAACGGTATTTTCGAGGGGATCCGGAGTTACGACGAGGGTGAGCGCGCCGGCCCTGTGACGACAGGCGCCGGCGACACGCCCCGAGAAAACATCCTTATCAAGCGCATACTCGGCAACGGCATTGCCGAAGTCGAATGCGACACGCCACTCGCTGAGCTTGCTGAAGAATACGGTACAGTTCCCTTACCACCCTACCTTCATCGCGACGCCACCGCAGATGACAAGAAACGCTATCAAACCGTTTGGGCTAAGGAAATGGGTTCCGCCGCCGCGCCAACCGCTTCGCTCAATATGACCGACGAACTATTGGAGAAGCTCCGCAAAAAAGGCGTGATTATAAAATACCTCACGCTCCACGTCGGCCTCGGCACTTTTCTCCCCATACGCACCGACAAAATCGAAGACCACAAGATGCACTCGGAATGGTTCAATATCCCAGAGGATACGCTAAGGGCAATCGAAAAAATAACACGGGCGGGTGACGAGCATGGAAGGGGACCCCAAAATGTTTTGCGAAGCAAAAATTTTGGGGAGGGAGAATGCTCGGCAGGACCCGCCCGGAGAATTGTTGCTCTTGGCACTACGGTGGCTAGAACTTTGGAATATTATGCCAAAACCGGTAAGACTTCTGGCGAAGACGACATTTTTATTTATCCAGGTTTTGAGTTCAAGCTTGTTGATGCGTTAATTACAAACTTCCACGCCCCGAAATCAACTGTCTTAATGCTCGCCAGCGCTTTCGCCGGCTGGGACCACCTCAAATCTGCCTATGACCACGCCATCGCCGAAAAGTACAACTTCCTAAGCTACGGAGATTCGATGTTAATATGTTAAGCAAAGATTTACATGGACGGGTGGTGCGCTCGGAGGGGGTCCCCCGCGAGAGCCGAGCGGGGGAAGAGAGCGCGACAGGACCCGTCCAGAGGTTCTTTACTACAAAGCAACGCGAAGGGCTAGCTCGGGTTGGCGTAATCCATACTCCGCATGGCGATATCAAGACGCCAGCATTTGTTGGCGCCGCCACCCGCGCAACAGTTAAAGCTCTCACAATGCAAGAAATGCGCGATTTAGGCTCGCAGGCGATTCTCGCGAATACCTATCATCTCATTCTTCGCCCCGGCGTAGATTTGATTAAGGAAGCCGGCGGACTCGCTGAATTTAGTAGCTGGCTAGGACCCACCTTTACTGACTCTGGAGGTTTTCAAATTTTCAGCTTGCCCAATGTCAATATTACTGAAGACGGTGTCAAATTTAAATCCCACATTGACGGTGCGAATTTCGAAATCACTCCCGAATCGTCGATGCAGGCCCAATGGGCCATCGGTGCCGATATTCATATGGCCTTCGACCACCTCGCTAAGTCCGACAGCTACGAGGATATGCAGGAAGCGATGCATCGTACCCACCGTTGGCTCGACCGTTGCGTCGCTGAACACCAGCGATTTATGGAGGAGCTTGGCGCCAGACCCGTCCAGCAATACTTATACGCAGTGGTTCAGGGCGGCACCTTCAACGACCTTCGTGCCGAATCAGCGAAATATTGCGCGAGCAAGCCTGTCGACGGCTTCGGCATCGGCGGTGTCTTCACGGCGGACGGTATGGACGAAATGCTAAAAACCGTGAACAGTATCCTCCCCGAAGACAAACCCCGCCACCTCCTCGGTATGGGCCAAGAACCTATCGATCTATTTATCGGCGCCGAGTATGGCTGCGACACCTTTGACTGTGTCGGCCCCACTCGTATGGCACGTAACGGCTCCCTTTACACTAAAGATGGTCGCATCAATATCAAGAACGCTAAATATACTCACGATTTTGCAACCCTCGAACCAGACTGCGACTGCGAATGTTGTCAAAATTACACGCGCGCCTACCTCCATCACCTTTTCAAAACTGACGAAATTACCGCCAAGGTTCTCGCCAGCATCCATAACGAACATTTCATCGTCCGCACTGTTGACCGCATCCGTGAATCATTAGAAAACGGGACTTTCTCAGAATACAAAACCGCATTCCTCTCCAGATACTACCAAAAACCTCAATGCGTTTAGATTTTGCCCACTCTGCTTCAGTTTCAGGGTCCGCCACCACTATCTCCTACTTTAGATACTGCCAAATCGGACCGCTAGGCGTGTCTTTTACTGTAATTCCACGCTCAGCCAAACTGTCACGTATCTCGTCCGCACGCTTAAAATCTTTCTTCGCTCGTGCTTCTTCCCGCTCCGAGATTAAATCCGAAACCTCCTCACTCGCATCTGGCGAATCGGCAATTAACTTTAGTCCGAACAACTCATCAACCACCTCCCAATCCTCTAACGTCAATTCTGAATTGTCGATTATCGCAAATGCCTCGGCAGAATTGAGATTGTTACTGACCGCATCAAGTACTGGGCGGGTGGCTGAAAACTGTTCTTTTGGAGACACGCTCTGTTGATACGGTAGCGCAATCCGATTCCGCCAATTCAATCTCCGCTGTTTCGCAGCCTCGAGCGATTCAAACGTAAAATTCCGCGTCCCTTGATAATGCCCCGACAGTACCCACATTTTATAATCCATCGGAGTAAAACCACGTTCACGCAAATCTTCCAGCGAATACACATTCCCTAGCGATTTAGAAATTTTCTCGCCCTCAATCGTAATAAAATTACAATGCATCCAATATCGTGACAAATCGGAACCATACGCCGCAAAACATTCCGCAATTTCATTGGTATGATGAATCGGGATGTGATCAATCCCGCCGGTATGAATGTCAATCGGCTCGCCTAGCTCCTTATGAATAATCGAGCAACATTCAAGGTGCCAACCGGGATAGCCAGGCTTTCCAAGGTAATCCCAACGCATCGCGTGTTTTTCGCCGGGTTTGATAAACTTCCATACCGCAAAATCCGACACATTGCGTTTTTCATTAGAAAAATCAATTCTCGCCCCCGCCTGTAGTCCTGCCAAATCCAACTTCGCAAAATCCGCATAGCCCGCAAATTTCGATGTATCATAATAAACCCCATCCTCCGTCTCATAAGTAAACTCCCGCTCGGTCATGAGGTCCACCGCCTCCATATCCTCAGCAATATAATCTGTCGCCCTTGCCCAAACCTCCGGTTCCACTAACTCCAACGCAGCATAATCTTTCTTAAACTTATCAATATATCTCTCCGCCACTTCCCAGACCGACAACCCTTCACGCGCGGCACCTTTTTCTAGCTTATCCTCACCCTCATCGCCATCCGACACCAAATGCCCCACATCGGTTAAATTCAAAACTCGCCGCACTTGGTAACCATTGGCCTTCAAAGTTCGCACCAACAAATCCCAATAAATATACGCCGTCAAATTCCCAATATGTGCCTCCGAATAAACCGTCGGTCCACAAGTATAAATCTTCACCTCGTTGCCAGCAGGCTTAAAACTCACGATTTTACGTTCTGGCGTATTATATAGTTTTAGCATTGAGGGCCCCTTTTAAGACTTTAGCTATCTCCACGTACTTATCCAAAGATACGCCATGTCTGCCCACAGTGCGTATGGCGGATATGTTTTTATTCTTTTTGACTAGCGCAGGGATATTATATGGTGCAATTAGCTGATCTTCGCCACTATATATTAATATAGTAGGCAAACCAATCTCTACCAAACGTTTATAATTATCTTTTTGTAAAACAATTTTCTCCATTGAATTGATAAATGATTTTTCTTCCAAAACTTGTGGTTTCTTCACGCTAATCGTCTTTTTAAACGCTTCGATTCCCTTTTCGAATAACGGGTTTTCAAAATCCTGTTCCGTGTATACTGGCGGAGAAACTAAAACCAGTTTATCAATCTCTTTTTTATGTTCGCAGGCATATTTAGTAACAATAAAAGTCCCCAGCGAATGTCCAATCAGGATTAGAGGAGTCTTTACGTCCAGTTCCTTAATGGCATTATGTAATGCCGTAGTCTGCTCCTTATAATCATATTCTAAATCGTCACTTTTTAATGATTTGCCAGAACCAAGTAAATCAAATGTCACAAATCTAACATCGTCTAAAGCCTTATCCAATTGAAACGCCGTCAAAGCCTTATCATAAGTCGACGAATCGGATGCAATCCCGTGTATTAAAACCACCGTGAGCTTTGGCTCACCTGCTTTGCAGCAATCGTAAGTTTTAGTTAGTGCTAGTTTCATTTAATAACTCCTGTATTATTTTTACTAAATCAGCTACCACATCTTCATAAGACATGTCATAGGTGCGAAAACCTGCCGCAAATGGATGTCCGCCACCGCCGAAATATCCCGCAACTTTGTCAGCAATGGGCGCTTCGGTGCTAGTGCGAATTTTTCCAGTGATTTTTCCATCTGGATAAGTCTTCACGGCCACTGCTACTTTTACACCTTCTACTAGTCTCATTTCTTCAAGTATTAGAACATTAGGGTTGTATTCGTCGGAATATTCGCGAATGTCATCCCAAGGAATATGAATCGTAGCAAGCTCTCCATCCAGTGAGTATTCAATTCGCTTAATCAAATCCGCTTTGTAATCAAGTATACGAGGAGACTTTTTCATTAATTCCCTGCGCCTGTCCTCTAGCTCCGAAATATCAGCACCCAACTTTGTTAAATCCGCTGCAATTTCAAATGTTTCTGCCGTCACCGATGCGCTTGTAAGTCCAAGCGTATCTGATAAAATCCCTTGGAAAATCGCTTCCGCCGCCTCCTTGCCAATCTCCAACCCCTCAACTTTCGCGATGCGGTAAATCAGTTCCGCGCAGGCCGGACGAACCTCAATTATGCTATCATGCGGGAACTCTAAATCATCTTCCGTCTCGTGGTGGTCCAGTACTAGTACGGGCGCCGAATACAATCTATTCCGAATCGCCGTATCATCTAGTAGTTTCGACAGTAGCACCTCGGCAGCGGTATCTACTATAATATATCCATCCGCCTTATAATCAAACTCATTCGTCACTCTCGACCAATCTGCAAAATAATGTAAGTACCTTGGCATATCGACCGGACAATACAAAGAGACCTCCTTACCTTCCAGCAGGTAGTCCAAAGCCAACGCCGACCCTAATGAATCGCCATCCGGGTTTTCAGCTTGAATTATACAAATTCTCTTCTTATCTTTTAAAAACGTATTAAACTTACCATACATGCCTATATTATATCAAAGACAAATAAAAATTTCTATTCTGTCCTAAGGGACATGAAGACTTGGCCCGAGTGACCTGGAACGTGCCCGCAGGGCACGTATAGAAATTTTTATTTGTCTTATGAGTGTGATAAAATAATTACATGACTATTTTTCGCGCAGACAAAGAATTTGAACGATTTGAAGATGTCACCCCCGCCCTACTGAAAAAAGAAGGCGTGAAGCTACTTTTATGCGACCTCGACAATACCCTCAGACTTCATTCTGAAAAGGAGCCAGCCGACGAGCTGCAGGACTGGGTAGCAGATTGCAAATCTGCCGGCGTCAAAATCATCATCATCTCCAATAATGGTCGCAAGAAAATGATGCAGAAATTCTGCGAACCCATCAGCGTAGATTGCGTTTGGTGGGCGAAGAAGCCAATGAGCACCAAGCTCACCGAAGCAATGAAAGAATATGGCTATTCACCCAAGGAAACCGTAATGCTCGGTGACAAATGGTCTACGGATGTTTTAGCTGCCAAATTCGCCGGGATCCGCGCCTGGAAAGTCGAACACAGGAGAGATATCGTATGAAGAAGCGTAAGACATCGGCGGGTGGTGTCGCCGGAGGGGGTCCCCCGCGAAGTCCTCGCGGGGGAGGAGGCGACGACAGGACCCGCCGAGAGACGACGAAATTCACTCAGGCAATTACTGGCCCTACGTTGCTTACCATTCTGCGTATGGTTCTGTCAGTCGCATTTTTGGTGTTTGCGACCTTGTCCGACACTTGGGCGAAGATTACTGCGCTCGTGATATTTATCGTGGCATCTATCACTGACAAAATCGATGGCATCTGGGCACGCAATTCCAAGCAGGTCACTGACCTCGGCGCCTTCCTCGACCCACTCGCCGACAAAATGCTAATTAATCTCGCCTTTCTCGTACTAGTCTATCTTAATATTGTTCCCCTGTGGGTCTTCGCTACCATTCTGGTGCGTGATTTTGCGGTGGACGGGATACGAATGATGGCTGCCCGCCAACGCGTCACCATCCCCGCCTCATTTTACGGTAAGCTCAAAACCACCGTCCAAATGACCGCCCTTATCATCTTACTGCTAAACAATATCATCAATAACGACCTCATCGCCATTCTCGGCAACGTCGCCCTCTACCTCGCATTAGTCTTAACCGTATTTTCCGGCATTGATTATATCTATAAGGGATATAAAAAGTTTATTAAGTAATCGAAATATTAGTTTAGGGGAAAACGACGCGACCCCGAAACAACCTATTTCAATTATCGGACCAAACTAATTATAAGTAGCACAGTACAGGCAAACGCCGATGAGTCAATCCGGTCGAGGAACCCCCCGTGCCCTTCCGATCCCCCCACGCACATCTCCAGCTTCTCAAGGAACTTATTTTTAATCACAATCTCATTAGAATCCTTCAC
>JAZPZQ010000043.1:0-57780 GCA_045544765.1 Candidatus Nanosyncoccus sp.
AACTACTATGGTCCAAATGAAGACATTACCTTTACGGCTGGGCAATACAGCGGCGATAATAACGGTCTCAGTCTTTATGCGGTCTGGGTTAAATCAGCTGGTACTTTCCAGTCTGATGCTACTACGGTCTGTAATAGCCTCACTCAGGCTCCAGCTTCAGGTACTCCGACTATGGCTAGCGTATCTGCCCTTACCGATGAACGTGATAACCAAACCTATGCCATTGCTAAACTGGCAGATGGTAACTGTTGGATGATTGAAAACTTAAGACTAGAATCAGAAGACACTATTAGCGCAGAAGATGAAGCTCTGGCTCAAGGTTATGGTAAATACTCCGGTACTGGTACCGACTGGGGTGATTTCATTGGTCTAGCTGATGCAGAATCTACTGGTTTTAGTTCCACTTATTCTGCTAACAGCCTGTATAGCAATGATGGTAGCAATGATACAGAAAATATTGGAACAAGCGGTTACCCAGCTTACCGTATGCCTAGGTACAACCACGCCAATACTGATTCTACCTCCGCTTCACCTACTAGAGCTACCAGCCTGACTGCTAGCACTACATACTCTACTACCGCAAACGCTAATATCTACTCCTATGGTAACTACTACACCTGGCACGCTGCTATTGCTAATACTAACTATAATGGCACTGACAACCAATCCACTACCGGTACTTCACTCTGCCCAGCTGGGTGGCATTTGCCTACTGGTGGTATGGCTTATGCCTCTGGTAATACTAGTGGCGTAAATGTAACTGGCGACACCAGCACCTTTCGTGAATTCTACAATCTAGGTTACGATATTATGGGTAGCACTACTACAGCTTACGAGGATACTCCTAATAATGGTAACGCTTATTATTCTAGTAACACGACCAATTCAAACGGTGACACTGCCACCAAAGCCTTTAGGAAATTCCCCAATAACTTCCTCTACTCTGGCGACTTCTATACGTCGTCTGCTAGCGATAGGGGCAGCAGCGGCTACTATTGGTCGTCTACTGCGAGCAGTAGCTACCGTTCGTACCGCCTGAGCCTGTATAGCTCGAATGTCCGCCCAGGTACGTATTACGACACTAAGTACTACGGCCTCAGTATTAGGTGCTTCAGCGGTTCTTAGTGAACTACTTCCTTAATGGTAGACGTCACCCCAAACTTCTCTATTTGCCAACCTCCACCTATTATTTAGTATTTATTCACGGCATTAATCTTCGCAAAAACCTAGTCTTCTCTGCTCTTCATCGTTGGGAATGGCACTGCTTCCCTACCTGGCACCCCTTCGAGTAGCCAGAAATTGCGCTCTGAGTTGCCCCAGCCACAAGCCGGCGGCATCCCGTATTCCAACATCTCTACAAAATCCATATCTAGCATCTGGGCTTCTGCATCACCCGCGTCACGCGCGGCTTGCTGTTCCTGAAACCTAGCTAGCTGGTCCAAAGGATCATTCAACTCTGAGAACCCATTGCCCATCTCCGTCCCTGCAATCACTGGGTGGAACCTCTCCGTCACTAAAGGATTTTCAGCAGACTTCTTCGCGAGAGGTGACAACGACAATGGTTCCTCAATCACCCAGTACGGCCCCGCTGAAGTCTTGCGAATCAATTTCCACACATCATCAATCAGATGTGGCGTCGAGGTATTCTCTAATTTCTTCACGAAATCTTCCCGCTTCAAATCCTCAGCCTCCCAGTTCTCCAGCAAAATCTGAATCAACTGTTCCCTATCCGGGCTAAACACATCCACGCCATATTTATCACGCAGCAAATCCGCATACTTATACCGCGGCCACGCACAGTCAAGATCAATCTCAAACCCACCTACATTGAATTTCAAAGTCCCCCAGGTCTCACGGCAGACATACTTTATCATCTCCTCGTAAAACTTCATCCCATCTTCATAGTCCTCATACGCCGCATAAGCCTCAAACGCAATATGCTCCGGCAAATGTTCATCATCCACACCCTCGTTGCGGAATCTTGGCCCAATATCATACACCTTTTCAAATCCCCCGCCGAGCAACCGCTTCAACGGTAACTCGTGTGAAATCCGTAGATAAAAATCTTCATCTAGAGCATTCATATGCGTCACAAACGGCTCCGCATCTGCCCCGCCCGTCGTGTGTTCTAGTACTGGTATATTAATCTCAATAAACCCGTGCGAATTCATAAAATCACGCGTCGCCTGCCAAAATTTCGACCGTCTTACCAGTCTCTCCCGTACCTCCGGGTTCACGTTCATATCTACATAGCGTCGGCGGAACCTCTCTTCCTTGTTTGTAAACTTCTCCGGCAACGGGCGCAATGATTTAGTGAGCAGCCTCACATAATCTGTGAAGATTGAAATCTCACCAGTTTGGGACTTGTCGACTATGCCAGTGGCTTCAATAAAGTCGCCAGTATCGAGGAGCTTGATATCATTGATACCAAGAAGACCTCGGAGCATACCATCTTTTTCGGACACACTCGAGGCCGTTCGGCCAAGCTTATGGTCCTCAAAAGAGGTATGTTCCGAGTCTTTGCTCGCCTTCATAAAAATCTGCACTTCCCCCGTATAATCGCGCAGTTTAATAAATACCAGTTTCCCAAATGACCGAATTGCTACCACGCGTCCCGCCACACACACTTCCTGGCCCTGTTTCTCATCAAAATGATTTACCACCTCAGCAATGCGGGTATTCCGCCCCGATTTGGATGGGTACGGCTCAATTCCTCTCCCCCGTAATTCTTCAAGTTTTCTTAATCTTTCGTTTCGATAATCTTCAAGTAACATATGATTATTATATCATATTACTTGATATCCACAATCTTTACCGTTTTACCGTTAAACTCAAACGATTCACCCGCCTTATGCCCGAGCAAGGCCTTGCCAATCGGTGATTCATTGGAAATCTTCCCCTCCAGCGGATTCGCTTCCGTCGGCCCCACTACGGTATATTCTAATTTCCGCCCACCGAGATCAATCGACACAAACGCTCCGAGGTCAACTTTTGTTCGCTTACCGCCCCGAATCACTTTAGCATTCTTCAAAATATCCTGAATCTCCAGTATCCGCCCCTCGGCAATCTTCTGCTCATTGCGCGCTGATGAATATTCTTCATTCTCACTCAAATCACCAAACGCCCGCGCCGTCGCAATCCGCTCCGCAATTTCCGGGCGACTCCGAATCAATTCATCAAGTTCTTTCTCTAACTCTTTTTTTCCTTCGGCGGTTAGACTCACACTCTTTTTAATCATAACCATAGCTCCATTAAGACTTATTTTAGTTTATCTAAAAATACCCAAAACGTCAAGTCTTTTTCTACGTAGTTTTTGCTGTACGATTCCCTAGCTTGTTTTAGAACCCTTTCCCTGCGCCTCACGATAGTTCTTTATCGCATCCGCTAACGCTTCGTGCCCAAGTACCGAACAATGGAACTTATGCTTCGGTAAATTTCCCAGATAATCATCAATATCTTTTGCCGATATCTTTAAGGCTTCGTCTAGAGTTTTTCCTTTTGCCAGCTCCGACAACGCTGACGTTGAGGCAATTGCCGACGCACAACCATAAGTCTTCCACCTCAAGTCGATAATCCTATCATCCGAAACCTTGATAAACATCTTCATTTGGTCCCCACAAATCGGATTCCCGACTAGCCCCACCGCGTCGTAGTCAAATTTCGACTCGTCCCCCATCAAAAAATTCCGTGGATTCAAAAAATGGTCCTTCACGATATCTGTATAAACCCAATCTTGACCCTCGTTCATATCTCTATTGTACTCATTTTTTGTAATCGGTCAATTATCCCCGGCAAAACTTCCATCACCCTCTCGACATCCGCCAAGGTACTATCTAGGCCAAACGAAAACCGAATCGAGGAATGGGCGACTTCTGCATCTCCCGTCTTTGCCATTAGCACGTGCGAAGGTTTAATATCACCAGCCGCGCAGGCCGAGCCCGTCGAGACAATAATCCCCTCAGCATCGAGATAAAGCTGGATCGACTCCCCTTCCGCCGCCCGAAACGAAACGTTGAGAATACTCGGCAGGCTTTTTCCGCGCTCTAAATCGGTATTAAGAGAGCTCCCCGGTATTTCAGTTAGAATTCGCCGAGCTAGCTCATCCCTCAATCTTCGCACCTCGGTGTCATATATTTTCCAACTCTTTTCCTGCGTGATTTTCTTAAGCGCCGCTCCGAACCCTATAATCCCAACCGTGTTGTAGGTTCCGCCCCGCCGCTTTTTTTCTTGGTTCCCCCCGATAATTAGTGGTCTCAGCGGCACGCCCTTCCTCACATACAGTGCTCCTACTCCAATCGGCCCGCCGATTTTATGTGCACTAAACGTCGCATAATCTAACCCGAGTTCGCGGACGTTTATCGGAATTTTTCCAAGCGCCTGCGTCAAATCCGAATGTAGGTATTCCCGCCTCTGCTCGGTAAAAATCACCTTCCCCCACTCCGTTTTCTGCTTAAACAAATCCCAATCCGTATATTTCTCGTGCGAAATTTTCGGCAAATCCAAAATCTCCCCGATTTCATTATTTACTAGCATATAGGAATACAGTTTCGGCAGTTTGTCCCCACGGCAAATACGTGCCGTCTCCAAAACCGAATGATGCTCGAGTGGCGAAGTCTCAATCTCGTGCCCCTCAAAAGTGCGAATCACCGTATTATTGGCTTCCGATGCCCCCGAAGTAAAAATAATCTCTTCCACTTCCGCCCCAATTAATCCCGCCAGAATCTCCCGGCATTTCTCAATCTCGTTCATCGCAAGATGCCCCGGCGTGTGTAGTGCCGAAGCATTCGCAAAAAACTGTGCTTCTGCTCGATGCATCGCTCTGCTCACTTCCGGTAGTAACGGCGCCGTCGCCGCATAATCTAGGTAGGTTAACTCTTGTGCCATTTCAAATTGATTTTACAAAATCGTCTAATTTCAGCCTCTTGGTCTCGCCATTCCAGCGTTCGGTAATTTCAACTTCACCCTCCGCCAAAGTCTTATCCGAAATCACCACCCGATACGGTAAGCCAATTAGCTCACTATCCGCAAATTTCTCCCCCGGTCTTTTATCACGGTCGTCGAATAGCATCATATCTTCCCGTCCGGCATAGAGTTTCTCCGCCTCAGCCATTCCTGCTTCGCCAATACCAACTAGATAATACTTATATGGCGCCACCGTCTCCGGCCACACTAAACCCTTATCATCTGCAAACGTCTCCGCAATCACCCCCATCAACCGCGACACGCCAATCCCGTAGCAACCCATATATACCGTCTGCGGAGCGTTATTTTCGTCAATATACTTCAGCCCCAAAGGTTCTGAATACTTATGCTTCAACTTAAATATATTCCCCACTTCCGCCGCCGTAGTCTCCTCAAATACTTGCCCTTTCGCCCCTAAATCTTCCAGTACCTCGTCATTATATACTTCTTTATTCAGTACCACCGATTTATCATTGTTATAATATATAGTGTCTTCTCCTACCGGTAGCACTGTCTGGAATTCGTGCGAGTATTTAGAAAAGATTCCTCCGCTCGCAAAAGTCTCATAAGTACAGTCGCCGATGCCAAGCCGATCGAAAATCCGCCGGTAAGCCCCTTCTACCTCCGCATAAAATCTATTCAAATCCTCTTCCGAAGTATGGAAACTATACAAATCTTTCATCAAAAACTCGCGTCCACGCAAAATTCCCGATTTGGCGCGCAGTTCATTGCGAAACTTGGTCTGGAATTGATAAACATATAAAGGTAAATCTTTATAACTCGAAATATACGACTTCATAAGCTCCGTAATTGGCTCCTCGTGTGTCGGTGCAAGTCCTAACACTCCGCCTGCAGAAAGCTCAGTCTTAAACCAAATATCTACTTCCGTCTCAGAAAACCGCCCCGTCTTCTCCCACGGTTCTGGATTTTGCAAGGCCGCCATCGATATTTCCTGACAACCTAGTGCGTTCAGCTCTTCGCGAATAATCCCCTTAATCTTTTCAATTACCCGAAGCCCCAGCGGTAAATAATCATACACCCCAGCGATTTCTTTATGAATATACCCCGCCCGCGTCAGAAACGCCCCATTCTTGGCAGTTTCGTCTTTTGGCGCCTCACGCAAAGTTTTAATAAAAGTCTCTGAAAATCTCATATCTTAAATTATACCACAGTTTTATCCTATGTGATACCTAGTACATACAACAGATAAAACGCAATCCCGTTTTTAAGCATATGGAGTAGTATCCCGGCATAAATCGTGCCGGTGATCTCCCTTAGGGCACACATCACCACCGACATTGCAAATACGTTCACCCCCACATTCCATTGCATATGCACAATTCCAAACAACACCGAAACCAGCAGATTTGAGACGACTATCGATACCGCATTGGAATATCTTTCTAAAGTTTTGCCCCGTAGTTTATCATACAGCCACCCCCGAAAAATAATTTCCTCCACAATCGGCGCTACCAAGACCAATATCATAAACGCCACTACTCGGTCAAAGCCAGCGATATAAACACTAAAACCTACCTCCTGCGTTTCTCCCGCATCAAACCACGGAAATAGACTAAATAGCGCCGTCAGCCCTGTCGCAATCAGTAGATACACAATTAAGCCAGCCGGAGCTAACCCAATATCTGTCCAAGTCGGCCAATCTCTTAGACCAAGTGCCGTTCTTTCTGATTCCGATTCTGCCCTTGCTAGTGTTGACCCCGTCGGTACCGCTTTTTCTGATTTATCTTTTCGTTTTTTCTTCCCTTCAGCCATCTTCTTTTGTGCGAACATCCCCCATTTTTTTGCCAGTAGTTTTGGCACAAATATAATTAGAAGCATCGCGAGTGTGTATGATAGGACTGAATAAATCGCCGTTGGCACCGGTTGCACGAAAGTCTCTGCCCCGAGCAACCATAGCATCAAGTAGCCGACTACATATTGCGAGGCGACTACCGCTACAAAAACCCACACCAGCATCAATACTATGCTAGCGGCGACTCGCCACCACGATTTTCGCTCGGATTTTTCTTTCCCCTTTTTTGCCTGATTGGTATTACTTTTTTTCGGCTCTCCCATTATTGCGCAATCCTCACGATATCTAGAATCGTCACAATAAAGATTAGCGCGAGCAGTATAATCATCGCGCGCGAGACGATTTTTTCCTCTGTCTCTTTGGTTAGTTTTTTGTGCCGGATTTTATAAATAGCAATCAAAAGCCATCGCCCACCATCTAGTGCTGGAATCGGTAGCACATTCATACAAGCGAGCGACACGGAAATCAGTGCCGCCAAAAAGGCTAAATTAGACGGCCCCGCCGCTGTAAAAGCTGGAAATAGTACTCCGATAATCCCCACCGGCCCCGACACCGAATCTCTCACTTCGCCTAGCGCCTCCTGACCATCCTCGCGCACTTCCGCATTGGGGCTAAATAACCGCGCTGTCCCTGATACCAAATTCCCCACCATGATACCGAGGCCGCGGAAAGTTTCCCCTGTCAGCTGCAGAGTGAGCCCTGCCCCTACAATCGGCGCCGACCACGTCGAATATGACAAAGCCTGCGAAGACGTCATCGTCACCCCCAGCAAGTATTCCGAATCCGCCGAGTTTAGCGTTACAGTTGGTTCATACACTTTTCTGACCTCGCCTTCCTCTAAGCACGGGCACGGCTCTTGGTAACAATCTGGCTGGTTAATACACTCTGTTTCCATCCGCTCAATCTGATATCGCACCTCCCCGCCCGCGTGCGCCTCGTTGTAGTCGATAATCTCGCTCGAATAAGTAAACGTGTTGCCATCCACTGCCAAGATATAATCACCCGCCTGAAGCCCCGCTCGCTCAGCTGGCGAACCTTCCGCCACCGAGGTAATCTGCACCGGCGTCGCATCGCGCCTCGTGTCATCCGGTATCGTAAACTGCCCTTCCAGAAACTCCGGCATCCCCGTCCAAGCCAAAATCGTAAAAATCACAAACGCCACTAGCCAGTTCATCGTCACCCCCGCAAACAAAATCTTGGTCTTCGCCCAGAAACTAGCTTTCCCAAAAGTTCCCGTCCTTGTATCTGCCGCTGACTCTCCATCCATCTGGCAAAATCCGCCGATGGGCAACCAGTTCAAACTAAATATCATGCCCTTCTGCGCTAATCCATCTTCGCTGTCGGAATAAACTACTTTTGAAACACTTTCTTTTTTCCATTCTTTGCGCGGCAGCCGATGCCACTTGCCAGTTTTTGGGTCTTTGCGCCAAGCAATCGCTCGGGGCGGAAAACCTATTCCGAACTCTAGTACATTTACGCCATTTCTTCGGGCCGCCAAAAAATGCCCAAACTCATGTGCCGTAACGAGAAACATCAGCACAATAAGCCCCACAATCACACCTAAAAATATATCCATAAGATTATTATATCACAAATAAATTATTTTCCGAATCGACGGTTACGCTTTTCGTATTCTTTTATGATTTCTTTTATGTCTGACTCCTCCATCTCGGGGAAGTATTTTTTGATAAACATAAATTCTGCATACGCCGACCGCCACAGCATAAAGCCCGAGATGCGCTCTTCCCCCGAAGTTCGCACTACCATATCAAGATCCGGTACCTCGGGATGATACAAGTGTTTCCTAATCGTCTCTGGAGTTATTTCCCCATCTGCCTCGAGCGCAATATTCGCCGCATCCGCGATTTCCTGTTCACCACCGTAATTAAAACAGAAACACACTGTCGTCCCCGTGCATTCGGCTGTCAACTTTTCGGCTTTCTCACCTAGCGAGGTTAGAGTCGGGTTAACCTTCCCGCGTGAACCCAGAATCAGCAGCCGCACATTATTCTCAGCCATCTTCTTGGCCATTTTTAGAATTTTGGTTTCGGCTAACTTCATAATATGGGAAACTTCCGCTTTTTCCCTCCCCCAGTTTTCTGTCGAGAACACGTAAAAACTCACATATGGTATGCCGGCTCGGCTCGCCGCCGCTACTAGTGTCTCAATTGTCTTTAGCCCTCGGGTATGCCCCTCAATTTTGGGCAGACCCTGTTCTTTTGCCCACCGTCGATTCCCATCCGCAATAATTCCTAAATGTGTTAAACTCATATTTTCATTATTTCTTCAGATTTATTTTTAAATGCCCCATCAATTTTGTCCGAAAACTCTTTCGTCAGTTCATCAACCTCTTTTTCGGCGCGCTTCTTCACGTCTTCGCTCATCTCGCTAGCCACCTTAATAGCTTTGCGCGCATCCTCGCGGATATTGCGAATCGCCACCTTAGCCTCTTCCACTTTTGCCGAAGCCGTCTTGACAATCTCCTTGCGCCTCTCCTCGGTCAAAGCTGGAATTGGCACCCGAATCACCCGCCCGTCATCAGCCGGATTTAATCCTAGCGACTGGTCGTTGCGAATAGCCTCAGAGATAGACTTGATACTAGTGGGGTCAAAAGGCGTCACCACGAGCAATGTCGCATCAGAAGCCGTCACATTAGCGACCTGGTTTAGCGGCATAAACTGTCCGTAAGCCTCTACCTTAATACCTGCTAGCATATCCGGATGCGCCCGCCCAGTCCGTACCTTTTTCATTTCGCTGTCAAAACGCTCGACCACGCCTTCCATTTTTTTGCGGTCTTCTTTGGTGTCAAACATAATCACTCCTTTATTATATATATAATTATACCATACAAAAATCGACCTCGCGTGTGGGGTCGATTTACAGATTACTCTTTGACTTCAGCTTCGATTTTGTCGTTCGCCTTAGCCTTTTTCTCGGCTTCCTTGGCGGCTTTCTTAGCCTTGTTCTCAAGTGCAGCCTTTAGCTTGGCGGCTCTTGCCGCACGCGCCTTGAAGCGGTCCACACGACCTTCGGTGTCGATAATCTTCTCCTCACCCGTAAAGAACGGATGTGAAGCAGATGAAATCTGCACCTTAACCAGTGGGTATTCTTTACCATCTTCCCATTTGATGGTCTCTTCGCTTTTTGCGGTCGACTTGGTCAAAAACGCAAAACCCGCAGCCTCGTCCGAAAACACGACGTCACGGTAATCTTTGGGATGTAACTCTTTTTTACTCATAATTACCCCTATTATATCAAATCTTTACAAAATTGTAAAGATGTGCTATAATAGAGACATATACTATTTAACGAAACAGTTTTTGGGAGGTTTCCTGGGCGCATACGCTCGAATAGGCCCAAAAACCAAGAGAAAGGAAATCATATATGGCTATATCAGTCGATATGAAGGCTCTGCTGGAGAGTGGTGCGCATTTTGGGCACAAAACCAGCCGGTGGCACCCCAAGATGGCACCGTACATCCACAGCAAGCGAGGCGACTCGCACATTATCAACCTAGAGAAGACTGTCGAAGGTTTGGAGGTAGCACTTCCTAAAATCACCGACATCGTCAAAAACGGTAAAAAGGTCCTCTTCGTTGGCACCAAGAAGCAGATGAAGCAAATCGTCAAGGAGGCTGCTGAAGCTACCGAGATGCCCTACGTCACCGTGCGTTGGGTTGGTGGTACTCTCACCAACGTCGAGACGGTCAACCGCCAAATTAAGAAACTCAAAGACCTAGAACGCCGGATGGCTTCGGGCGAACTTGAGAATCGCTACTCCAAGCTCGAGGTTCAGAGGTTCCAGGAAGAAATCGACCTCTTGAACGAGCGCTACGGTGGCATCAAAGATATGACCGAGCAGCCAGCCGCTGTCATTGTGGTTGACGCCCTCGAGGACAAGAATGCCGTCAAGGAAGCCAAGGGTCTTAACATCCCAGTCTTCGCTATCGTAGATTCCAATGTTGATCCCACCCCAATTGACTACATTATCCCAGCCAACGACGATTCCATCAAGGCGACCAAGCTCATTCTTGACTACTTTGTCGAAGCAATCAAAGCAGGTAAAAAATAATTAAATATAGGAGGCAAAATGGCAGACACTAAAGTTACCATTGAACAAATCAAAAAACTCAAAGAATTATCCGGCGCTGGTCTCACCGACGCCAAGCAGGCTCTCGTTGAAGCCAAGGGCGATTTCGATAAGGCTCTCGAGGCGATGCGCAAAAAAGGCCTTACTAAGGCTGAAAAACGCGGTGACCGCGAGACTCGCGAAGGCTTAGTCGATGCTTACATTCACGACGGTCGTCTCGGTGCCATCGTCGAGGTAAACTGCGAAACTTCTTTCGTCGCTAAGACCGATGAGTTTAAGACTTTAACTCACCAAATCGCGATGCAAGTCGCTTCGATGAGCCCACTTTATGTCAGCGAAGACGACATCCCTGAAGATGTCCGTAAAGCCAAGATCAAGGAGCTCGAAGCTAACTTCAAAGGACCCGAGAATATGAAGGACAAGATCTTAGAGGGCCAAATGAAAAAAGCCTTCGCCGATAAGGTCCTCATGAATCAACCCTACATCTTGGATGACACCAAGACTGTAGAGCAATTCATCAAAGAGGCTATCGCCAAAACCGGTGAAAACATCACCGTCCGCCAGTTCAAGCGCATCGAATTGGGTGTTACAGAATAAATTCTATTTTGCTCCAACAGAGCAAAATAGTCATAAACAAAAAACAAACTGGAATTCACTTCCAGTTTGTTTTTCTTACTAGTTTCTTTTATTGGACTTTTCTTTTTCAAAGAAAAGTCCAAACCTCTATCGGGCGCCCTCGCAGTTACGAGCGCCCGATTTTTGTGCAAAGTGAAAGTATCTAATCTACCGCCTTCTTGAACTCTTTTTATCTCTCTTACTTATAAAGATAATTCCTCCAATTCCCACTACCAAGAATAATGATAATCCAGTAATCAAGAAATCCGCTTGCGAGATATTTAGATTCTTGAACAAACCGCCAGTATCTGGCGCGCTTGTATCTGGGACTGGTATGTCTTCACCCTCATCTTCGATTATCTTATACAAATATTTTATAGACAATATGCCTTTGTTTCTATTGTAGGCCGTTATCTTAATTGTGTATCTACCCGGCGCCAAATCATAATCATCAAACGGAATTTCTACTCTAGTCTCCGGTGATGGTACTGCAATAGGCGAAAGTGGTGATATTAGGTTACCATCTTCGTCAAAAATCTCCACTAAGAATTCGGTTACACTATTCTCGCCATCTCCCATACCATCATCCGGCGTATAATCTAAATCAACATATGAATCGTTGCTATCATCGCTTTCTTCTAGTTCGGCCGTGAAAGGTTGATATGAAAACTCAATAATATCCTCATCAGTGTGTCCGTCCAATCCGTCCCCAGTCACCGTCAAAACATAATCTCCATAACCATATTGCGGATTACTAAAATCAATGTTTAAGACTAATTCCCCCGCTTCGTAATCGACCAATTCGTCCACCAACTCAATTATGTGCTCATTCCCATCCAAATCCGTACGTTTCAACACTGCCTTTACGCTCCGAACGTTTTCGTAGGTAATTCTAATTGTCTGCTCCGAATCGACGAATTCGGAGCCGGGTTCTATCCCGCTAGCGTTTACATCTGGAACATCTCCAACAACCCTAACTGTGATATGGTCTGTTAGGGTAGATGCAGCTGAAGCCTTCGGTCCTGGTAACGCAACCGCTACCGCAGTCATCGCGATTACTACACCGAGACCAAAAAGGCCTAAAATTTGTTTTTGTGTCTTTCTCATACTCTGCACTCTTGTTTATGTTTAATATTTGTCTTGATTTGTAAAGATTACCACTCGCATTGGCTACCAATCTAGACTGATAATCTAGAACGGCGTTCTTTACGCTTCTTACCCCTAATTATACACCACACCACGATAATTGTCAATAGGATTATGGCTATAATAATAGCTGGTACGATATTTATCACTACGACCTGTTCAATCGTTTTCTCTTGACCAGCTGCCGTCACCGTCCAAGTCACCTTGAAGATGCCAAAACCGGGCGTCTCTTTCCATTCATCAGATACAACCAATTCAGCTTCCGGTATTATAGAAGTCTTACCGCCAGTTTCCAGTGTTTCATAATGTTCTCCTCCCAAAATTCCATCTACGGTTAATTTCCCCACTGCGTTAAAGTCCACATTACCTTCGTTTTTGACTTTGGCCGAGGCGCTTATCGTATTGCGTGTAACATTATTCTCAGTAATTGATTGTCGAATCGTCAGGTCCGATATGGTTGCCTGTGAGATTGTCTCGCCCGCAAGCGAACGCCCATAGATTACCATCCCGGGGCTGGCCTCAGTCTTAATACCACTAGCCGATGCGATACCATTAGTGGTGCGAGCAAAGATAACTGCATATTGACCACCGCTAGGTAAATCGCTCGGCGCACTTACTCTGAAATCCACCTTAAGGGATTCGCCAGGTGCCACCGAAAAATTAGCCGTCTTGGCATAATTGCCGTCTTTGTTTTTAAACGTAATCCAACGTACAATCTGAGTAAAACTGTTTTCATTGTTAAAACCAAGCTGATACGAGTCAGTCTCTTCCGAATAAACATAAGAATATGGCGCAGCGAAGACCTCCACATCAAGTGCCCGTCCGCCATCGTTGTTAATCGAAAAAGTGTTATCGTAGGTCTCACCAGCAGATAACTGCAAAATCTTACTCACCGGTGTCACACTGATGCTAGTAGACACAGTTGATGTCTCACTGGTCTGCTCTTCGGCGCTTTCTGCTGTATTCTCCTCACCTTCTGCAAAAGCCGTAAAACCAAACCAATACACACCACCTAGTATGGTGATTGCCGCCGCGCCTATATTTAATAAAATTTTTTTCATTTACCTCCTTTATCAAATACCTGGTGCGCCCGACTGGACTTGAACCAGCACAGCCCTAAATGGCCACTACCACCTCAAGGTAGCGTGTCTACCAATTCCACCACAGGCGCATAACACCATTATACCATATTTTAGTAAGTTACGGAGTTTTATTTTTAGTAGTCATATTTACCGCCCAATCCGTGACGTCGGTGAATCTATCCAAAGCCGTTACGAGATTCAAGTCATTACTAAAAGTCCTTACATTGTGGTTATAGTAATAGCTCAGATTGGGTCGATAAATTGCAATAGCCGGCACATCCCCTACCCAGTACTCCAAGAAGCTTTCGTATTTTTTGACCCTCAAAGACTGCTCCAGGGTTTCTCGCCCCGCTAATAGCAAATCGTCCACTAGGGCATTTCGATAGTTTGATAGATTTAGCCCAGATTTCGAGGCTTGTGAAGAGTGATAATACGGCAAAGGATCCGGATCTACCCCTAGTTCCACCTCATAAATCAGTATGTCATAATTGCGTCGTGACAAGACATTCGAGATAAACTCCTGATTCTCCTCGTATGTCGAAACCGTCACTTCGTAGCCTAAGGCCCGTAAATCTTCAGCTACCGCTTCAGCAACCTTTGGTAAAATTCCTACATTTACGGTCGCCAGCTCCAAATTTACAGTATTCCCACCATTTAGCTCCGCCAATTTCGCTTTAGCTGATTCTAAATCATAGGTAGGGAGTGCGGGATAATTATTTAGCTTTATCTGAGCTTCAATCAGTGGGTAGTCAAGAGCTACTGTATTAGGCGCATTGGCGCGTATCTCCGCCATATCAATTCCCTGACGAATCGCCTGCCTCACAGCAACGTCTTTCACCTTACCACTAGAAGTGTTGAAGAAAATAAACGCGCCAGAGTTTAAGCTAGAGTTCTTTTGGTAAAACTGGCTAGCGGTAATTCTTTCCGCATCAGCACCAGTCAGCTCCGCCGTCGCCGTAATCGCTCCGCTATTTAGCGCGTTGATTATTTCGTCTCGGCTCGTATAAGCATGTACGGCAAAGCTTCCTAGCATCGCTATGTCCTTATAATAATATGGGTTAGCCGAGAGGTAAAATGTCTCGTCCTGCGTCAAAGCCCCAGATTGCACTGCATTGAAATAAAACGCCCCCGAGCCAACCGGCGCATTAGAAAAACTATCCTCAAGCAAGGTCTTAGGATCAGTATCGTCTAATAAATGCTTTGGCACAATCGGTATAATTAGTGCCGAAATGAAATCCGCATAGGCCGTCGGCAAGGTAAACACAATTTCGCCATTTTCGTTTTCGGCAACCTTCACATTGGTGAGATTAGCGTCATATACCGTAGTCACGGCTGGGTTCTTAATCAAATCCAACGTAAACATCACGTCTTCGTTCGTAATCGGCTCGCCATCCGACCACTTTAGCCCCTCGCGGAGTTTAATTGTCCAGATTTTACCGTCTTTGCTCGGCGTAATCGACTGCGCCAATGCTGGCTTCGGGTGTCCCGAATAATCGATTGTTGCTAGAGTGCTAAATAACAACCGGCTCAGCACCCTCTCGCTATTAGTTGTCGCGAATAACGGATTCATCGAATTCACCTCACCCAGGGTCGCCTCCGTATAAGTTCCGCCGGTAGTCCAGGTATTTTCTGCGTAAGAATCTCCAAACCAAAACGCCTGTGTCACCGCTAGCATAATGAGCGCCACCACTAGAAGCCCCCATTCCAAAATCAGCAATCGAATGTTCGCGATGTGCGAAATCCGCTGAAGAAGATTTTCCTTGATATGTTCCTTGCTATCCTCGCTAGCCTTGAGTGAAGCTTTGGAAAACTTCCGGATAAATTTTTGCCCACGCTTTTTGAAAGATTTACTCATATTATGATGGAATTAATAATAACCCTAGAATTGATAGCACGAAAACCACTACGCAGACTATCGTCGCAATAAACATCGACTTTTCTAGCCCCCTACGCGTAGTGTAAATTTCACTCGAACTGGCTGAGCCGGACCCTAGCGTTGCGCCACGTTGCTGTAACAAAACCAAAAGAATAGTCAAAATCGCTGAGATAAATGTCACTGTTTCTAGGAAACTACCAAATTGCATAAATAACTCCTTTACGGAACTATTTTAGCATAGATTTTCGTTTGAGTAAAGAATGATACGTAATCGCAAACCGATGCGCTTCCTCGTCAATCCGGGCGACCAAACGCGCAATATGTGAGCCCTCCGGTAATTCCAAAAGCTCCCAATCTCGATTCACATTTGAGTTAGCTGGTAATTCCAAAAGGTCCCAATCTCGGCCCGCGTCCGGAACCCCTGTCGACAAAAGTCGTCCGCCAATCGTCATCTCGGAAGAACGAGCTAGCTCGTTCTTCACTCGATTCCTCCGGCGGTCTGCCACAGGGGTTCCGGCGCTTAATCTCGCCTTGCCAGGCTCCGAATGACCTCGATTTGGGACTTTTGGAATTACTAATCGAACACCCGCGTTTCGCGTATGGTCGCCCGACTTGTCGCGACCAATCACCGGTATGTCAAACGGCTCTACTAGGGGCAAGATCGCATTAACTTGAGTGATGCCACCATCCAGGATTATCAAATCTGGATAATCCCATTCCTTGTGCTTCAGGCGCCTCGTAATCATTTCCTTCATGCTCTTGAGGTCGTCATTAGTCGAGGTACGAATTTTAAACTTCCGGTATTCACTCCGCGCTGCCGTACCATTGATAAATACTACCATACTTCCCACCGTATCCTTCCCCGACTGATGCGAAATATCGTAACCCTCAATCCTGCGTGGTGGCTCAGCTAGCCCCAGCACTTCCTGCAGTTGCTTCAAGGCCTGATCTGACGAAATATCCAAAAACTCCTTATCCGAAAACACAATCTTTTTCTTCAGTTCCTTCAAACCAAATAATTGGTCTCGCGCCTCCGCTGCCAGCTCATAATCACCCTTAGCCGCAGCTTCCCGCATCGTCTTCTCCAAATCCTTTAACAGCTTTTCCCTATCCCCTTCGATATACCGAATCAACTTACGCAAATTTCTTTTATAATCCCGCGCCGTAGCCTTACCAATCTCAATCCCAGGCGTAAGACCTAGGTCCGTGTCCAAAGTTTTCCGCCCCGAATACGGTTTAGTATAATATGGAAAAATTCGCCTCAGAATCCTCACCGCCTTCTCCACCGACGATTTTCCGTAAAATGGTCCCACGTAAGTCGCCTTATCGTCCACCGGATTCCGCGTAAACGAAATATACGGCACTTCCTCGTTCATCGTGATCCGCACGTACGAAACTGTTTTATCATCACGCAGTAAAATGTTCCACTTCGGCATATACCGCTTAATCATCTCCGACTCTAGAAACAGCGCATCCATCTCCGTGTCTACCACAATCCAATCCGTATCCGCAATTTCTGCCACCAAAGCCTCAGTTTTCACATCTTTTTGTGACTTCTGAAAATACTGTCTCACCCGATTTTTAAGTACTGCCGCTTTCCCCACATAGATAATCTCTCCCTCCGCATTTTTATGAAAATAAACCCCCGGTGCGGCCGGGAGTTTACTTAGTTTTTGTTTCAAAGCCTCATTCATACTCTTATTATATCACACTTATGCCAAAAAGTCAAATATACATCTAACAGGTCTAATCGGCTTTTACTTCCACCACTTCAGCTTCTACACCATCCAAGTTGTAGAATCCAGACATAATCTGTCGAATCAGATCTGAATAGTTCGTGTATTCTACTGGCTCTGAAACGTTTACGTTGGCAGGATAACTAAACTCGAGGTCAATCGTTGCTGTCGCCGCCCCGTCATTGATGTCGGTTTCGAGGTATAGTCTCGTGAAATCATAATTCCCGTTCACCTCAGCGTAGACTTTCGGCATTTTAGCCACCAAATCAGCCACATCCTTTTCACTGATACTCACATTGCCTTCATAGCCAAGACAAGAATACAGCTTATTCATCACTTCGGAGTTAATCGATGAATTGGCGAAATTCGCAAAATTCTTACTATCTAGGCTGATTTGATAAACCGGGCCCTGTTTACTAGGAATCAGCACATTCTCGGTTGTAGAGGTGATAAATGGGTATTTCCCGTACAGTTCAGCTGTAGCGTTACTGTTTTTGTTTAGATTTGTCACCAAATCAGTCACGCAGCTAATCGTACTTTCACCGGCGGCAAAACCACCACTCATAGAATTGAGTTCTTCAGTCGAAAGTTTAAGCCATACGCCGTCAACCACTTCAAATATATCTATAATACTGGAGTATATAGAACTGACGTCCACACTATAGGTCGTCTCAACCGTGGTTTCGCAGTTGGTTGTGCCGTTTGCATTGGTGACACAGTTGGTCTTGGCTTCTTCGATACAATCCTCACCATCTTGTGCACAGTCAACCACGGTATTAATATTACCAGATAGCAATTCAAGCAAATTAGAATCCTCTAATGCCGCCGTCGCCCCTTCAATCTTGAAATAAATATCACCATTCGCTGCATACACTTCATCGAATTCCACAGAGTAATCTTTGTTGTCGTAAGTAGTGAATGTTAACACAGCCGAGGAAGTATTGATCATCGACCCCGTGACAATGTCGGAATCCAAATCAATGTTTACACGCTTGATTGACGAGCCGTCAGCATTAACCAAAATATTAATGTCACCGTCGATTACTACATTCGAAGGTGCCGAGCCGTTCATGATTTTCTGCATCGCCTGAGCCACCGCATCGCCTTTGTTCAAGTTCATCATTACTAGCACTGCGGCTACGATGCCACCAATTAAGACGATTGCTCCGATTATGATGCCTACAATCAAACCGGTTTTCTTTTTCTTAGGCGCATCCGTAACTGGCGCCACCTTTTCCATTGGTCTACCGCTCGGATCTAGCGATTCCACCGTCACACTTTCGGTCACCACTTCGCTTGCTTCCGGCATCGCAGATGCTGCTGGGGCTTGCACCACTGATTCCGGCGTCGTTGGCTCTGTCGTAATCGGCTCCGGCGTCGTTGGTTGTGTTGGTGCTGGCTCCGGGCTTGTTCCTGGTGCCGCACTCAGGGGATTTGGGGTCCCCCCAGGATTGTTGTCCATAAAATAACTCCTTTTAATTAATAACCTTACTTCCATTTTAGCACAAGTTTTATCATTTTGGTATATAATATATTATATGGAAAATAGTATAATTACGAATATCAAAGCAAGACAAGTCCTAGACTCTCGTGGTAATCCCACTGTAGAAGCCGAGGTCTATTTGGAAAACGGCGGGTTTGGTCGCGCTATCGTTCCTTCGGGTGCCTCCACCGGCTCAGGTGAAGCACTTGAACTACGTGATGGCGATGAAACTCGTTATAATGGCAAAGGGGTTTTAAAGGCCGTCTGGAATGTTAATTCCAAAATACGCGACGTTTTACTAGACAACACTTCTGATCCAAAAATAGTCGACCAATTGATGCTCGACTTAGACGGCACTGAGCATAAAACCAATCTTGGTGCTAATGCTATTCTAGCCGTGTCTCTCGCTAACGCCAAAGCCAACGCCCATGCCAACAAGGTCCCGCTCTATCGTTATATCGCTGAGCTCGCCGGCCTAGAGAGTGAAATGTCTATCCCGATGCCGATGATGAACGTGATGAATGGTGGCGAGCACGCCTCCTGGGCGACTGATTTTCAGGAATATATGATTATCCCCCGTGGTGCTGGCAATATTGCTGACGCCGTCCGCTATGGCGCCGAAGTCTTCCACGCCCTCAAAGACATTTTGAAAGAACGTGACTACCCTACGACTGTAGGCGATGAAGGTGGCTACGCCCCCAAAGTTCGCGACGGCAATAATGAGCCCCTCGAATGTATCAAGCTCGCCGTCGAACGTGCTGGTCTTAAGTTTGGCGAAGATATTGCTATTGCTATGGATATTGCCGCCTCCGAATTTTATGACCACGACCACTATGTGCTAAAAACCAACGGCGATTGGAAGTCTGCCGACGACCTTATTAACTGGTACACCTGGATTGTCGATAACTACCCAGTAGTTTCCATCGAAGATGGTCTCGCCGAAGATGATTGGGTGAACTGGAAAAATCTCACCGACCGCCTAGGTCAGCGTATCCAGCTGGTCGGCGACGATTTGTTTGTGACTAACACCAAATTGCTGAAACAAGGTATCGAATCCGGCGTCGCTAACGCGATTTTAGTTAAACCCAACCAAATCGGCACTCTCACTGAGACTATCGACGCCGTCCTCACCGCCAAGAAAGCCGGCTATAAGACCGTCATGTCGCATCGTTCCGGTGAGACGGAAGACGTCACCATTGCTCACCTCGCCGTCGGTCTCGGCACCGGTCAGATCAAGACCGGTTCCCTCTCCCGCAGTGAGCGCATCGCCAAATACAACGAGCTCATTCGCATTGCCGATACCAATTCTCGTCTTGGGCTAGCCCACCCCTTCTAACTATTATAGGCTGCCAAAAAGAGCGGTACTTTACCGCTCTTTTTAATCATTCATTCATATTTGCCTTTGCCGTGTCGTGTCCGCCATTTTCATCTCCCCAGCCACCGCGCTTGCTTCGCGAAAGCCGTCGTAGAAGTTTTCCGATATTTTCGGATGCCCAATCTTGTTAGCCGCATCCACCACCAGTTGCAGGTTATCGGTAATCGTGAAAATCCCCGTATCCTTTGACGAGATTAGCCCTAGCGCAATCATCTTGCCAATCATTTTATCAAATCCCTTCCAATACCCCTCTCCAATCAAAAACATTGGCATCGTCGGCATCTTTTTCTCTTGCATCAGACACAGCACTTCCGATAGCTCATCCATCGTGCCAAACCCGCCCGGGAAAAAAACAAACACTTTTGCTGCCATCGCGAGCGACACTTTGCGTGCAAAGAAATACTCAAATGTCAAACAATCTGTGAGGTATGGATTCGGATGTTGCTCGTGCGCCAAAGTAATGTTGAGTCCAATCGTCCGCCCCCCAATCTCGTATGCCCCGTGCGAGGCTGCTTCCATTATACCGGGGCCACCACCCGTAATCACAGCGTGACCATTTTCTGCCAAGAGATGCCCTAGCTCGTAAGCCATTTTACAATACTTATTATCTTGTGCCAGTCTCGCCGAGCCAAAAATCGTCACCCCCTGCGGAAATGATCGCACGATTTGTAAACCTCTCCCTAGATCTTTGGCATAGGCATTAGCGCGCTCCAAATCCGCGATGGAAAGTTTGCGCAGTAGTTCTTCTTCAATTTTGGTCATTTTTGTCCTTTCGTTATAATTTCTGAATCGGCATTGGATGTAAAGGTTCGTCGCCGCATAGCAACCCCTTATTCGCCCCCAGCTTCGTCACTACTGCGGTGGAATTTGCTGAAGCAAATGTCAAAGCATTGCGGAAAGAATGTCCTGCCGCAAAATGCGCCAAGAACCCCGAACCAAACGCATCACCAGCCCCAGTCGCATCCCTAACCGGCGTATCCTCATATACTCCGAACCGATAGATTTCAGTGCCATTCCCCGCAATCCCCCCCATTGGACCGTCGGTAATAATCGCCGTCCCAACATAGCCATTCAGATGATATAATAGCTCCGTCAGCATCACGCCCGGCACGATTTTAGACGCCTCTTCCTTATTTACTATCAAAACATCAACATATTTTATTAGTTTCATTAACTTATCATTGTCATCCAGTTCTTTTACGCCAGGGTTAAACATAATTTTAGTACCAATTTCGTGCGCGTGTCGGAAAAATTTCTCCAAAGTATCCATATCTCCTCTCAGGGTCGTCACATACATCCAATCTGGCGAAATCAAATCCAAATCCGCCTCACTGAAATTGCCAAACTGCTCCGAGGCCCCTCGACAAGTCAAAATCGTCCGCTCGCCACTCTTGGAATCCAGTAGTACCACCGAAGTCCCCGTCGTTTTGCGCTCCAAGAAATTGACATAACTAGTATCTACACCTTCGCGGTCTAGCTTCCTTAGCACCGCACTGCCCGCTGGGTCGCGCCCCACGTTACCGATAAAAATCGCTTCGTGCCCGTGCCGAGCAAAACAAATCGATGAATTCACTCCCCCACCACCGACCTCATAAGAAATCCGGTCAATGTCAACCTTCGAACCTACTAACACTTTACCAAAAATCGCAGTCTCGCCAATCGTAGTCGGCACCAAATCGTCGTGGTCGATCAGATAAATATCTTGCAATGCTGAACCAAGCGAAACGATCCTCGCCATTATATTACCACCCCATTTTTATCAATTTCCGCTACCAGCTCCTGGAAAGCTTGCGCCGGATCCGGTGCTCGTGAAATCGCCGAGCCTACATTAATCACGTCTACATCCGCGTGTGCAATCGCCCGGATATTAGACATATTAGCTCCGCCATCCCAGCCGATTTCTAGCTCCGGCTTCATATTACGCACTAGCGGGATTTTTTCCATTTGCATCAAGTCAGCCGGCGAGCCCTGTACGCCCAATTGCCCCGCAAAAATCAGCACGTGATCGGCCGCCTTGATGTAAGGCTCTACATTGCCCGGAAAAGTTGAAGGCAAAAGCGCCACACCGGTTCTAATTCCTGCCTCTTTCAACATTTGAAAGCTCGGTAGCAAATCCTCACTTGCCTCTGCGTGTAGAATACAAAGCGAGGGGCTCAGCTTTAGTATCGTATCCATATGCTCGGACGGATTCGTCGCCATCAAGTGTAAATCCGCCTCCCAGTTCTTGGGCCACCAGACGTTCGTAATGTCTAGCGTCTGGTTGGGCGCGAACACGCCGTCCGTCACATCAATCTGTACCCTGCGAGTGAACACATTAATGCGCTCGGCTTGCGCGCGATAATCTTGCTTGTTGTCCGTCAAAATCGTCGGTACGATTGACACGGTTCTAATCATAATCTTCCCTTTCGTCTAAACGATTAATTCGCCTCACTCGGCGCTCTAAATTTGCAAAATTAGTTTTCAAAAATGTCTCAGCAATTTCTTTCATCATTTCATCATTCATAAAATGTGCCGACAAACACAAAACATTCGCATCGTCGTGCTCGCGCGCCAGTACCGCTGATTTCGGATTTTCACAATGCGCCGCACGCACCCCCTTAAACCGATTGGCTTGCATCGTCACCCCGTGCGCCGAATCGCAAATCAATATTCCCATCGAACCATAATTCTCGCGCACGTCTTTAGCCACTTTCACTGCCGGATCATTAAAATCATCACCTTCATTATATTCGTACGCTCCGTCATCGACTACTTCATAACCTTGTTCCGTCAAAAAACCTTTCAGCCAATTTTTCTTTTCAAATCCTCTGTAATCCGCGCCGAGATAAACTACCATTACATTCCCTTCCCAAAATCAATCGCAAGCTCCACCAAACGGTTGGAGTAGCCCCACTCATTGTCGTACCAAGCCACCACTTTAATCATATTACCACCTACTACATCAGTTAGTGGTAAATCTACAATACAAGAATGTGGGTCGCCGATAAAATCCGAAGAGACCAGTTCTTCTTCTGTCACGTCAATGATGCCTTCGTAGTAAGGCTCTTTGCTGGCTTTTTTCAAAATCTCATTTAGCTCTTCCTTGGTGGTATCGCGCTTCACGATGGCGGTAATATCAGACAATGACACTACTGGTGTCGGCACGCGCACTGACAAACCATTAAACTTGCCTTCAAGTGACGGAATCGCCTTCGCCGCAGCTTTGGAGGCTCCGGTCGTAGTAGGCACGATGTTTTCCGCTGCGCTCCTCGCTTCGCGCAAATCCTTCGCCGGAGCATCCAAGATTCTCTGCGAGCCCGTATAGGAATGTACGGTGGTCATCATCGCTTTTTCGATACCCAGTTCATCTTCCAAAACTTTCATAATTGGAGCAATACAGTTTGTGGTGCAGGAAGCGTTAGAGAGAATCTCATCGTCTTTTGTCACAACTTCTTCATTCACGCCCAGTACTACCGTCTTGGCGCCTTCTCCTTTCGCTGGTGCCGAAATCACTACCCTCTTCGCACCCGCTGTAATATGAGCGCGCGCGTCTTCAGGATTAGTAAAGAACCCGGTGGACTCAATTACCACGTCTACACCAAGTTTTTTCCAAGGCAGCTGCATCGGATCCTTTTCAGCATAAACCGGAATCTCACGCGTATTTACGATAATCGATTTATCGGTCGACGAGACTTTTTTATCATAAGTCCCATACGACGAATCGTGCTTCAAAAGATGCGCCAAAGTCTTCGCATCCGTGATATCGTTAATCGCGACTACTTGGACATCCCGCCGCTCCAGTAATATTTTAAGTGCATTGCGACCGATTCTCCCGAACCCGTTAATCGCCACCTTTACCATTTTTACCTCCTAATTCTACTTATGTCTATTATAACACGAAATCCACGTATTCGTACAAAAATCTCCCTTTTTCGGGGAGATTTTCTGTACTTTTTTCGGCTACTTTCTGTCGGCCTTAAAGCGTTTCACTGCGCTATACCCGGCTAGCGCCGCAGTGCATATCACAATTGTAGTGATGAGGCTAGTATTGTTGAGTGCCTCTGTCCCGCTATTGTCGGTTAGTGCCCCAGAATCCGGTGCCTTAGCGTCCGTAATCTTGGCATTCCTGCTTTCTGCGCTCTCAAATGGCGTTTCCGACACCAGGATGCCATATTGCGAGAAATGATTGATGCCGTCAACGCTAAACATCCAGCCCCAGCCATCATCTTCTATATCGTAAGCGTCATAAAACTGTGCGATTGCTCCGTCTTCGATATAAGCAACCTGGAAGTAAAGCTGCTCTGCCTCGGCGAGATCGCCTAGCATTTCCTTGCGGACGCCAAACCACATCTCGGTATCATTCCCGCTTACCGGGACGACGTTGTCGTTTTCGTCCACGACATTGATTTCGAGCACCGTATTGAGGTTATCGTCTAGCGCCCTCAGTGCGTCGGTCATAGGCACTAGTTCGAGGCTTAAATCACGTCCACCCGCAACTGGAGTGGCAAACGTTGCGCCCACCTCGTAGTTCACCATATAATAATCGTCAGTTTCCTCACCAACGTTAGCGTAGCCCGAGCCTAGAGCATCTTCCGTAGTCACCGTGATGCTAGTAGTCGCCACGTTGCCGTCGTTATCGGTCGCAGTGAGTGTATAAGTAGCTGTGCCGATTTCATTGCCGTACACATAGACTGAATTCCAGTCTTCCTCGTACATTTCGGTATCGTGATTATACTCGCCATTGAAACCAATGTAGGCAACGTATTCGTCATCACCGCTTGCAAATTCTATACCCGTTTCGGTCTCATCGAGATTTTCTATGTCAAATCCCTCGTTGTAGCTAACTGTGATAGTTTTTTCCTCGCCTAGCGCCACCGAAACACTTGCCGGCGTAGCCGTAACGGTAGCTAGCGCTACCGGGTCGCTATTTTGGTTTTGTAGCAGCAACTCATCTGTATCCCCCACTAGAATCACATCGCTGCTCTGCGCTTCGCAAGCCTCATCACCTACCTCGCAAGGCTCTGCGAACGTCGGCAGAGCACTCGACCCTGCAAACGAAAGCATCATAACCCCGGCCACCAGGCCGTATTTTATTTTGTTCACCTTTTCTCCTTTCCTTGAGATTAAATGTTACTTTACTCGCACACCTCCATAATATTTGTGCTACTTACCATTATAATTCAAGCACGAGCACGTTGTCAATGCACAAACATACTAAAATAGTCATCAACAATGTCATTGTTCTTTATGGACTTTTCGAGATAGGTGTGGTATAATACGCATAAGAGTTTCAGCTGGTTTGCAATTGCTGTAAGCGAACTGGCAAGTGATGACCACACTAGATATGGTGTTTTTAGGGCATTTTCAGCCGTCTAGACGCTATATATAGCGTAGGTAATGTCACTATATATTATATGTTAATCTAAAGAAGGAAATTTTGAATGCCAACTATCAATCAGTTGATTCGTAAGCCCCGCAAGAAGGGCGCGAAAAAGTCCAAATCTCCAGCTCTTGGCTCCATTGTAAACACCTTGAAGACCAAGCGCTACGAGAAAGCCTCGCCTTTGAAGCGTGGTGTATGTATCAAAGTGACGACCAAGACCCCGAAGAAACCAAACTCCGCGATGCGCAAGGTCGCTCGTGTACGTCTGACCAACGGTCAGGAAGTCTGGGCCTACATTGGGGGCGAAGGTCATAACCTACAGGAACACGCCGTAGTATTAGTGCGCGGTGGTCGTGTGCCGGATTTGCCTGGTGTGCGTTACCACATCGTACGCGGTACGCTAGATTTACAAGGTGTCCAGGGCCGCAAACAAGGTCGCTCCAAGTACGGTGCGAAGAAGGAGGATAAGTAAATTATGCCGCGGAAAGTTACGAAATCTCTACAGAGAAAAGTCAGCCCGGACCGCAAATATCAGTCGATACTGGTGCAGAGGCTGATCAACAAGTCAATGCTGGACGGCAAAAAGCAGGTAGCCGAGCGCGCAGTGTATACTGCGATCGAGGGTGCTGCCAAGAAATTGAAGTCTGAGAACCCAGTGGAAGTTTTGGAAAAAGCTATCGCTAACGTCAGCCCGGATTTTGAAGTGAAGTCCCGCCGCGTAGGTGGCGCGAACTATCAGATTCCGTTCCCGATTAGTGGTCATCGTCAGCTCCACTTTGCTTTCTCGTGGCTAGTCCAGTCAGCGCGTGCGCGTGGTGGTATGCCATACGCGAAGCGCCTTGAGGCCGAAATCGTAGACGCCTACAATGAAACTGGCGCCGCTTTCAAAAAGAAAGAAGATTGCCATCGTATGGCCGAAGCGAACAGAGCCTTTGCCCACTTTGCGAGATAAAGACAAAAAACAGGCCGATAGGCCTGTTTTTTTGGTGGCTTAGTCAAACCTCGCGCGACCCCCTCAAGGGCCTATTTATTTGCGTCCGCTAAGAAGTTAATCGTCGCTTCAATAATCAGCCGGTTCTTGATGTCGTTCTTCACATTCGGGTTCTTCAGATTCTTCAGTGCCTCCGGTGATTTTTTGTAAACCTCGCGAAGCTCTGCGATTTTAGCATTCACCAGCTCATCTGACACGTCAATCTTCTGCTCCACCGCAAGAGTCTGTAAAGCCAGTGAAGCCTTGACTCGCTCAGTCGCAATCTTACGCGCCTCCTTTTCCCAATTCTCAACTGTCTCATTATTAGCCTTCAAGAAATCCTCGAAACTCATCCCGCGACTTTCGGCGTTACGCGTCATATCCTCACGGATGGCACGCACCTGATCATCGATCAAAATTTCCGGTGCCGGAATCTTAGATTTCGCAACCAGCGCCTTAATCAAATCATCCTTAAACTTTTCTTCCACTTTGTGCTCATTCTGCGCTTTTAGATTTTTCTCGATATCGGCCTTCAGTTCGTCCACCGTCTTGAATGGACCGCACTTTTTAGCCAGTTCATCATCAATCGCCGGCTTAATTACCTCGTTCACCTGCTTGACCAATACCTCAAACACCGTCTTCGCGCCAGCTAGATCCTTCACGCCATAATCCTTCGGAAAAGTGAGCTTTAAATCAAACTTATCGCCTGATTCGTGCCCCACGATACCATCTTCAAACCCAGGGATAAAGGTCTTCGACCCTAGCACTAGTTTATAATCCTTCGCCGAGCCGCCCTGGAAAGGCTTACCATCCTTCTTCCCCACAAAGTCAATAATCACCTCGTCGCCCAGCTCCGCCGCTTTCTTGGCGACCTTTTTCTCGGCAAATGAACTAGCAATATTATCTAGCACTTCGTCAATATCTTTTTTCGCGACCTTTACCTCGTTCTTTTTCACGCCCAGCCTCTTGTAATCGCCAATTTTGACTTCCGGTATAATATCTGCTGTCGCGGTGTATTCTGCCATCTCGCCTGGCACATATTTAGTCACATTGACAGCCGGCAACACCAAAGGTGACTTCTCCTCTTTCTTGAAAGCTTCAATCACGGTCGAACGTACCGCAAAATCAATCGTCTCGGCGTTCAAATCATTTTCCGGGATAAACTTCTTTGCAATTTCAGCAGGAACTTTACCTTTGCGGAAGCCTTCCACTTTCACTTCTTTGGCTAGTTTTTCCAGCGCCTTTTCCTCGGCTTTTTTCAAATCGTCTTTCTCGAGCGTTACCGTAATTTCCACGCGCGAGTCAGAAATCCTCTTAAATTTTGTCTTCATATAAACTCCTGTTTACAAGATTATAACATAATTTTCGGCGAATTGGTATCGCGAAGATGCGTCAAAGTATATTTCGAGGTCGCCCCGAGCTTGACATCAGGACCTAGAATATTATTCTGGTCAAAAATCTGCTTCACTTCTTCATATAAGTGTTTCTCTGGCTCCGGCATTTCAGAATTCACCACCACGGCTTTCACGCGCCCCTCCGGCGTCCCGCCAGCTAACTTCCCGCCTTGACGATCTATTACGTAAGCCCCAGCCCTTAAAAATGTCGCCATTTTCTTGTTATACCCCTCATCTTCCAAATTAAACTTAGGGCGCAAACTATAATTTGCGACCGCATACGATCCATAAATCGCCAAATCCAGCTCCAGCTTTTCACCCAAAATCTTCAAATCTTTCAAAAAGTTTTCCAAATTCTCTGCCGGCAAATAAAAATCGGTCAGCACCGGTACCCGCTCTCCTCCGCGCAAACCACCGAGATAATTCGCTAGCGCATTTTCAAATTCGTTCAGTACCAGTTGATTCTCTGGCGCCTCGAAAATAAACTTCGCGCTACGTGGGAATTTATCTTTCATCGCCACTAGCTTCTTTAGGTAGTAGTTTTTGCGTTCATCAAAAGTCAACAATACCACAAAACCGTCGTCGAGCTTCCGAATCACACCATCTAAGTTTTTCCCCGACTCGCGTGCCTCTTGGACAATTTTAAGGTCATACAAATTTATCTCGCGTGGCTTCAGGACCTTAACGTTGTCCATAAAATGAATCGCTTGTTCCAAGGTCTTAAAGGTCACCACTACGCGCGCCGTCTTTTTAGAAACCGGCACCGCCCTTAAAATCACCTCAGAAATAACACCGAGAGTTCCTTGCGCCCCGAAAAACAACGGCTTCAAATCCATCGATTCGCGTTTCAGGACTTCACCGATTCTGGCATAGCCAGTTGCATTATATTTATCTTCGCCAATTTTATTGACCAGTTTTTCTTGCTTCTTGACCAGCTTAGCGACTTTACGATAAATATCGCCTTCGAGCGATTTTTCCGCTGTCTTCTTGGCGGCGGCATATTTGCGATAACGCAACGTCTGCAGGATTTCGCCGTTCGCTAACACCACTTCAATCCTCTCGACAAATTTTTCAATCCCACCATATTTGCCAGCGTAATTATCTACTGGTGCATTAGAAATCAGCCCGCCAATCGTCTCGTTGTCGTGACCACCCACCGGAATAGTTAAACCGGAAACCGACAAAGCGGTGTTTAGCTCTTTCAGAGTCATCCCGGACTGCACTCGCACCAACCTCTCGCGTGGGTCAATTTCGAGCATCTTGTTTAATTTCTCGGTAGAAATAATTAGTCCCGTCCCGAGATCCGCTCCACCTTCGTCAAGTCCAGACCCTCGCACATTTACGGTCACTGGGATATCTTTCGAGGCAATTTGGTTAAAAAACCGCATTAGCTTCTGGATGTCTTCCGTCGATTCCGGAAACGCTACGAACTTTGGCTTTATTTTTAGCACCGACCGATCTACTGCATAAGCCTCCAGGACTTCTGGCGTATCAAAAACATTACCGACAATCAACTGGTTCAAATACTTGGTAATTTTACCCATACTGTTTATGATTATAACACAAAGTATTTATTTTTTGGCAGGTTCTGGCTTTGTGGATTTTTCTACAGCAGAGTTTTCAGGTTTCGCTTTTACTTCCGGCCTTTTGAAAATCAAATCCATTTCAAGAGTCTTCCCGCTCGGACCAAACAAAGTCGGGATGAACCCCACATATTCGTAACCTTTTTTCTCGACATATTCATTGATAATATCGCGGTGCTCTTTGATATCGGCATTTATTAGTTTATTGTTGGCATATTTTAATCGGACAAACTCCATAAAACCTCCTTTTTATCATTATATCAAAAACCTACCTAAAATCCACCCCCTCCTTTTTTGCCAAATCCCCCAACATAACCTAGTATCTTGGCGATAATTCACGCGTATAAGTCGTAGTGATTTTAGCTGTATTTGAAACATCTGTTTTATTAGCTCCCCACAAGTATAGTGTTGCATCATAATTTACAATCTCAGCTGGCACAATTGAATTTGCGCCTTTACCTGCACCGTATGTCCTATTTGCCACCAGCTGATCGGTAATAATCGCGCCATTAATTACCAACTGTTTGGAATTCCTTTGACTGTTTATCTGATCCTTTGCTCTGTCTTCTAAACTCCTAGTGTATGATTTGCCGTCATTACCTATAGCCGTAGCTGGCCCCAAAGTGTTATAGCAAGTTACGACGGCTTCCTCTGCAATTAACACCGCATCAACCCTAGAGACATCGCAGTCAATCCAAATATTCTTACCGTATAGTATCAATTTCGGCACATCTTCCAAGCTACTATATCCACTACCACTGTCCAGGAAGCTGATATCTCCGCTAATCGTTATATCCCTATTTGCAACTACCCCATCACCACTGATTGCTGCCACCACATTTGTTACGCCTAGCCCAGGTACTATGTTATCTAGTTCATCACCAACGGTTATATTATAATCATCCGTTTGCTTTAAGTAATTAATGTTTTCTTTTTCCTGATTATTCCTAAACACTGCAATCAAGTTCTCCTTGTTTTCGTTAACTACATTTCCACCAGAGCCACCTAGACCACCAGCAGTACCACTACTACAACTATTATTGGCAAATGTCAAAACGCTTCTTAGGCAGAAATTATTTTGCGTTTCGTAACTGCCTCCGACCCCCAAAGCAATGTTTGATGAATTTTCATTATTCGAATCAAAGCTTGGCCACAAAGTTCCGTTATTATTATTCAATCTATAACCAGTGCTTGCCCCACTCGCAAAACCGCTCACTTCCTTTCTGCTAGTTACATTAAGCTCTGCAAACGAACCAAATACATATTTGTCATTATTACCTACGTTAAATCCTGAAACACCATATACGTTCCGTTTTTCACTTACGTTAGTGCTTAGTTTTTGTTCCGAATATACTCCACCACCCCATACCTGCAAGTTCGGTTTCTTAGTTATCATAAAGCATTTTGATGCGGAAACTCTCCATTGTCCACTTCCACTTACGTTAATATTATCGTCTTTGCCACTATATGAAGGATATACTGCCGCCGCCACACAGACTTCCCTGCCCGCATCTAGATCCGGCACATTAAAATTGGCTGAGTAAGTTTCGTCATTGCTCCCTTCTAAGTCACCGTTGGCGTTAAAGGTTAACGTATTATTGGCCACATACATTGAACTACACTCAGATGCTCCACGCCCAAGGTATATTGCACAAAGGTCAGAGTTCTTATTGCCATAATCGTTAACGCCACTCAATGATTGGCTACTTTGAGGCGCGTACACGATTATCTTGAGCGAAGCTTTTTCCATTTTTGTCGCATAAGCTTCGTTGGCTCCACCTTTAGTGGTTAAGCTATTAGTCTTTGGCAAAACATCCACGTTTATTGTTGCCGAATTCCTCTCGCCTGCCGAAACAGTGTCATTCTTCGGGAAGACATCTATATTAGTAATAAAGTTATAAGGCACAATAACGGAAGCTGTACTTTCTATACTTGATACATCTACCGTCGCTACTTGGTTGCCATCAAAAGAAACCTGTCTCGGTGCCGTCTTAATCCCTTCATTTGTTAAAGCTTTCTCTGACAAAGTCTTACCCACATCGCCCTTCTTAACCGTGTATTGGTTAGTATTATACTGAGTGTCTACCACTCCAATTTTATACTTGAGGTTCCTAGACCCAGTTCCGTCAATGTTTATACTATCGCTCCCGCTCCCTCTGCTAGTCACGGTAAAGCCATTCTGCCATGCGTTGTATGGATTAGGTCTCATAGAGCTCACTGCATTATTAAACAATGGACCAAGTGCAAGTTTATTGGTCCCACTTGCGGGATAGGTAGCTGATAAACCCTTAATTTTCATTTTCCCAGGAATCAGATAATAGGTGTATTGCAGTTTGGGACTATACGTAGCCCTAAAGGTTACTACGTTAGTAGGTTTAGCATATACGGTACCTTGATAAGTGTTGTATACGCTATCATTCTTGACTTTAAGATTTAGGAATGCATCGTCACCTCCTGGCTGGGCCTCACCCTTCGCATAGGCACATACTGCCACCGTTGCCTGATTTACCGTCTTCGTAGAATCATTACTGGGATAAAATGAAATCTTCTCGCATACTTTCATACCCGGGAATAACGTTAGCGTCTCACTCGTATATTCAGTAGAAGCCGTATTATTGTTGCTACTAAACGTGCCCTTCTTGAGCTCATCGTTATTAGAAATCGCATGGGCGACCCCTTGGCCATTAAGATTTGTTTCCCTGGAAACTATATACGTAGTTGAGCCAAGACCGCCAGAAGATTTCAATTTATGGTTGAAGGAAACTTTGCAACCAGTTTCACCCGAACAGTTGTCAATGTAAATAGTCTTAGTCTGGCTACTGTCCGAAAATCCAGCCGAACCAATCGTAGTACCAGATGCGTTCATTACATTACTTTGTCCCGTAAAGGTCGTTACCTTGGCACTCGCGCACGCCTCCACTGTTTTCCAAGCCGTATCTACATTTGGATAAAATGCTAACTGACGACAAACACTTCCACCCGGTTTAAGACTTTGGGCTTCGCCTATACTACTACTTTTCCCGACAATTATTGTACCACCAGTGCCCGGAGCGATAGAAAATGCCGTTGAGCCAGAAGGCGGTGTCCAACTAATTGCTCCGCCGTTTTTACTTATCCCGGTCCAATATCCAGTACTGCCAGACCCTTTTATGGTTTTTAGTTCTAGCCAAAAATTAGTGTTACAGCCAGTATTTGCACAATCCACATTAATAGAAACAGATTTGTTTTCTTGGGTCCATCCGGTTAAATCACGAACATTACCAGATGATCCCCAAGTTGTACCATTTGCGACACTCGCCCGCCCGCTAAACTCATTCCTGTTATAGTAAGCAAAAACCTCCTTGTTCGCAGTCATATTAGATATTGAACATATCCGCCCCGTCTCCGAATTGCAACTAGACCCCCATTGACCCCACGAGTAACCTTTCGGATTAAACTTGCTGAGATCTGCCTTAGCAGTATCACCGTAATTTACTGTCACTGTAGTTGACCAAGCTTCACTCTTCTTGTCTGTAATCGTGCCATCGCTCTTGAAATATTTTCTAGAATCGGTAGACGCGTTGTAGGTTCCATTTACTGCAGCATAGGCAGTTAAAGTGTAACTTTTCATCACCCTTACTGTTATCGTGTCTTCAACGGTACCACAGCCAACATCATATTCTTCAATCGACATACCTGGGTAGGCCGGACTCGGACAACCATAAGTATAAAACTTACTAGAATAGACATCGTAACCATCTTTCACGCTACTGGTAGTTTGTGCTATGAATTTGTCCAAATTTAATTTTAACTCTGCCGGCTCACCTGGTTTTATCCAATGTATTTTTCCATCACCACCATCACTTTCTGTAATAGTGGGCCCGACTATATAACTACCGTACGAATAATTAATCCCATACAAGTATGACAAGCTCGTTCTGTTGAATTCATTACTACCACTTACCATCATACCGCTACGCGTAACACCATCCAAAGTCCAGGACAAAGCAGTATCACTCGAAAAACCATCATTATCGCAATTTGGTATCGTTATGGGGTACGCATTTTTTCCGCTACCAGATCTCAAGGTGGTACCCGTAGGACAAAGCCCTCCTTTACCGTCACCTATACCACTTTGGAAATTATTGAAATGCCTATTAAATAAATCTGTATTGTCTATCTGCTCACCGCCACAAGAAAGCCCGGCTATTCTCTCATATACTTTCGTCTCCCCGCTTTTCTGGTTATCTAACACCACACCAACCTGATAAGCATCAGTCTTACTATTATTTATCCACGGCACCATCAAATAAACAGGCAGTTTTCCCCAATAATCATTATAACACCGTGAACAGACACTCCTAATAATTGGTAGCTCGTCACTTTGATTACTTGGTTTCGTTATCCCAAATTCCTTATATGCAGCGCTTACACAATCATTAACCCAACTATCATTACTTGCAGCCCTCGCCTCAGGCGTTGTACATATCAACCCAATCAAGGTTACAATGATACCGGGAACCAATATGGTCAATCTTATATTTTTGCTTGCTCTCTCCATTTTTTCACTCATTCCCAACTACTACCCATCCACTAGACACATTACATGTTTCGATCGGATCGCTGTCCGCATAAAAATCATCATATTCGCACATCTCGTCGATTATCTTATTCTGGCTATCTAAGTCGTACATTTCATGAATCCTAGCCAAAATCTCATCGCTACATTCCCATCCACAAAAAACGTCCAGTGACTCAACGGCATATTTTAAATAATTAAGCTTCATTTCTTTGTTATTTGTCCCTTTTACGAGTTCATCGTAATAAGCGATTACTGCCAAGTACCCACCCTCTTCATATCTCGCTGAAGCCTCATTGTTTGCTTCTTGCTGAGTTAACTCAATTTCTTCTTTGTTACCATTGTTGTGAGTTGACCTTATCACTAAAATCACAGATAACACTAAGATGACTATCACTAAAAAAATCAAGATGATTTTCATTAAGACATAACTCTTATTATTAGCCTTATGCATAATATATATTATAGCACATGCGACATTTTAAACGCAAGCCCATTCAAAATATTACTTACCAAAATCATGTTTTGGGTATATAATAGCTCCATAAACGGTTATGAAAACTATTATAATGGGTGTGGCAAGGAGGTAATATGTCGGTATCGGCAAAAATCAAATCATCACCCAGCAAATCAACTAAAGCTAAGCCGGCATTAAAATCGGACCAACCAGCATCAACCAGCATCAAACCAGTGCCAACCATTCTGGCTTCAGCCCAAATCGCCACGGCCGCCATTGCTACTGCTGAGCAAAAAGCTAGCCTCAAATGGTGGAAGATGATTCTCCTCGGCATCTTCGCCGGAATGTTTATCGCTCTCGCCGCGACTGGTGCAACTTTTGGCAATATCGTCGGTGGCAAAATCGCCGGCGCCTGCATTTTTACCGCTGGTCTCGCGATGGTCGTCGTGGCGGGTAGCGAACTATTTACCGGCAATAATCTAATGCTAATGGCCCTGTTCGACGGCAAAATCGGTCTTACCAAATTACTCAAAAACTGGTTATTCGTTTATCTCGGTAACTTCCTCGGCGCCCTTTTCATTGCCTACCTCGTAACTTTAAGTGGTGTACTTAGCCAATCCGCCGATACCGTTATCGCTACCGCCACCGCCAAAACCAACCTCACCTTCTTCGAAGCTACACTACGTGGCACCCTCTGTAACATTCTCGTTTGCATCGCCGTCTGGATGGCCTTCGCTGCCACCACTGTACAGGGCAAAATCATTGCCGTCTTCTTTCCCGTGATGCTGTTCGTCCTCTGCGGGTTCGAGCACTCCGTTGCCAATATGTTCTATATCCCTGCCGGCATATTGGAAGGCGCCTTTACTAGCACCGCCGCCCCCACCATAGCAGACTTTTTGCTCCACAATCTCCTTCCTGTTACCATCGGTAACATTATCGGCGGTGCCATCATCGTCGCTGGCGGCTACTATCTCGCCTATCGTAAAGCCAGCCAGCCAAAAGCAGCGGGCGCCACAGAAAAACCCTCTCGTCCAGAAGCAATTGCTCACTCAGCAAAGCCTACCCGCTCCAAAAAACCTAATCGCTAGCCTTTTTCGGCACTACCAAATCATCCAAGCTCTTGCCCGGATTTAATACATCTAAATCAATATACTTTTCCCCACCCTTGTATCCCTCCAGTTCCCCCCGGTCTTTGTACTGCCAAATCGTCCAATCCCCGCCAAACTCCAAATACACCGGGAAATACACATTGCGCACCCAAATCGGGTACTCGCTAAAATCTTCCCCTAGATACTTATCGTAAACATCTTTTTGCGCATAAAGCATTGGCTTTACTTTATACTTGTCTTCTAAGACTGCCATTAGAATTTTGAGCTGCCTAGTCACCGAGTCCTTTTCCGGCGGGCTGTTTACAAAATCACCATACATTTCCACATCCACTGCCGGCACCAAACGCCCCTCCAGTGACCCCACGGTCTCAATATAGTTATCTGCCTGCGTTTCGCCACTGCTTTCAAACGAAAAGAAATGGTACGCCCCCACCTTCATTTCGGTCTTAGCGGCATTTTCCCAGTTGGTTTTGAATTTTTCGTCGGTATGGTTACTGCCTTCCGTAGCTTTAATGTAAACAAACCGAATCCCCTGGTTGGCGAGGCTCTTCATATCCACCTCCGCCTGGTAGCTCGAAATATCTACCCCCTTCAGACCGTCGCCCACAAACCACTCGTTAATAAAAAGCTTTTTCTCGCGCACCATCGTGTAGCCCAAGAATCCCAGCCCAGCCAGCACCGCAAGTAGTATCAAATCTACAATCAACGTCTTTAGTCTAATGAATCCACGCTTATACATAATCTTATTATATCATACAAACAGTTTGTCTTCTCTGTTGATGTGTGTAAATAGTCTTTGTGGTATTATATACACATAAGCATAAAACAAGGAGAACCAATAGGACGGCATAGTCTCGAAAATTAAGGTTTATCTAAGTAATGCGTCATATAATTAAAATACAATTATTAAGGAGAAAATTATGGAAAGTCAAATGCAAAAAAGTGAAAGAGATGTAACGCCTAGTAGTGCGGGTTTTGAGTCGCGAGACGACAGCGAAAAGCGAAAAAGTAAAAGAAATGCGATTATTATGTTTGTGATTGGCGTGTTGGTGGGGGCAGTAGTTGCGACGGGAGCGTTTCTTATATATGTGAATGTTGCTGGAGTTGGTAGCTCTAGCGGGCAGTCGATGCAGGGTCCTAGTGGTACGTCTCCGGAAATGCCTGAAGGCGGTACGCCGCCGGAAATGTCGGAGGATGGCCAGCCACCGGAATTACCCGAAGGCGAGGAAGGTATGGACGGCCAAGGTCAACCACCAGAACTACCTGACGGTGAAAGTGGTACCCCACCAGAAAAGCCTAGCGAAGAACAAAGTGACGGCAGTGGACAAACTGGGCAGAGCGGACGTGCTGGCAAAAGAAGTTCTACGTCAGCAAAACCAGGCAATAAGACCGAGAGTAGTAATAGCTAGGAGCATAACATGAAGGACAAGAAATTAATTATCGAAATTAGTGTGATTGTAGGGCTGGTGCTGATTCTAGGTGTAGAGTGGTTTTTCCTGATTAGTGCGATGAATGGTGGTAGCGGTACAAGCGGTGGCGACGCGCCGGCGATGAATAATAGTAGTAGTGCTTCAGCCTCGTACTCGGTCGTTAAAGAAATCACGGCAGACGAAACCATCGACGGTGGAGAGTTCGCCTCCACCAACGCCGATGAAAACGCCATTTCCGTTTCGGGCGACATTACGGCTACCTTATCTAATATTACCGTAACTAAGACTGGCGATTCGGATGGTGGCGATAATACTAGTTTTTATGGTACCAATTCCGCTATCATCGCGAAGGACGGTGCCAATCTCACCATCAAGAATGCGTCCATCACTACTGACGCTACTGGCGCTAACGGCGTATTTAGTTATGGAGGCTCTGCCACCACGAACAATGCTTCGTCTGATGGCACTACAGTAAACATTTCCGATTCTACCATCACCACCAAGAAGGACAATTCCGGTGGTATTATGACGACCGGTGGTGGCACTATGAATGCTGAAAATCTCACTATTACTACCGCTGGCACCTCGAGTGCCGCGATTCGCTCGGACCGCGGTGGCGGTACGGTCACGGTGGACAAGGGCACCTACCAGACTACCGGTAAAGGCTCCCCGGCCATCTATTCGACAGCAGATATTACTGTTAAAAACGCTACGCTCGTCGCTACGGCTTCCGAAGGTGTGGTGATCGAGGGCAAAAATAGCGTTACGCTCGAAAACGTGGATTTAACTGATACTAATAATTCCTTGAACGGCCAATCTACCACTTACAAGAATATTTTTCTGTATCAATCGATGTCGGGCGATGCGGCCTCGGGCGAGGCGGTATTTACAGCGAAAGATTCTACCATCACCACCAATCAGGGTGATAGTTTCTACGTCACTAACACCACTGCTACAATTAACCTTGAAAACAATAAGATAGCCAATAACGATACGACTGGTAATTTCCTCCGCATCCAAGCTGACTCGTGGGGTAAATCCGGCAGTAATGGCGGTACGGTGACGCTAAATATGACTAACCAATCAGCTACTGGGAATATTGTAGTTGACGAAATATCGTCGCTTACTATGAATCTAAGCAATGGCTCATCCTTCACTGGAGCGATTAACGCTGATAATGCTGGTACGGTGACGCTTACTCTAGATAGTTCCAGCACGCTTACCTTGACTGGCGATACTTATGTAGAATCGCTTGAGAACGCCGATACCACTAACAGTAACATCAATCTCAACGGTCACAAGCTCTACGTAAACGGTGTCGAGCTAAAATAATTGGCAATAAAAAAACGCGCCTAAGCGCGAAGTTCGACCAAAATACTCGTGGTGCCCGGGACAGGAGTTGAACCTGCACACCGAATGGTATATGCTCCTAAGGCATACGTGTCTACCAATTCCACCACCCGGGCATACTACCATTATACCACATCTCGACAAAAACGAGGCCACTAAGACCTCGTTTGTCGCGAATAAAGCTTTAGGCTTCCCTTTTAGCTAAAACAGATGAGCTAAGATAGGCCACCAAGACACCCATTACCAAAGCAATCGGCAAGATTTCTTCAGGCCCAGTCGAAGGCATCTTGGCACTACTACTAGCGGCTTGATTGACCGAAGCGTTGGAGTTAGTCGAGGCATTAGAGTTGGCCGAAGCTTTAGCATTGCTACTAGAATTGTCTGTTGAATTAGTGGACAAACTACCGGAGACCGAAGCATTACTAGTCGAATCATTCTTCGAGTCCCCATCGCCCTTGGAGGTCTCTTGAGAATTGCTGTTATCGTTCAAAGAAATTTCGGTATTTGTAGCGGTGTTGGCAGTGACGGTTTTGGTAGACTTCTTCGTGGCGACTACGATAATCGCGACAATCAAAATCAAAATCACTACAACTGCGGCTGTCGCCACGGCTATAACTTTTCGGCGTTCCTTTTTATCCACATCTGTTTGATAATACATAGTATAAACTCCTTATGCCCTAATTATACCACACTTCACCACAAAAAGCAAACGATTTTACAACATAAAACCAACAAAAATCAACTGACGCTCACCCCTTGACATAAACCGAAATTGTGGCGCCAGCGTATCTCTTACTTTTCTGCAAAATCAATCCAGCAATTCCCGGTGCTTCTCCAGGGTGAGACAGCACAAATATCCCATCGTCTTTCAAAAACTGCACCAAATGTTCAATATCTGCCAAAACAAACTTATCATAAGGCGGATCGGCTAAAACTATATCAAACTGCCGGTCGCTCTGGAAATTCGCCACTTTGGTGCGCACCACATCCGTAATGCCACCACGCTGTTTTTTGCCAGATTCTAACGCGATTTTATAGGGGTCATTTGCGCTATTGTTCCCTAATAATTCAAAATACCCCAACGCCATCATATTATCGATAATGCAATTCTCGGCTCTCGCATCGCTCTCGATAAATAGCACTTCTTTGGCACCGCGCGACAATGCTTCAAACCCCAGCGCTCCCGACCCCGCATAGGCATCCAGTACAGAAGCTCCCGGCAAATAATCCGCAATCATATTAAACAACGCCAAACGTTCCCTCTCACCCATCGGATGCGTTTTGCCACCAGGGGTAGCAATAATCCGCCCCAGATGCAAACCAGATGTAATTCTAATCGTTTTATCCATATCAGTTCAAAGTCGTTATCTGTTGATATTTCTTTATTCCGCTCATTAATTCCTTATATTTTACCATATTCTCGGGATTTTGCAAAAACTCCAGTACATCTTTCTGCGCCCGCGCAATTAGCTTCGTATCAGAGAGCGAAGCGATCCGAAGATCCAGCGCTCCGTGCTGCAGAGCCCCATAAATCTCCCCTGGACCCCTCAACTTCAAATCCACCTCGGCTAGGTAAAAACCATCATTAGATTTCTCTAGTTCGCGCAACCGTCGCGACGGCGCCGTATCACCAGAGGTGAGCAGATAGCAATATGCCTCGCTCGCCCCGCGCCCCACGCGCCCCCGTAACTGATGTAACTGTGCCAAACCATAGGCTTCAGCGTTTTCTATCACCATCAAGGTCGCATTTGGTACATCCACCCCCACTTCCACCACCGTGGTAGAGACCAAAATATCAATCTCCCCCGAGGCAAACCGCTCCATCACCTCGTCTTTCTCGGAGGGCTTCATCTTGCCGTGCAGAAACTCAATCTTATGCTTCGGAAATACCTCTTTGAGCCTCTTACAACGCTTTTTTACCGAGGTTATCTCTAAGCCGCCGTTAGACCCACTCCCACTAGAATTAGCGCCAGAACCGCCTCTATTCGCCCCAGAACCGCCATCAACGTCCTCAATCGCCTTGCAAATCCAATAAATCTGCTGTCCGTGTGCCCTTTCGCCGTGTTTTTTGGCATCTGGGGACAAACTCAGTATCCTTTGCATCTCCGGATACAGTTTTTCCGTCGTCTCCACCTCTGTTATTATCTTGGTTTTGACCGGCTGGCGCCCCGCCGGCAGTTCATTTAGCACCGACACATCCAAATCCCCAAACACCGTCAGCTGTAAAGAACGCGGAATCGGGGTAGCCGTCATCGATAACAGATGTGGCGCCAGCCCCGCGGGGGATTTTAACATTAATTTCTGCCTCTGTTCCACCCCAAAGCGGTGCTGCTCGTCGATGATCACGAGCTCTAAGCGCATGAACTCTGTATCATCTGTCAGCAGCGTGTGCGTCCCAATTACAAAATCAATTTCCCCAGCCCGAATCTGCTTTTTGAGTTCCGCTTTATGTTTCGTCGCCCCAGTGAGGAGCGCCGTTTTCACCCCGAAAGCCGACAATAACCCAGATAGCCCCTCATAGTGTTGGCTAGCCAGTATCGCCGTCGGCGCCAGCATCGCCACTTGCCCACCCGCTGAAATCACCTCTAGCGCCGAAAGCGCCGCCACCATCGTTTTGCCCGACCCCACATCCCCCTGTAAAAGCCGGTTCATTGGGGTCTCTCGCTCCATATTCTGAAAAATCTCCCACGCCGCCAACCTCTGTGCATTGGTCAGTTTAAACGGTAAACTCGCCACAAATTCCCGAATCCGCCCCTTATCAAATGGCACCGCCACCGCCTTTAGTTTCTCATTTTCCTGCCGATTTAACCTTGCCGCCAGTATTAACTCAAATAGCTCCTCGTAGGCCAAATAATCCCGGGCATTGTTAATCGATTTCATCGAACTTGGGAAATGCGCATAATACAGCGCCTGCGCCCTTGTGCCACGCTTTACCGAAGGTAGCAAATCCGGCACCGAGGCAAAAATATTGCGCGATTTCCCCACCAAACGCCGAAAATCGTGCGACTTTAAGCTCCCGTGAGCCACGTAGATAGGGTTTAGACCGGTTTTCAGGTCAATCTCGGCTACCTCGGCGGCCGACGGCGAGATGAGGCTGTAGCGACCGTTTTTGAGCTCGTAATTACCCGAAAAATAGTATTCCTTCTTTGGTATAAACTGCCTCATACGGTAGCTTTGATTAAACCACACCACTTTAATCGCCCCAGTATCATCTCTAATTACCCCCTCTGTTACCGATAAATTCCGCCATCGCGCCCGTCTAGAATTTAGCGAGTCAATCCGTCCCTTTATCACCACTTTACCAGGTCGAATCTCCGAAATCGACGTCGGACGCTCAAAATTCTCATAATCCCGCGGTAAATTATACAAAAAATCCCGCACCGTGCGAATCCCGAATTTCCGCAAAACCTCAGCCGTTTTTGGCCCAATCCCCCTCAGACTCTCCACTGGCGTCATTAAATCCATATAGACATTATAACACGCCTCTCGACGGGTCCTGCCGGACCTTCTCCCTCCCCAAAATTTTTACTTCGTAAAACATTTTGGGGGTCCCCTTCCAGGTCCGTCACCCGTCGATGCTATAAGTACCGCTGTGTTCCTCGCGCCACTTGGCGATTTCACCATGATTGCCAGAGAGCAAAATATCCGGCACCTTCATCCCCCGAAAATCGTACGGCTTCGTATATTGCGGATATTCCAGATTATCTCCGTCCGAAAACGACTCAATCTCCGCTGATTGCTCACCCCCTAGTACCCCCGGGATCAACCGCACCACGGAATCAATAATAATGAGTGCCGGCAATTCCCCACCCGTCAGCACATACTTCCCCAGTGAAATCTTATAATCCACAATGCTCAAAATCCTCTCATCATACCCCTCGTAGTGCGGGCACAGGATAATATAGTGGGATGTTATGGAGGAATCTGGAATCTGTTTTTTCTGAAGCATAAAAGTCTGATTTGAATTTCCAACACGTATATTCCTGACGGACCGGACAGGTTCGTCCCGTAGGGACGGTTCTGCCCGCGTCCCAGCGTATGACGTGCTTGGAAATTCAAGTCCCGCTGAAGAAAAAGCAGATTCAGATTCCAAACCGGCAAACTCACGCGCCATTTTCTGGTCCCACACTTGCCCCACAGGGGTAGGCAGAATCACTTTGGCGCTAGGGTCTTTGGCTTTCACTGACTCAATCGCCGCAAACACTGGTTCACAACGTAGTAACATCCCATCCCCACCCCCATACGGTGTGTCATCTACCGACTTATGTGGTCCCAGCCCGAATTCGCGCAAATCCACAAAACCAAACTCCGTCAATCCCTTCTCGGTAGCCTTCCACATCATTGAGGTCTTGAGATACGGCTCAATTGCCTCCCGAAATAGTGTGATAATCGTAAACCTAATCATAGAAATATTATACAATCATTACCAAAATTGTCAACCATCGCTCCTCGCACCGCTAACCTGCGTGCTCGTCCAAATAACTCTTTGCCCCCTGAAAAGTCATCCCGACAGTATCATCAGAATTACTTTGGTCGAAATTAGCTCCACCATTCGCACTGGAAGAATGACCTTTTTCGATGTAGGTGTCATTATCTATATCGTCAAAATAATAGTGGGTCTGCACGCCGTTACGATCATCTACAAACGAAATCGAACTCCCATCTTCATCGTAGGCGAGATTAGCTCCGTACCCGGCGGTTTCTTTACGCATTGCCTCCTCCCATTCAGTTTGCGACAACGATTCTCCAGGCATTTTTTCTTTTCCACTCAATATCAAAGCAGCGGTAGCGCCAGATAAGGCAAGCGCGGCTAGGACTCCTTTACCGATATTTTTCCAACGCTCAACCTGCGCAGTGCGCTCAGCCTTCTTTTGTGCACGGTTAGCCTCTCTCTCAGCTTGTTCTGCAGCCTCCTCCGCCGTGCGCCGAGGATGACTCATTTCTAGTCCCTCAATCGGCCCGTTGGTATTATTCTGGAACCCGCCCCCACCTTCTGCAAATTTTGTCATTATTCCTCCTTTTCTCCATTATATCATACAAACCACAAAGAAACCGGTCTTTCGACCGGTTCCGCGCTGATGCGCGCCCACCCTTGGGGCACATTGGTTTGTTTTAATCCGCTGTTTGTTTTTAATGTAAGTCTCCACACTCCACTAAATTCAGTGGAACCCCTGTGAAGCGTACCAGCTTAATACCATATTAAAGCATAAGCGGAGGGTTGTCAATAGGTTTTTATACATTTTTTGGCAAGAAAAAGCGGATCAAAAGACCCGCTGTAAATCACAAGATAGTGTCAATGTTTGTGATGATTTCATCAACAAAACCATACTGCAAAGCATCGTCTGCTAACATATAAAACTCCTTCTTGCACACTAAATCATATTCGTGTGGGGTCATTTTACTATGCCTCAGAACGTGCTCCCTGATGATGCGATCGTTAAACTTTCGGTCGAAGTCGAGTTTTGACTCCATGTCACTGATTTTGCCAATCGTGGCACCAGAAGGCTCATGCATCAGGAATGTCATATAGGGGAGTGAAAAACGCTTATGCCCCGTAATGCCTATCAAGAATGCCATTGAGCACCACTCACCAATATTAATGGTGTAAATCGGCGTCTTGCTAAGTTCAATTGCCGAAACCAACGGAAATCCCTCGGTAAGCTCGCCGCCAGGAGAGTTGATATAGAGATAAACAGGCTTTCTCTCATTTGGCGGGATATCCTTATCTTCCCTATTGTAATTAATAATCTGCTTTACCAGCATCGAAACCGGAGAGATATACTGAGAAAATTCATCCTCACAACTATCGATGGAAAGAATTTCACCATAAAGATACAGTTTTCGGTCTTCAGCCTCTGAAGCTCGACCGATTTCCGCAAGACCACAGTTAACACGAAAAGATTCTGAAGGGATATTAAACACGTTTTCCACCTCCTTTTTAAAGTGCATACTATCTTGTGTGAGATATTTTACCTTAAACCTCCCAGATAAGCAAGTATAAGCACTTTTCTACCAGAGAAAAAATGTTATAATAATAATATGTTTGTAGATGTCGCAAAAGTTAGTTTGAAAGCCGGAAAAGGCGGTAATGGTGCCGTTTCTTTTCGCCACGAGATTTACATCCCTAAAGGCGGTCCTGACGGCGGCGATGGTGGTAAAGGTGGCGACATCATTTTTCGCGCCGACCGCAACACCAATACTCTGATTGACTTTCGCTTTACCCCGATTCTGACCGCCGAGGACGGCAAAAACGGCTCCGGCCAACGCTCCGCCGGTCGCTCCGGTCGCGACCTCATCGTCGACGTCCCCGTCGGCACGGTGGTCTATAAGGTCAGCCCAAAAGGTTCTTTCACAGGGGATACGGAGCGCGGCAGCGCGAGTCTGAGCGCCGAAACCCCTGTGGCGACAGGGGTTTCGGACGCGCCCCGAGAAAGAACCCTTTTGGCTGACCTAACAACCGATGGCGCCGAAGGCGAGAAAGTCCGTTCCGGAAAAGACACGTCGGGCAGGACCCGCGCTCTCCTAGCCGATTTAACAAAAGATGGCGCTGAGGCCGTCATCGCTCACGGCGGCTCCGGCGGCTTTGGCAACGCTCATTTCAAGTCCTCTACCCGCCAAGCACCTCTAATCGCCGAAGTCGGTGAACCCGGTGAGGAATTCGAGGCCGAGCTAGAGCTTAAATCTATGGCTGATGTCGGTCTGGTTGGTCTCCCTAATGCCGGTAAATCCACTTTCCTCTCCGTAGTCTCTAACGCCAAGCCCGAAATCGCCGACTACCCCTTTACTACCATCACTCCGAATCTTGGCGTCGCCACTATCGATGATAAAGATATCTTAATTGCCGATATCCCAGGTCTTATTGAAGGTGCCTCCGAGGGTAAAGGTTTGGGGCACGACTTCCTCCGCCACGTCGACCGTACCGCAGTTCTACTTCACCTCATCGATGTCTATAACGACGACGCCGGCGAGTCTTACCAGACCATTCGAAACGAGCTCGAAAAATATTCCGACCTCGCTTCCCGCCCCGAAATCGTCGCTCTCACCAAATGCGAAGGTGTCGACGACGATATCATCAAAATGCAAATGTCTTCTATCCTTGCCAAAAACCCCGCCGCCAAAATCTTCGCCATCTCTAGCTCCGCCCACCAAGGCCTCACCGAGCTCCTGAGAGAGCTAGTTACGCAGATGTCCGACAATGCCTTTTCAAAGATTCTTTCCGAACCTGAGAGTTCTGGGCAGTTAGTGAAGACTAAGCCTCTAGAGACCGTGTCCCGAAATCCTCACGAGGATTTCGAAGTGAGTGAGCCCTGTGACGACAGGCGCGAACGAACGGGGTCGAAAGAGGCTTGGTCAAGCGAACTCCCCACTATTTCTCTCGGTAAGGATGCTCTGAAAGACACCTGGCAAGTCGAAAAGCTAGATGACGAGCATTTCAAAGTCACCGGCGAGAAAATCGAAAAATTCGCTCGCCGCACCGACCTCAGTAATTACGCCTCCGTCAACCGCCTCCGCGACATTATGAAAAAGCTCGGTATCCGCGCTGAACTTACTTCCCAGGGCGCTAAACCCGATTCTATCATCGAAATCGCCGGCAAAGAATTTACTCTTGTCGAAGACTGGTAAACAGCCAAAACAACTCCGAATCACGTAAATAACCCCCATTCTAATTAGTGGATATAATTGAAGTTTCCCACTTTATTCGCAGGGATAGTCGCCCGAATCACCCGATAAGGCACATAGCTATAATTCATCTCTGTTACGGTGATGGACCCATCCCCGTTCACCGCTTCCACGTAGCCCACGTGGCCATACCATCCAGAGGAAGTCTGGAAAATTGCTCCCGCCGATGGAGTGCGGTCTACCGCATAACCCCGTGCCGCCGCATTTCTAGCCCAAGCGTTAGCGTTGCCAAGCATCAGCCCACCGAGGTCTGGTCGCATATAAGACGCCCAGTCCACGCATTGACCACGACCAATGCTATAATACCCCACCACCTGAATATTTTGCCTCTCTGAAGTATCACCTAAATAAGTATAGGTATAAGTCGTTCGTCTCTGTACCACAGGCGCCACATACTCTGGGCGCTCCTTCTCTGGCAAAGAACCGTTTTTAATGAAAATCTTCTGCCCCTCTGACAGAGGTGTAGTATCTAAATCGTTAAAAATCGTGATTTCCTCAACATTTGAACCGTAGGTTGAAGCAATGGATTCGACGGAATCAGACCCTTTCACGGTATACACGATGCCCGATTCCTTCGGCAAGTAAAGTGTGTTGCCGGCTTCAATACTGGTCGTTTTTAGTCCATTAGACCATCGAATCTGATCCGTAGAAATACCATATTTCTCTGCAATCGATTCCATCGACTCACCATCTTGCACCACATACTCAATTACCCAATTCCGCTCCCCTACATCTGTCAAATTAGGCTTCTCTAGCTTGCCGGTGGTAGAAATCCCTGCGTTATACATCGTCGTGGTCACCACGTAGTTTGATGCTACATCTGTGGCACTAGCGAGACTGAGGGCATCAGACAAATCCGCCACCACATATAACTCCGATATCTGGTCCACCGACACCTTATAATCGCTCGCCGCAAAAGAATCCAGACTGAGGTTTACCTCGCTGTTTTGCTTATCAAGTGACCCCACAAAAACCAAGCCTAACGTCACCACACCTGTTAGAATATAAGGTAAAACCCCCTTTAGTTTTTCTAAATCAATTCGCTTCTTTTTCCTTATCATAACGATACGTTACAGAGGACCTGGCAATGGCTGTAGATGTTCTGATTATGCTCAGCCTCCGTATAACTATAATACATCAAACCATCGTCTCCTGTCAAGAAGTAAAAATAAGAAGTATCGCTAGGCTCTGCGACTGCTAGTAATGCCGAAAGTCCCGGATTAGAGATGGGTCCACACGGCAAACCCCCGTAAATACGGGTATTATAGCACGAATCGACCTTGAGAGCTGCCTGATTATCTACATATGTCACTCTATCAGGGTCCACTGTGTCAAGCGCGTAAGACACCGTTACATCGCTCCCAAGCGGTATCCCGTTAGCCAAACGTGACAAAAACACCTGTGCCACCGTCGGCTGTTCAGGGGAAGAGGCCTCTTTTTGTACCACCGAAGCCAGCGTAACCCCCTCATAAAGACTTAACCCCTGTTCAGCGTACTTCGCCGACAAATCATTCTCCTCAATTACCTTACCCATCTCTGTCAAAAACACCTCTAAAACTTCCTCTACCGTGCTTTCCCCGTAAAAATTATGCGTTTCCGGATACAAATATCCCTCTAGCGTCGCCCCCTCTGGGCGTTCTGCCAAAAACGCAAAATCATACTGCTTATTAAACGCCGCATCGATTTCTGCTTCGGTGTAATTAGCAAGAGGCTCCTCTGTCTCAGCATCCCCATTCCGATTAACCTCTAGCAGATTAGCCTTGATGTCAAAAATCGTCTCCCCCGGTCGGATGGTAAAATTAAAGGTTGCCGCCTTCATCGCAGCCTCTTGCCGAGCGTATTCTTCGGCTCGTTCCCTAGCGCGTTCCTCCTTGATGTGTTTCACTACTAATACCCCACCAATCACACCTAGCGCCACAATCGCAAGCACTACCGCCCCAAAAATCCATTTCGTCGAGGTTTTCATCTTATGTTTGACTTTAGCGGAGTTCAACTTCACCTTGTCCGCCTCTTTTTTGACGGCATTTCCTACTGCTTCACCTGCCTCGGCGACCGTGGTTCTCACATTATTCACGGCGCCAGTCACCCCATTTCGCTCAGGACCGGCTTGCACCGCCTGGATCGCCTCAGTCAAGGTATCACGGTTTGCTATATTCTCCAAAAAATCCTGTAAAATAATCGCCGCCGCTTCCGCATCAATATCGCCTTTTTCGTACTTTTTTTGGCGTGATTTTAGCCTTTCCTCTGCCTCCACAGAGGTAAACGACTCATCTTGGAACCTCACCCTCGCCCCTGTAATTTTCTCGACCAAAGTCTTAGCGAAATTCCGTACGAAGAGCGACTGCTTAGTCTCGCCCCCCTCATTACTCCGCGGTAAGCCCAGCACGAACAACTTCGTGCCATTCAGCTCGGCAATATGGGCAATTTCTTGCCACTCTAGCCCGTTAACCTCAATAAATCCCACCGGTACCGCAATGCGCGTGTCAGAATCAGCCTTCGCTACGCCAATCCGTTTTTCCCCCACATCTAAGCCTATAACTTTCATCTTAACTCCACCTCTAAATTACTAATTAACGCTGTTTTCTTCGGACTTTTCGTCCGCGCTTTTATCGCTGTCGTCATCTTTAACTTCGACCTTGTTGCCACTCTGGTCCTTGACTTCCATATAAACTGTGATGCGATTAGAATCATTCGGCACCGCTGTTACCCATGGGAACGATGGGCTAATCTTGGCGTCAACCACCCCACTGATATCCTTGAGAGTATGCACCGCATCCCCAATGCCCTTACCTTTTACGGTCTCCACAATACTAGTTTCGGTAATTTTCGGACCAGTCATATAAGAGGTCTTTAGCTTGCCGGTGTAGCCATTATCGGTCTTTACAAAATTCTCGATAAACGGATTTTTCATCTCGTAAATCTTCTGATCGTCAGCCAAGTTCGCTTTCTCGGTGATAAATTCTTTCACCTTGGTTTCGTCGATTACAAATACCGAAGTAACCGTGGTGGCTTTCAGCGTAGGTTTCTCGCCTTCTTTGACTTCTTCCCCTACCTTGGGCGTAGCATCAGCCTCGGAAGTAGTCTGGTTCAAACTGGCATCTATCACCATTACATTATCGCCCAGTTGCTCCATCAATTTGGCTTTATTTTCCTCCAAATTAGCACCCGTGAGGCTTTCTTTCGCCTTGTCGATATCCGACTGTTGGACAATCGTAATTTCCTTATCTGTACCACCACTCATCGCCGCTTCTGAATAAGCAAATACTCTGGCGTTCGTATCCCAGCCGGTGCTCGAAGCAGCAATATTATATTGACTACCAGCTTCGCTCGCCACGACCGGCACCACCCCATTTATCCTACAACCGTAATCTACTAGCCCTGCGGAATTGTCCTTGTTGGCGCACTCGGTCTTACCTTCACCGCTGTAGCTCAGCACTACACTTTCGGTCGCTTTGTAAACCAATCCGGAAATCGTAAAAGTCTCGCCCTCGGCGATCTGGGTAGAAGCCTTGATATTTAGCGGGAAATACGCATAAACTATTACCTTGCCACTGGCTTTTTCTCCCACATTTTTCTTCCCCGTTGCTTCAAATTCCACTTTCTCGGTCGCTTCGACCTTCTTCTCCTCCAAGTAAAACTTTCCCTTAGATGCGTCTTCTTCTGACAGCGTAGTCGTAAAGGTCACCGCCTCCGAGAAATTATTAGAAGTAGTCTGAATACTGACCGTCACGGTTGCAGCAGGAGCTATCACTAGAGCCCATATTAGCACTATAATCAAAATTATAATTCCAATACCACAGCCAATTGCGAGCTTCTTGTGGTCCTCAAACCAAGCTAAGAATTTGTTAGTAGATTTCTTGCCCTCACGTTTTTTGGCGGTTTTTTCCTTTGAACCTTTAGCTTCCTTCTCCTCCTCCTTTTCGGAGCGTTCTTTATCTTCTTTTTCGGACTTTTCGTCCGCGCTCCCATCATCCTCATCATCAGTATCTTCCTCGTCAGCCTCTTTTTTGTCGCCGCCCTCCAATTCTTCTACGTCCTCCATAGTTTCTACTGTGCCGTCGGATTCTTCGACTAGCTCTTCACTTGCTGTCGTTGCAACCTCCTCGACCTCTTCTTTTGGTATAATTGGCGCAGTCTGTAAATCTTTAGTCACCGGCAATTTGGTCGCCGCCGCTAGCTTTACAATCGATGGGTCGGTTGTCACTAGCACGATGGTCTTCTCCGCCGCTTTACCAGCTTTGTGAATTAACTTAATGTTCACCACGCTCCGGAACACACCGGCTTTCTTGGGTGGGACGAGCGCCACGATTTTTTCTTTTGATTTTTCGATTTTGGTGATGATATCCGTGATATCATCTTCTGGTTCTATATATAAAACATCCTTATTCATAAAATAATTTTACCACATTTTAACAAGGTTGTGGTAAAATAAATATAAATGAGTATATTTAAGCGTAAAAACTATTCCAAAAACGCCGGCGACAATTCCGCCTTATCGGAGTTGGCGCTAAAATCCATCCACGATGGCGTAATCATTACCGACAAAAACGGCACAGTACAGTTTATCAACCCTGCCGCCGTGATTATGACTGGATACAGTTCCGCCAATAACGCTATTGGCTTAGATTATGGTTTGATTGTTAAATTGGAAAGCAAAGAAGGCCGTGAGCTGTCCGAAATCGAGAATCCGCTCATTCAAGCTATGAAAACCAATCAGCCGCTCGATTCCTACCAGGCCTCGCTCATCGATGCCTCTTCCGAAAAACGCTTACCGGTCGCTGTCTCCGTGATTACCGCGGAGGGGCTGAGTGGTAACCGTATTATTACATTGCGTGATATCACCAAGGAGCTCGAGGAAGAGGGCGAGCAGACCGAGTTTATTTCCACTGCTTCGCACGAAATGCGCACTCCCGTGGCGACGATTGATGGTTATCTATCTCTGGCACTCAACCCTCAGACCGCTACCATTGACGAGCGGGCCCGCGGTTATCTGTCCGCCGCCGAGAAGGCTTCCAAACACCTCGGCAAGCTTTTCCAAGATTTGTTAGATGTCACCAAGCTCGACGACGGTAAAATCCGCCCCAATTTCGTTCCCGTCGAGATGGTCGAGCTAGTCGAATCAATCGCCAATGATTACGCCGTTCGTGCCAAAGAGGCACACCTGAATTACACTTTTGGTTCCGATCAGCCTCTCTCGCTCGGTTCAGGTCACAAAATACACCAGGTTGTGTACGGTTTTATCGATGTCGATTTCTTGCGCGAAGTGCTCGACAACCTGATCGAAAATGCCATCAAATATACCCCCGACGGCGGCTCGATTTATGTCAACGTGCGTGGCGATGGCGACCGTGTGTTAATCAATGTGACCGATACTGGCATCGGTATTTCGGCGGATGATCTGGTGCATATTTTCCAGAAGTTTTATCGGGTGGATAACTCCGATACTCGCACTATCGGTGGCACCGGACTAGGGCTATATCTAGTCAAGCAGCGTGTCGAAGCGATGGGTGGCAAAGTCTGGGCTGAGTCCGCCTTTGGTGAGGGTTCGACCTTCTACGTTTCCTTGCCACGCATCACAGCCGACGAATACGAAAAACGCATGATTATTGTTCGCAATAAACAAACCCAAATGGCGCAAAACACCAGCATCCCTCCTCAGCCAGTAGTTAATCAAAATGCCTTCCAGGTAGCTGGCGCCCCCAACCAGCAACCAGCAACCCCATCTGCGCCTTACCCGACCGTTGCGCCAGCGTCGCAGCCACCCGTTCAGCCTGCACCCCAGCCAGTAGCTCAACCGGTCGTCCAACCGACTCCTCAGCCAGCCATTTTGCCAACACCCCAACCAACTACACCACCAACCGCTCGACTGGTTGCCCAACCTAGTGTTCAGCCACCCGTTCAACCGGTTGCCTCACCCCCGCCCGCTCCACCTGCTACTTCGCCGGCACCTATGCCAACAATTACACCAGTTCAAAACCCAATCAATAATAACTTAAACGGAGAATCAAAATGAGTAAAGTAATGGTAGTCGAAGACGACGCAAGCTTACGTGAAATCTACAGCATCCGCATTACCGCCGAAGGCTACGATGTGGTTTCAGCTGGTGACGGCGAGGAGGCTCTCGCCGTAGCAGTTCGGGAGAAACCCGACCTAATTCTAAGTGATGTAATGATGCCCAAAATCTCCGGTTTTGATATGCTTGATATTTTGCGTTCCACTCCGGAAACTGCCAATATCAAGGTCGTGATGATGACGGCATTGTCCGCCGAAGATCAGCGCCAACGCGGCGAGCGCCTCGGTGCCGACCGTTATTTGGTCAAATCCCAGGTCGGTATCGAAGATGTCATAAATGTTATCCACGAAGTATTGGGTGATCGCGCCGCTCCGGCTCCGACCCAAGAAGCCACTCCTACTCCCGAAGTAGCTCCAGCTCCTGCCACCGAAATGCCCCCAGCGCCTGAACCTACCCCAGCCCCAGCTCCCGAAGCAGCCCCAACTCCTGCCACCGCAACATTTACCGTACCTACCCCAGAAATGCCCGCCCCCGAAATTCCAGCCACTCCCGAGGCCACTGATGGAACCGTCAATCCGGCTCAATAAATTCCTCGCCGAGCGACTAGGCGTCTCGCGTCGCGAAGCCGACGAACTGATTGCCGCCGGCAAAATAACCATAGATGACGAGCCAGCCATCCTGGGTGCTAGGATTGACAAATCAAGCAAAGTATGCTATAATAAAAAGATAGTTCCGTTCGATACGGAATATCTTTATATTGCCTTTCACAAACCCGTCGGCTATGTCTGTTCGCGTCGCGCCCAAGGCGATACGCCCACTCTGTACGAGCTTCTACCCAAGGAATATCAGAAGCTCAAAACCGTCGGTCGGCTCGACAAAGATTCCTCTGGCCTTATTCTCCTTACTAACGACGGTGATTTTGCCTACCAAATGACCCACCCCAAATTCCGCAAAACCAAAGTCTACGAAGTCGAACTAAACGAACCCCTGGAGCCCCTCCATCAGCAGATGATTTCGGACTACGGCGTTCTCCTCGACGACGGTCCCTCTCAATTCAAGGTTATTAGTAGGGAGCGGACTCAATACTTAGTATTCTTAACCGAGGGTCGCAATCGCCAAATCCGTCGCACCTTCGCCGCCCTCGGCTACCAAGTCACGAAGCTCCACCGTATCCAATTTGGTAAATACGAGCTCGGTGGTCTTAAGCCAGGCGGATTCGTAAGTATAAAAGTGTAATTTTTGTAAGCATTGAACAAGCCCGAGAGAATTTTTCTAAATTTTAGGAAATTATCTCGTGCGAACCCTGAAGAGAGCCGTGAGACTTGGGGTAATTTCCGTTAAAAAATTTAGAAAAATTATCCCGGCGCGCAGCGAATCGCGAACAAAAATTATACTTTTATACTTATAAATGTGATACAATTAGAGCATGAGCACGATCCTTGGTTTAGACATTGGTACAGAATTCGTCAAAGCTGTATTGGCAAAGCCCGACAAGAAGGGCAATTTAGAGATTCTCGGCGTCGGCAAAGCCCGCCAGACTGAGGGCAATATGTACGACGGCGCCATTGCCGATATCCCTGCCGTAGTTAATATCTGTGAAGAAGCCTTAGTCCAAGTCGAGGAAAAAGCCGGCGAGCGCGCCGAGCTAACTGTAGTTGGCGTGGCAGGCGAACTCATCAAAGGTTCCACCACGACCGTAAACTACAATCGCAAGGACCCCAATAAACCCATCACCGACAACGAAATGCAAGAAATCATCAAAAAAGTCCAGCAAAAATCCGGCGAAGTTGCCAAGAAAACCGTCGCGCTCGAGACTGGCAATGATAACGTCGAGGTGCGCCTCATCAATTCCGCCATCGTTTCCCTTAATATCGACGGTTATAAAATCAGTAACCCCATCGGTTTCAAAGGCTCCGAAGTTACCATACAGTTTTATACCGCTTTTGCCCCGCTTATTCACGTCGCTGCCATCGAAAAAGTCTGTGCCGAGCTAAATCTTGACCTTCTCACTGTGGCGGTTGAGCCTTTTGCGGTTTGTCGCGCTTGCCTCGGCGACGATTTGGATTCCAATTTCTCTGGTATTGTGATGGATATTGGTGGCGGCACTACCGATATCGCCGTAGTTGAAGACGGTGGCGTCGAAGGTACCAAGATGTTTAGTATCGGTGGTCGTAGCTTTACCCACCAAATTGCCGAATCGCTCGGCGTCGATTTTGAAACCGCCGAGAGATACAAGCTCGACTACGATACCACCAAACTAGACGATAATATCAAAGCTAAAGTCGAATCCGCCATTTCCCGTAATCTCAGCGTTTGGATGACCGGCATCGAAGTTGCGCTCGAGGATTTTGAAAATGTCGGCAGTCTCCCCAGAAATGTTTTATTATGTGGCGGTGGCGCCAGTCTTTCGTTAGTCCAGGAGACTCTCGCCGTCTCTGATTGGTATAAAAATCTCCCCTTCTCCCGTCGCCCAGTCATTCACCTGATGGACGTCGCCGAACTTCCCGACCTCAAAAATCTCGACAAATTCAAAATCGACCATTCCTACGCTACAGCACTCGGTTTACTTCGTGTCGGCGTCGATACTCTCGCCGGCGCCCCCGAGGAGCACAAGCTCCGCGCTAAAATCGCCAAGCTTCTCCAAAAATAACCATATATAATATATAGTAGCTAAAACCACTCCAAACTAACTGTTGTAAATTTTACAACAGTCATTTATTGCTATTCGAGCACGGCTTTAATTCTTCGCACCCCAGCCGACGATGACTCTTCTTTCTTAATTCTGAAATGCCCAATCACGCCAGTATGTTCTACATGTGGACCGCCGCAAACCTCGCGCGAAATCGGATTATTAAAATCACCAATCGTGTAGACTTTCAGCTTCTCTGGATACTTATCCCAGAATTGCCCGTGTGCCTTTAGCACGTCGCGCGCGTATTTCTTATCATATTCATCGAAAACTACTGGTAAATCCGCCTCAATCCATTCATTCACCTGGCTTTCTACAGCCGCTTTTTCATCGTCGGTCATTTTATGGTCGAGATTAAAATCAAACCGTAATCTCTCGGCCGTAGTGTTAGAGCCCTTCTGTACGATGTCTGGCGAAACCAGTTTCTGTAAAGCCGCCAGCAAGAGATGCGTCGCGGTGTGATACTTAATCGTCTGCTCGCCGTGATCCTCGAGCCCGCCCTTGAACATTCCCTTCGATGCCGTCTGGCTCCGTTCACGCTGTTCTTTCAACGCTTCCTCAAATTCTTCGCGATATTTCTCAGTTAGTTCAATCCCCTCCCGATAGCACTCTTCGACCGACAGCTCAAACGGAAACCCATAGGTATCCTGAAGCCTAAACAGGTCGTATCCAGAAAGGGCACGGGTGGCTGAAACCTGTTTTTTTGGATGCATCTCCTGATTTGAATTTTCAACACGTATATTCCTGACGCGCCCGAGAGGTTCGTCCCGAAGGGACGGTTCTCCCGGCGCGCCAGCGTATGACGTGCTTGAAAATTCAAGTCCCGCATCCGAAAAAATAGGTTCAGACAGGACCCGTGCCATCTTATGTAGCTCACGAAGTCCTTTATTCAGGGTTTTCCTAAAGGTTTTTTCCTCTTTCAGCATTACGTCGAGTGCTACCTCTCGGTGTGTCAGAATCGAATCCGGCAAATCCGCATAGTTCTCCGCCACAATCGGCACAATCTCCGCCAGGAAGTTCGATGAAATCCCGAGGTCCAGCGCCCGTAGAATCGCGCGCCGCAGTAGCCTCCTCATCGCATAGCCCTGTGTTTTATTAGATGGCACCAGCCCCTCAGCCGCTAGCAGATACGCTCCCCGAATATGGTCCGCAATCACCCGCATCTCGTCCGTATTATTATCGTACGATTTACCCGAAATCTCCTCCAGCTTATCAATAATCGGCTTCATTAAGGAAATCTTAAACACGTCAAATGAACCAATCGCCGCCGCCGCAATCCGCTCCAGCCCCCCGCCGAAATCCACATTTTTCTTGGCAAGTTCACTAAATGAACCATCTTCATTGCGCCGGTATTGCATAAACACCTGGTTGCCGATTTCCATAAACCTCGCCCCGTCACTCGCCGGGTGCGCCAAGCCATATTTCTCGGTATCCTGTAATTCCTCTCCAAAGTCATAAAATACTTCCGAATCCGGCCCACACGGGTCGCCAATCGGCGTCGAATCAATCCCCCCTCCCCGCGACCACCAGTTTTCGTGGTCATCGTAGAAGAAAATCCGCTCCCCTGGCTTAATTCCCCGCTTATCACCTTCGGCAGCCGAGCCAATCTCCGCAATCTCAGCCTCCACGCCAGCCTCACGGAACACCTTTTGCCAAATCTCCGCCGCCTCTGTATCGCGTGGAATCCCATATTTTTCATTCCCGATAAAACAAGTCACATAAATCCGTGAAGGGTCCAAACCGACTTCACACGTGAGGAACTCAAAGAACCCCCGAATCTGCTCCTCTTTAAAATAATCACCTAGCGACCAGTTCCCAAGCATCTCAAACACCGTCGTATGCCTAGGGTCACCCACGTCCTCGATATCCTGCAATCTCATTGACGGCTGCGAATCACACAGCCTAGTACCCTCCGGGTGCTCCTTGCCAAGCAGATACGGCAGTAAAGGCTGCATCCCCGAACCTGTGAACAAAGTAGTCGGGTCGCCCTCCAGCACTAGCGGCGCCGGCTGAATCACCTTATGCCCGCGAGCCTCTTGAAATTCTAAAAACTTCTGTCTAATTTCGTTTGCATTCATACTTACAGATTATATCATAGATATGCCCTTGACACCACACCCAGTCCGTGCTAGAATAACCATAAGAGTTATTAATTTAAATAAAAAGGAGCCAATATGGCACAAGCAAAGAGAAAAACTGCGACCAAAACCGCGAAAAAGACCACGGCTAGGAAGACTCAATGTCACAAGAAGCCTTGCACTCGTACTTGCTCAAAGAAGGGTGTATCTAGTCAGGAAAAGATGCATATTTATATGATAACTGGCCTTAGCATCATTGCCGGCATCTTGCTCTGCGCAAACGCCGCCATGATGATGGTCTAATCAGCGCGTTTTGTTTATGCTTTTCATCCTCCGCTCCCAAGCGGAGGTTTTTTATGTGCGCTAAACGATTATCCCGCCACCTAGGCAAATCTCACCGTCATATAGTACCGCTGACTGCCCGCTCGCCGGACGTTTCACCTCCGACTCGAAATGTAGCGTCTCCCCGTCAAACGTCGCCGGAATCAATGGCGCCCGATGCCGCAAGCGAACTTCGACGCTGAAAGGACTATTCTTTTGTTTCGGGGGATTCCGGAGCGCGGCAGCGCGAGGTTTAGTGCGCGAGCCCCGTGGCGACGGGCGCGAGCGACGCGACCCCGAACGAAAGAATAGTCCTTTCAGCTTAAGTTCACGAGTCCAGATCGCCTCGTGATTCAGATTCTTTGACACATATACGATATTGCGCTCGATATCTTTCTTGACGACATAATATGGCATCCCGTCATTCACTACGCCCTTTTCTCCGTCAAGATATAGCCCGTGCCTCTGCCCAATCGTATAAAACACCGCCCCCTCGTGATATCCCAGTACTCGGTCGCTTTCAATCTCACGAATCTCTCCAGGTCGAGCGTCGATATATTCCTTCAGGAAATCTTTCATCCCCACCTCCCCCACGAAACACACCCCCAT
>JAZPZQ010000044.1:0-3478 GCA_045544765.1 Candidatus Nanosyncoccus sp.
ATACTAATGAGGATTGGGGGATTAGTTGATTGAGGTGGGGGTTGTCGAGGTTGCGGAGATAGAGTACGAGTTTGGTCTTCTGGGAAAGACCAAGATAGGCTACGATTTGTTTGGCGGCTGATTCGCTTAGCTCTGCTGAGCGATCGACGAAAAGATAGTCAACGGCTTCGGCGGGGGCGGAAAAATTAGTGATTTTGTATTCGCTAGGGGCGAGATAGGAGACTTGTCCGTCGGAAATAAGAATATACCGGTGAGCGTCGATGTAAGAATTAGTATTAAAACTACCGTCGGCGTAAGTGAGGCTGGAGTCTGCGATTGAGGTTTTGAGACCAATGTTATTGAGGACTTCTAGAGAGACGGCGGCGCCACCGAGGCTACTTTCGCGATTAAAAAAACGATGTTCGCTAGCGTTAAAACCGAGATTTAACCATTTGATGCCATATCGGTCGGTTTCGAACGGTTCGGTTCTGGTGTCAAGATTTAAGTATACGTCTTTTAGGACGTTGCCCACTACTAAAATATGCATATGTTTATTATAACATATGTTATAATTGAGGTATGAAAACTTATATCGTGGGCAATTGGAAGCTGAATTTTACAGTTGGCGAAGCTTCTATTTATCTTCATAAACTGTTGAAAAAACTACCAAATTATAGGGATGTAGAGGTAGTAGTTGCGCCTTCGACGATTGCTTTACAACCATTGTCTTTGCAGGTAGATCGTCACAAGATGAAGCTAGCGGCACAAAATGCATTTTATAGAGACTATGGTGCCTTTACTGGGGAAATATCTTTTTCGCAATTAAGGGGAATTACGGACTATGCAATTGTAGGGCATTCTGAGCGACGATATATTTTTAAGGAATACGATAAGGTGGTGGCAAAAAAGGTAGCTGCGGCAGTGAGAAATAAGATTTCGCCGATTTTGTGTATTGGCGAGACGGAGTCGGAGCGTGCTTTTGGTGAAACGAAAGATGTGATTCGTGATCAATTGATTGGTGGTTTGTCAGAGGTAGCGGATGATGATTTGGATAAAATTGTGATAGCTTATGAGCCGGTTTGGGCGATTTCTTCGACCAAGGCTGCGAAATTAGCTACGCCTGATGAAATAGCCGAAGTAGTGAAGTTGATACGAGATACCTTGGTAAGTACTTATGGTGAGAAAGCTGTTGAGAAGGTGCCGGTTTTGTTTGGCGGTAGCGTAAACCCTTCGAACGCTGGAGCTTACCTGATGGTACCTGGCGTGAACGGACTTTTGATTGGCGGTGCAAGCTTGATACTAAACGAATTCACTGATATAATTGAAACAGCTAAAAGAGTAAGAGCATGAAAAAACAATACATGGATTTTGCCCCGGCGAGACCGGCGAAAAGAGTAGTGAAAAAGAAGCCAGTAGTGGTCAAGGTTGAATCGAAAGTTGTTCCTCGTGTACCTCGACCGCAACCGAGACCGCAACCAAAGAAAAGTGTCGTTGCTCCTCAGGCGTCACGACAGGGAATGCCAAAATTAGGCGAGATTGAAGATTTATCTCCTCGATATACAGAGGCGGATTTGAATAAACGTCCTCTAGGCGAAAAGAGGCAGCCAGAGGTTACTGCACTTAAGGCGCAAAAAGTTGCTGGCAGAGGTGTAGCGTTTAGGGAAAAATCAGCGAAGAAGGCCGAGAAGACGGCTTTGGCTGAGGATAAAAAGACTTACAAGACCCCGAAATCACCATTTATTAATCAGGAGAAGGTTGTGAAGCGACCTCTGTCGAAGAATGTATACAGAAAAGAAATAAAGGCCCCCAAAGAGGAACCAAAAGGGCCAGTGACAATTATTGAAAAACCCGAAAAAGATGCAAAAGTTGGGTTGATTGTGGCGATTATTCTGACGATTATTTTGGGGGCGGCGGCGGGTACGATTGCCTTCTTATTAATACCGAAATAGGACAAGATGAGCAATCCGTTTTTGAAGAGATTAATAAAGGAAGAGACTAAGGACGTTATTCATACTTCGGCTTATGGGGAGGCGCAGAACTCTGGAAAAATGGGTACCGCTTCGACGTCTAGTTTTTTGGATAGATTAAGAATAGATAGAAACCGAAGTAGAGTGAAGGGGTATGACGAGTCAAAGATCGTAAATGAGACTCGAGAAAACGGCCCAGAGGCAAAAAAATATAACGCTTCTAAGGATAAGATGCTGAATAGGGAGGGCGAATCTCGAATTGGGCAAAGAGGCGTAGGGGCAAGTGGTTTAAATAGGGGTGGTTTTTCGGGTAGAGGTGCTGAAGGCGCTGTTGGTACTACCAATACGACACCTAAACCGGCTCAGCCGCCTGCCAGGAAAAATCCTGGGATTTTTAGATAAATATGTTATAATTGGTGGGATGGTGGGATTAGCTCAGATGGTTAGAGCGTCTGATTGTGGTCCAGAAGGTCACCGGTTCAATCCCGGTATCCCACCCCATAACAATTAAAGCTGCGGGTGTAGTACAGCGGTTAGTATGCAAGTTTTCCAAACTTGAGATAGGGTTTCGACTACCCTCACCCGCACCAATAAGCCTCCAGAGGGCTTTTTTATTCGGGTAGCCGAACCTTCGGTGCGACTACCCTCACCCGCACCAATAAGCCTCCAGAGGGCTATTTTATTCGGGTAGCCGAACCTTCGGTGCGACTACCCTCACCCGCACCAATAAACCTATTTAAGGTTATTTTTATTGTTTAGTAGTTGACATTTCTGGTAAAGTGTGTTATAATGGGGCTATGTAGCAGTTTAAATTTGCGTGAGAAAGAAAGGAGGCCAGACATGGCCAGAAAAGCACGCATCGCAGAAGCACAGGGACAGACGACCATGACGGGCGTCGTGACGGAGCGACCGGTGGAGCCAGTTGTTCAGTCTGATACGGAGACGGAGGATTCCTTGAAGAAGGCTCAAGACAATTTGGTCTCTGCCTCTTCGAAGTTAAAGACTGAGAAGGATAAGGCTAAGGCTGAGGCTGAGGCTGCCGCCAAGGCCAAGGCTGAGGCTGAGGCACTCAAGGCCCAGGCAAAGAAGGCTGAAGAGGTTGTCAAGGCCGCTGAAGCTAAGGCTGCTAAGGCCAAGGCTGCTGCCGAGGCTGCCGCCAAGGCGCAGAAAGAGGCCGATGAGGCACTCAAGGCTGAGGCTAAGAAGCTTGCTGCCAAGAAGGCGGCTGCTAAGAGGGCCGAAGAGGAAGCTGCCAAGAAGGCTGCCGAAGAAGCCGCCGCCAAGAAAGCCGCCGAAGAAGCCACTGCCAAGAAGGCCGCCGCTTCTGTGCCTAACGTCAAGACGGAGACGGCGTTTGATGATGGATCCGTGGTGATCAACATCTACGTCAACCGTTAGGGCGGGCGCTACAAGTACCTTGGAAGCCCAGCTGTATAGCTGGGCTTTCGCTTTATCAGGGAAAAAATATTATTATAGACATAAGCGTAAAATAATGGTATTCCTATTGACAAAAAAGCTAAAGTGTGATACAA
>JAZPZQ010000045.1:0-1860 GCA_045544765.1 Candidatus Nanosyncoccus sp.
ACGCTTGGGTTCGCCAGGAAATCGTTAAACGTGGCGCCACTGTAGCGTACGATGATTTAAAAGAGAAATTTCCAGGAGCAATCTGTATTTCCATTAATGACGAATTGGTTCACGGCGCCCCTAAGGATGAACCCCTAGAAGAGGGCGACAAAGCTTCTTTTGACCTCGTCATCGGTTATAAAGGCTACTATACTGACTCCGCTTTTACGATGATAGTTGGCGAAAAAGGCTCACCAGCCGTTAAAAAAATGATTAATATCACCAAAGAATCTCTCTGGGCTGGCATTGAGCAAGTTAAGCCCGGCGCCCATATCGGCGATATTGGCCACGCCGTCGAAACAGTCCTAAGAAAAGGTCATCTCGGTGTAATAGAAAACTACATCGGTCATGGCATCGGCAAAGAAATGCACGAACCGCCCGAAGTTCCCAATTATGGCAAAAAAGGTCACGGCTACAAACTAGTTGAAGGTGATACTATTTGCATCGAACCAATGTCTTGTCTTGGTAAGCCAGCTAATTACGTAGACAAAGATGACAACTGGAGCGTCAAAATGAAAGATGGCTCCATCGGCTGTCACTGCGAACACACCATTCTCGTCACCAAAGACGGTTACGAAGTGCTAACACTAGCAGATGGCGAGTAAGAATTCCTAAGATGTCCTGCGGGACATGAAGACTTGGCCCGAGTGACCCGGAACGTGCCCGAAGGGCACGCTTAGGAATTCTTACTCGCCAACACAAAATGTGTTATAATTAACTCATGGATAACGATAAACGTTTTGTCACAGGCCTTGACGTCGGAACAGAAAACGTCCGCGCCGTCATCGCCACTGTCTCAAAGGGCGGGGAAGTATCAATTGTTGGCTATAACGAAGGCAAGTCTGCCGGTATGCGCAAGGGCATTCCTGCCAACCTTACTGGCCCAGCCGAAGCTATCGACCGCATGCTTGGCGATGCTGAGCGCATGGGCGGTTACGATGTACGAAGCGCTTACGTTTCTATCAATGGTTCTACTGTTATTTCTACTCATACCGAAGGTATGATTGCTGTTGGCGCCGTCGAACACGAAATTGACGACGAAGATTTAAACCGCGTCGAAGATGTCGCTGTGACCGGTCGCATCCCGGCCAATCGCGATGTTTTGGATGTGATACCGTTAGAATATGCTCTAGACGGCCAAGGCGGGATTAAAGATCCGCTCGGCATGGCTGGCGCCAGGCTCGAAATGCGTGCCTGTGTAGTATCTGCCCTTACGCCAAATTGCGAAAACCTAAAACGCGCCACTATGACTGCCGATGTCAAAGCCGAAAGATTAGTTCCTAGCGTCGTCGCTGCCGCAAAAGCCGTCTTAAATGAACGCCAAAAAGAAAATGGCGTTGCCGTAGTCGACCTCGGCGCCGCTACTACCTCAGTAGCAGTTTATGAAGAAGGCGATTTGCAATATGTTGGCGTAGTGCCAGCTGGCTCCAACAACGTCACTAATGATCTCGCAATCGTTCTCGCTATCGAGCCAGAACTCGCCGAGGAGATCAAAACGCGATTTATTACAGGAGATTTTGATCACGAAAAAAGCGTCGCTATTAAAGTAGGGAAGAATAATGAGCGTACCTTTGATCGTAAAGAAGTTGAAGAAGTTGTAAAAGCACGTCTAGAAGAAATCTTCTCCGAAATTCGCAAAAAATTGAAGGCCGCTAAATATGACCAACGTCTACCGGAGGGAATTATCCTCACCGGTGGTGGCGCCAAGATGCGTGATATTGAAATTTTTGCTAAACAAGTTCTCGAAGCTGCCGTCAAAGTCGGCGTACCGTCCGGTCTTAATGGTGTTGCCGAAGCGATTGAAAAACCCGAATTTGCCAC
>JAZPZQ010000046.1:0-16644 GCA_045544765.1 Candidatus Nanosyncoccus sp.
GTGACTAAAAAGTCTTATGCCAATGCCTATAATGAGGAAGGTGAATATAGTACGAGTACAATTGGCGCTCCGGTAGGTAATAGAGTGGTAACAATTGATGGAGCAGAAAGTATTCACATTGCAGTAACTTATGGTGCCCCACAAAACAATGGTGGACCATCGAGTGACCTCGCTATCTGGGCAGGTAATCATCCAGATTATACCAATGATAATATCAGTACTGCGTTAACTAGCTGTGGTAGTACAAGTGCAACTAATGGTGCCTTCTCTTCTAATGGTGGTAGCGGTACACAAGTAACGATGGAATGTGATATTGCTAGTGATTCAGTAACTTTCTATGACTATAGCACAAATACTAATAATGGTGCATCTATGGGTTATTACGCTGTAGTGACTGGTCAAGGTGATATTACTTCATACACTAAGACGGTAGATTCTGGCACATACCAGACTCCGACTACCAGAACTGGTCAGGATGTCTTCCTGGGTTGGAGTACTAATCTTAATGCTAATGCCGATGCAGAGGACCCAATGTGGACTGACGCAAGTGACTTCGCAACGAATGCTCCATATACAAACGAAGATATCCAAGTAACGCTCTATGCAGTCTGGGGCAAAACCTTTAACGCGGCTTATTCAGACGCAGGTAAGTCACAACTCAGTGGTCACTACAAATTGCAAGACGCAACTGACTCACTGTGTAAAGAAATCTATGTAGGTGCCACAGAAACCCTGATAGACCCACGTGACAATACTACCTATATGGCAGGAAGACTAAAAGACGGTAATTGCTGGATGCTAGATAACCTAGCCCTAGATCCAACGGATGCCACTACGGCAGCTAATATGAATGCAAGCAATACCAATGCTACGAGTGCAGCCATTGCTAATCTCCTGAATGGTGGTAGTAGTACGATGGGTTGGAGTAGCACAGCAGTAGCAGATGTAGATACGAACTTCTATAACGGTGGCTACACAGTGCCTAGAATTAACAATGCTAGTAAAGATACGGTAGTAACCAGCTATGGCGCAGCCTCTACTAATGGACAAGCCAAAGTAGGTATCTATTACAACTATTGTGCCGCGACGGCTAGTACTTACTGCTACGCAGGTGGACAAGGTGTAGACGTACCAGACACTATCATAGATGCACCACAAGATATCTGTCCCGCTAACTGGAGGATGCCTACGGGTGGTCCTACTGGTGAATATCTAACTTTAGCACAAAAATACGGTACTACTGCTATAGAGACCAATAGCTTACAATACAACCTGTCTACGCCCTTATCCGGCTATTACTACGGTAGTTCCGCGAGCATTCAGGGTAGCAGCGGCTGCTGGTGGTCGTCTACTTACGGCAGTAGCGACGGCATGTACAACTTGGGCGTGAATCCGACGAGCGTGGGCCCGGGCAACACCTACTACAATCGCTACTACGGACTATCTATGCGTTGCTTGGTATCTGAGTAGCAAAAGTTTCACGGAAATTGTTATTCCCTCCCCGCGAAACCTGAACCCGTCTAGGATAAAAATGAGCCGGCGACGAGTCCGGCTCATTTCTGCATCAATAGCGCCCTATTCCGTTACTTCTATAGTCTCAATGTATTCCGGTGTGGTCTTAATCACAAAATACATCGGTTCTTTTTCGAACACTTCACCGGTGATTACAATTCTTGCGCCATCTTCCGGGTAGTCGGCATCTTCGGCACCCTCAATGATAAACTGAGTACCGATCTTCTTAGTGCCATCCTCGCTTGCTTGTACCACCGAATAGGTCGACATAGGATGAGAAACCAACCCCTCAATAGTCACAACTTTCCCAGTTGCGTAACCGTTCTGAATTTCCTTCGATAGCGTCTCCATCCCATTATAGTCACCAAATTCAATCACCTCGTCCACAGTCGAATAATCTGGGGTCGTACCAGTAGTTTGCGAAGTCCCGGGTTCACCACTAGTAGGCTGACCACCCTTGTTATTATTGCCGATAATCACACCGACGATAATCGCAATCACCACGACCACCGCGACGCCGATACAGATATATAATGCATTATTGTTTTTTGATTTTGCCATTTGGCTCCTCCTTTTTATTAATTAAGACTATTATATCATAAGCACGATGTGGGCGTCGATACTAAAATCATTAAGCCAGTTTTTTGCGCAATATCTCTTGTACAGCAGAAGGATTGGCTTTACCATGTGACTCTTTCATCACTTGACCCACAAGGAATCCAAGCACTTTCTCCGACCCAGCCTTAAAATCTGCTTGTGCCTGCGCCGTCTCCGGCTTGGCCAATACTGTGTCTACAATCTTTTCTAGAGCCCCCAAATCATTTTCCTGAATCAACCCCAATTCCTTCGCAATGTTCTTCGCACCCCGTCCCTTCATTTGCGGGTCAAATAATCTCAAAAACACTTCTTTCGTTGCTGTCGACGACAATTCCTTCTTTCCATTCATCTCTGCCAGCTCGCTCAAATCCTTAGCACTTGGCAAGTCATTCAAATACTCCGCCGACTTCTCCTCAGCCAGCAGCACTGATGCAAACAAGTTAGAAATTAAAGAAATAGCTGGAATATCGTTTTCTCGGGGCATTTTCCGGTTAGACAGCCCGAGACGTATATTCCTGACGGGCCCGACAGGTTCGTCCCGAAGGGACGGTTCTGCCGGCGCCCCAGCGTATGACGTCGAGGGCTGGCTTGCCGGCCCCGAAAAATGATATCCAGCTATTTCCCCAAGTTTCTGCATTAGTGACGGGTAGTCGAGCAGCACTTCAAGCGTATCTGCCTTAATAGCGTCACGGAATAATTCGCGATAATCTTTCGGCATCAAAGGCAACTTAGCCGACTCGGTCTCAATAAACTCAGCAGACAGGCAAATCGGTGGCAAATCCGGCTCTGGCATATAGCGATAATCTTTGGCCTCTTCCTTGGAGCGCTGCCCCGTAGTCTTTCCCGTCGCATCATTCCACCCCCGCGTTTCCTGCACCACCTTTTCACCCTTATCGAGCAATTTGCTCTGCCGCGAAATCTCATATTCTACCGCCCGCTCCACGCTCCTAAACGAATTCAAGTTTTTTACTTCCGCACGTGTGCCTAGCTCCTTTGCTCCCTCCGGCGCCAGAGAAATATTCACATCAAACCGCATATTGCCATTATACAAATCCCCATAAGTCACCTCTGCAAAGCACATTAGTCGCCACAGCTCTTTACAATAATCGTGCGCATCCTTCGCCGAATGAATATCTGGCATCGAGACGATTTCAATTAGAGGTGTGTCTACCCGGTTCAAGTCTACCAACGAATACGAATCAAAATGCGTTAATTTTCCCGCATCGCCCTCCAGGTGCGCGTGTTCAATCCGAATCTTCGTACCGGACGGCAATTCCACATAACCGGCTCCAATAATTGGCGCATAAAACTGTGTAATCTGGTAGCCTTTCGGCGAATCCGGGTAAAAATAATGCTTCCGATCAAACCGCGACTCGGCGTTAATCTCGCAGTTCATCGCCCGCCCCGCCCGAATCGCAAACTTAATTGCCTCGCCATTCAACCTTGGCAACATCCCCGGCAGCGCATAGCAAACTGGCGATACGCAAGAGTTCGGCTCCTTCCCCCTCGCATCATTATCTACTTCACTAAATAGCTTCGTCTTCGTGCATAATTGCACGTGACATTCAATTCCAATCGTCGGTGTATATTTCATTATTTTAACCCTTTCGTTTTAAGAGAAGCTTCTCATATTGCTCCTAAATCCTTTAATGCCTGTTTATACACAGCAAGAGCATTATGTGCCTGCTTATAACTCACTTCAAATCCCGATTCGTGCGCAATCGCATTACGCATTTTGTGCGCGCGCCATACGGCATTCAAATTCGTAAACCTATCACCCACCCGCTTCAGTCTATCCCCCATCGTCTTTCCCGGCACCCCCATCTCAATCATTGCCTTGTCTAGCAACTTATCCCCCTCGATAATCGTCGTTATATAGGTGGCCGGATTTTCCTGCTTCAATTTGTTTTCAATCTCGAGAAACTTCGCTTGATAAGACTCTACGTTAAAATGATATCCCCGCTTACCAGTCAGCAAAATCGCCACGAAAATCAGTACAGCCACAATCAAAATTGCCACGATAAAAGTCACTACGCCACCGTCCATTATTCAAGCTCCTTTGCAAATTCAATCAAAGCTTTATCACTCCTTCTTGGACCCACTAACTGTAAGCCTATCGGCAGACCTGCCTTAGTCTTGCCTGCCGGAATCGCTAGCCCAGGCACCCCAGCCAGGTTCAACGACACACTCATCACATCTTCGAGGTACATCGCCACCGGATCATTAACTTTCTCGCCTAACTTAAATGCCGGATTTGGTGACACTGGCGTCAAAATAAAGTCGCATTTGGAAAACGCCTTGGTGTACTCCTCCACGATCAAAGTCCTCGCTTTCGCCGCCTTCAAGAAATACGCATCATAAAACCCAGACGACAACACAAAGTTCCCAATCATAATTCTCCGCTTATTTTCCGGCATAAATCCTTCAGACCTTGTATTAAAATATAGCGCATCCAAATCTTCCGACTTCTCCGACCTAAAACCATATCGCACCCCATCATATCGTGACAGATTCGATGCAATCTCTGCCGGCACTATAATATAATACGCCGCGAGTGCATACTTCAGCGCCGGCATCTCAAGCTCCACAATCTCGCACCCCTTCGATATCAGCAGCTCGCACTTCTTCTTCAGTGCATTCCGGATTTCGGAGTCGACCGACTCATTGTCGAAATCTTTTATAACTCCGATGCGAACATCGGATAGTTCGAGGTCATTGCGACCAACGGGGAGCTTCAACGAGCGAGCCCCTTGGGCGAGGGCGCGAGCGAAGTTGGACCGAGAAGTATCTGATGGAACACCGGAGTTATAAAAACTTGGCAGCGTTGTCATATCTTTCGGGTCTTGCCCAGAGGCAATCTCCATCAGTAAATCCATATCGTCTGGCGTCTTAGTAAAGAACCCAATACAATCCGTCGATGAGGCCATCGCCACCACCCCATAGCGCGAAATGCACCCGTAGGTCGGCTTCAATCCATACACACCATTAAACGACGCCGGCTGCCGAATCGAACCGCCCGTATCAGTTCCCGTCGCAAATTCCACAATATCCAGTGCCACCGCCACCGCCGAACCACCAGATGAACCGCCCGCTACCCGCTCACGGTCGTGAGAATTCAAAGTCGGCCCAAAATACGAATTTTCCGTCGACGACCCGTGCGCAAAAGCGTCCATATTGGTCCGCCCAATCATAATCGCCCCTTCCGCCTCCAATTTTTCCACCGCAGTGGCAGTAATCGGCGAGGTAAACCCTTCCAAAATATGCGCCGAAGCCGTAGTTTCTCCGCGCGGACTCAAGAAATTATCTTTTAACGCATACGGTACCCCAGCTAACCGCCCCACCTTCTCACCAGCCGCAATCCGACGGTCAATCTCGCGCGCTCGCTCTAAAGCTCCTTCTTCATCAAGGAACGTAAATATATTATAGTCCGCAAAATGCTTAGCTTTCGTAAGAGCATCTCGCACCAATCTTTCGGCTGTGACTTTTTTATTCGCTGTTTTCATAATACTTTTGGCACCTTTATCTGATTATCTTTGGCTTCCTTAGTGAGCGCCAATAGCTCCTCACGCGTGGCATCTTGTTTCACGATCTCATCATCCCGCCACACATTCTCCATCTCAAACACTTGATACGTGGGCTCGACATTAGCAGTATCCAACTCATCTAGCTGTGAAATATACTGAATAATTCCCTGTAAATCTTTCCCTAGCGACTCCGTCTCCGCTTCACTCAAATGAAACTCCGACAAATCAGCCAAATGTAAGATATCCTCGCGTTTTATTTCCATCTCTTAATTATACCACCTATTTTACATTCTTGAACAATTTCTTCTTAATCATCGCAAAAATCGGTCCCGCCTCCTTCAAATTCAAGAAATAACTTGCCACTAGATACGCCGCCAGCGAAATCACTGAAATCACTAAAAACTTCGGAATCGTGATAACGAGCGAATTATCAGTCGCCATCAGCGGGATAAATTTCGTCATAGAAAACGCCACGCATCCGCAAATCACGGTCGCAATCAGCATCCGCACAAATGCTTGCCAAAATGCCTTGTCTAGTAAATCTCCACTTGCTCGCCGCTGCAAAATGCCAAGCAAAATCACAATCTCAAGCACCGCGCCAATCGACTGCGCCACGCCAAGCCCATCCACGCCCCAGCCCAGCGCCGCGAATAGTACCATTAGCCCAATTGTGGCGCCAATCGCCACAATCGACACCCGAAACGGTGTCTTGGTATCCTGATAAGCATAAAATCCCCGCGACGCGATGTGAAACACCGACTTTGCAAAAATCGCCACGCACAAAGTCCCCAGAATCGACGAAATCGTGCCATTGCTATCGTTATTACCGATGTTGGAAATAAAGCTCGTGACATAGCCTCGTCCGAAAAACGCAATTACCGAAATCGGCAACGCAATCCAAATTATCATCCTGAGGGCCCGCCGGAAAGTATCATTGAACTTCCGTTTATCTCCGCTGCCCAGCTCCTCCGTTAGTTTCGGGAAAAATGCTGTTGATATTGCTACGCCCACTAGACTCACTGGCACCGTGTGTAAAGTCGTTGCCTGGTCAAACGAACGCACTGCCCCCGCTCCCATCCGCGACGACAGATTGGTCGAGACCAAAGCGTTAACATAATCAATCCCCTGGTCCAAAGACCTTGGTGGCAACAGTCTCAGAATCGTCCTAAATCCCTGATTCCGCCAATAAATTTTAAAATCATAATCAAACCCGAGTCCAAACAGCCCAATCAGCGACACGATTAACTGCATAATCGCCCCCAGAATCACGCCTAGCGCCACACCCATAATCCCGCCTTCGAATATCTGCACTCCAAACAAATTAATTCCTCCCGTAAAGCAAGTAATCCCGATAATAATCCCTATATTATATATAGCCGGTGCAAAAGCATAAAAGATAAACCGCCCCACTGCCTGTTGCATGGAGGTTAGTACTGTGGCAATTGAAAACAAAAACGGATTAATCGCAATCACCCGTGTCATATTGATGGCTAGCACCATACCAGATTCATCCAACCCTGGTGACACCACATATCGAATCAGCGGGTCCGCAAAAATCATAATCAAAATTGATGCCGCTAACGTCAAAAGTGCCAACAAATTAATCAAACTTGACGACATTTCCCAGGCCGACTTTTTATTCCCTGTCGCTAATCTCTGGTTAAATACCGGGATAAACGAAACGGCTAAAGCCCCGCTCGTCAAAATAAAAAACATAAAATCCGGAATCGTAAAAGCCGCCGTATAGGCATCAATTCCAGTCGGATAAGTACCGAGATAATACGAGTTTAGCAGCCTATCGCGAAATAGACCCAGAAGCGCCGAAATCAAAGTCGAAGATGCCAACACAATTGCCGCCGTTTTTACCGACAACTTAATATTCGCAAGCGCCACAACCGACCGAAACTTAAATCTCCGCATATATTATATATTGTAACACATCGCGAATAATAATTATTTTTATTTTCATGGATTTAGTGTATAATGGTTCTATGACAAAGAAAAAATCAGAAGTGATTTTGCCGTCTAAGAGTAAAAAGGCGAAAAAATCCTCAAAAACTGCGAAGAAAAATATGAACCTTTACTCGAGTTTGAGTTACAAGCATCGAGCTAAGAAGGAAGCAAATGCGCGCCGTCGCGCGGAGGAATTAGCTAAGCTTCCCAAGGAGCCAGTCAAGCGCTTTTTTGCGCGTCTTCATCCCAAGCGCGTCTTCAAATGGTGGTTCTCTTGGCGCGGGCAAAAGGCCATTCTTAAGTTTATCGCTGCTTGTATCTTGATTGGGATTATATTTATCGGCGGGCTATTCCTGTATTACAAGAAGGACCTCGAAGAAATTCGCCTTGACGAGATGACTATTTCTGAGACTGTAAATACTTATTTAGACCGCAATGGCGAGCTACTTTGGAAAGATACCGGTAACGAAGATTATCGCTTGGTGGTAAGTGGTGATGATATTTCCGAATATATGTATCAGGCCACAGTTGCGATTGAAGACAAGAATTTTTACGGTCACCACGGTGTTGATTTTATCGCTTTGATTCGTGCCACGCTATCTACTCTCGGTGGGCACGGTGTGCAAGGTGGCTCTACTCTTACCCAGCAGTTAATCAAGCAAGTTTATTTCTCCGATGAAGCCGCCTCCGCCGATCGTGGTGGTCTTCAGCGCAAGATCAAAGAGCTGATTCTTTCCATCGAGCTAGAAAAAATGTACTCCAAGGAAGAGATTCTCACAATGTATCTCAACCAATCACCTTATGGCGGTCGCCGTAATGGTGTTGAATCCGCTTCGCAGACTTATTTTGGTAAATCCGCTAAGGACCTCACCCTGTCCGAAGCTGCTCTTTTGGCCGCTATCCCTAATAACCCAGCCGTCCTCAACCCATACAACACCTACGGCAACGAGATGTTAATCGAGCGCCAGCATAAGGTGCTTGATGATATGGTTTCGATGGGCTACATCACCGAAGAGGAAGCTAACACTGCAAAAGAAGTCGCTATCCTTGACACCATCAAGCCCGAAGCTAATCAATATGCCGATATGCTAGCCCCCCACTTTGTGCTCGAAGTTAAGAAACAGCTTGAAGATAAATACGGCATTTCCACGATGCGCGCCGGTGGCTGGACCATTAAGACCACTTTGGATTATCGCGCCCAAAAAATTGCCGAAGATGCCGTCGCCGTCGGCATGAGCCACGCTTATAAAAACAGCAGTGACAACCTCGCCCTAGTTTCAGTAGATGTCGAGACCTCGCAGGTTGTAGCGATGGTTGGCTCTTCGGATTTCTTCAACCCTACCTATGGCGAGCTCAACGTTACCACCGATTCGTTGGTAGAGCCAGGTTCGTCGATTAAGCCAATTCTGGATTATTCCCCGCTCTTTATGCAACGCGATGGCATCAACTACGGCCCAGGCTCAATCTTAAAGGACGAAAATATCAACAAAATCTATTGCGCCGGCTATTCTGGCAGTTGCTCTCTTACCAATGCCACCGGTTCATTCTATGGTAATGTCACCATTCGCTTCTCGCTTGGTCACTCACTTAACATCGCAGCGGTGAAGGCTTTATATATCAATGGTATCGATAACTCTCTCGAAGTCGCCCACGCCCTTGGTGACAAATCCTACTGCGAGGGGCGTGATAGCTATGGCCTTTCCATCGCAATTGGCTCCGGTTGTGGCGTCAAAATGGTCGAGCATGCTAATGCCTATGCCTCCCTTGCTCGGGGTGGTTCTTATAAAGACCTCGCTTATGTGCTAGAAGTTAAAAACTCCTCCGGTGAAGTAATTGAATCCTGGACTGATTCCGAGGCTACTCGCGTAGTAGATGACCAAGTCGCCTATATGATTTCCAATATCCTTGCTGACGGTAGCGCCCGCTTCGGTATTTATGCTGCTGGCGGTTCACAGAGCGCTGGTTATGTCATCCCTGGCGTCTGGACTGCCACCAAGACCGGTACTACCACTACTACCAACTCTGCCGTTACCAAGGACTCTCTAATGGAAAGCTATTCTACCGCGGTTTCAACTCTGGTCTGGAATGGTAATCATGATGGTAGTGGTCTCACTTCTAATACTCACGACATCGCTCGCTATACCGTAGCGGAGTATATGGGTCGCGTCCACAGTGAAGTCTATGAACCAGATGGTCGTTGGCATTCAGGTGATCAGCCGGCTAAGCCAGCCGGTATTCAGACCCTTACCGTCAATGGCAAAACTGACATCTGGCCAAGCTGGTTCAACGCCAGCAAGAACTCCGGCATCGCCAAGGAAACCTTGACATTTAACCGTTATAACCACTTACTTGCCGCTGAGTGTACTCCCGAAGATTACAAAGTTGCCGTCGAAGTCACCAAGATCACTGACCCTATGACCGGCAAAGATAACTACACCGTTCCGGAGCCATATGACAACGAGAATAGCGACCCTTGTAATTATTCTCCCCCAAGCGTAGCCCTGTCTACCAGTGGCGATAAAATAATTGCTACCATACGCAAGGGCAGCTATGATTTAGCTGGATATACTCTCCAGGTCACCGCGGGCGGTAAGACCTCCGACTACAATAATATCTCAGTTGGCAGTAATGGCATCGTTTACGGGTACACTCTTACAGGCTACGAGTCTGCCATAAAGCTTATGGTTTCCGACTCTGCTGGCTACGTCGCTTCAGGCGAAATGACGCTTACGCCTAAACCCACAGTTGACGACGGCACCAAGAAGACTACACCTTAGCTTATCTCTGCCGTGTCATCTTGGCAAAAACCATTTTGCCCGATGAAGTCTCGTGAAAACGCATAAATTCCACAGTGATTTCCTGCCCGATTTTACTTGAGGCCCTATCTACTACTACCATCGTGCCGTCCGGCAAGTGCCCCACGCCCTGCCCTCGCCCAGAGCCTTTTTCGGTGATGCGCAGTTTCATCTTCTCGCCCGGCAGGAACTCCGTTCTTACCGCCAGTGCCAAATCATTTACATTGAGCGCTTGGATTTTTTCCGCCTCCGCCACTTTAATTAAATTAAAGTCGATCGTGAGAATTGCGCCCTTATTTTCTTTGGCAAATTTCAAAAGCTGTTCGTCCACCTTTTTCATCCCCTCACCATCATCAAGTACCTCGGTATTCACCTCAATCACGCGCTCGAGTTCCGCCACATTATCTAGCCCCGCTCGTGCCCGGGTGCGCTTTTCGTTATCTTTCCCATCGGCTAACAACTGTAATTCGCGCAGTACACTCTTTAAAATAATCAAATCTCCGTCGATAAACCCGGTCCGCGCGATATTCAAAATTCGCCCATCGATTAAAGCTGACGTATCCACATAAATTTTCCGCGTCCCGCTCCGAGCCGGCTTATATTTCTTAGCCATCAAAAAAGTCGTCTCTACCAAAATAACCATCACAATTAACAAAATAGCAATTTCCATAACACTGCTATTTTATCAAATCTTCACCAGATTGTATAGCCTTAAAGTGGTTTTGCGCCAAAATCATTTCATACTTTGATGCTAAATCTGCCCGTCTCGCCAACTTCGCCACATCTATTGCGACATCATAGCGCGAAGCCGCGTTGCGCCGGAGCATTTCAAATGACGTCGTGGTCGAACCCTCTTCATTGAATCCGTGTACTCTCAGTCTTCCCCGCGCCGTATAGTTTTCCAAAATGTTTTCTAAAGTCTCCGGATACCCGTGAAAATTCGCTATAATCGGTTTATCAATAGTAAACAATTCCGCGAATTTTTCTTTGCTTAGCTTGTTTTCCGTCGTACCAATCCCACGATATGAAAGCGAGTTGATATAAACAAACCTGATTCGCACTTCCGGCAAATCTTGCTTCAATATTTTGATTGCTTCAATCATCTCATTCGCCACAATATCGCCGCAAGCCGTAAACACCACATCTGGCTCTTCGTCAGAAATAAACTGGTAGATTGAAGCTCCACCGTTTACAAATTCGTAGTTAGCATGATGCGAATCAATATAGCGCGGTCTTTCATTCTTATCAAATGTTGTAAGATTTACAACATTTGTCGAGTTAATCATAAAATTGTAGGTTTCTTCTGCCGCCACATCGTCAATTGGAAAAATACAGTTTGCGAGACTAGATGGCACCGACAATAATTGCGAAATCAATGCTGGCGACTGATGCGTAAAACCATTATGATCCTGCCTCCAGCAGGTGGAAGTAGAGAGCAGATTCACCGCCGGCATCGGCTTTCGCCAACTCACCGCTTTAGATTGTTTGATGAACTTCATTTGTTGCAAAATCTGCGAAGTAATCACCGAGAAGAATGATTCATAACTCCCCATCATCGCCTTTTCGCCATTTGCAAGATGCCCAGTCATCAAGCTAAACAACACATTTTCCGACAACATCTCGATAATCCGCCCATCTGGCGCTTCCGGCAAATCCCAATTCTTTTGCACCAAATCGCCCCACGCTCGCTTCTCTACTGTAAAAATCTGGTCAAATTTATTTGAAGTCGTCTCATCCGGCGAGAAGAAATAAAAATGTGGGTCTTTCTTAAACTCTTCCGTGAGCAATTCCCCAATTTTCTTAGCCGGTGAATATAGCTCCGTACCAGGATTTTCGACTCGTTCAATCATCGCTAGTTCCTTTCCCCAAGATTTCCGCCAAAACGGTTTCCGGCTGGTAACTCCTCAGCCATTCCTCTAATTGTTTCAATTCATCAGTATCGGTTTTCGGGTTCTTTAGCGGTATTTGGTGCGCTTCGTGATGACGATTCGGTCCGCCTTCGCCCTTCTCAGTCTGCATAATATAAAACGGCGAATCAATTTCTTCATTCAGAGCCGCCTGGAAATCCTCTACATCTTCCCCCACCCAGCGTGGGGTGAAACCAAATCCGCGGATCAGTTCATTTAATTCTCGCTCGGATTTTCGTGCATATATTGACGGCGCCGAAATCTTATAACCATTGAGATGTAAAATCGGCAGCACTTTGCCGTTTTTCTCGCTCGCAAGTAAATCGCGTAGATTTAGCGAAGCTAGCGCCGTAGCGGTTTCTAGCTCTCCATCGCCGATTAATGCCGCAGTGGTCTTTTCCGGGTGCCCTAAGTTCATCCCGTAAGCGTTCGCAAGCGCGTAACCTAGCTCCCCACCCTCGGTAATTACGCCGGGCGTTATCGGGCTAGCGTGGCTCGGAAACCCATCCGGCCAAGAAAACTCCCGGCAAATATATTCGAGTCCCGCCCGGTCCACCGTTGCCCGCGGGTCTACTTTCTCTAATTCCCCATCCAGCCATAGATTCGCATTGAGCGCCGGGAACCCGTGCCCCGGTCCCAAAATAAAACTATAATTCGGGTCGTCGCTAAATCTAGCCTTGAGATTCGCATACGCCACATTAATCCCGTGACAAGTCCCCCAATGTCCCAAAAGTCTCGGCTTAATATCATCGTGTGTGAGTTCTCGTTCTAGAGTAAAATTATCTTGCAAGAAAAGTTGCGCCACCACCAAATAATCGCATAGTTTAATACGTTTTTTAATATCTTCAATCTCCGCAATTCCCACCGCGCTCATGATGTAATTTTAGCATAAGTTTTTCAAAAAATAAACTCTCTGCGACATTATATAATGTGTAGCATTATTTTGTCTTCCCGTCGATAAACTCTTTGATTTTTTCAATCTCATCGCGTAGTGCCGCAGCTTGTTCAAATTCAAGATTTGCCGCGGCAAGTTGCATTTCGGACGACAAGTGTTTAATCAGTGCCGGCAATTCATCCTTTGGAATTCGCTTAATGTCCAGCTTGTCTACCTTTTCCTTTTCTGGAATAATCGCGCGTAGCCCCGCCGAAATCTCTTTCTGCACCGAATGTGGCGTAATGTGATGTTTCTCGTTATACTCCTTTTGAATCTCACGTCGCCGGTTGGTTTCAGAAATCGCCTTTTCCATGCTCTCCGTAATAAAATCCGCATACATAATCACTTTTCCCTCTTCGTGACGTGCTGCCCGTCCAATTGTCTGAATCAGCGCCGACTCCGAACGCAAAAACCCTTCCTTGTCCGCATCTAAAATTGCGACCAAAGACACTTCTGGCAAATCCAACCCTTCACGCAAAAGATTAATCCCCACCAACACATCATACACCCCCGCTCGTAAATCTCGGAGAATATCACCGCGCTCCAATGTGTCCACATCAGAGTGGATGTAGGCCGTTTTGACGCCGCGTTCTTTCAAATGGTCAGTTAAATCTTCTGCCATCCGTTTCGTTAACGTCGTAATTAAAGTTCTCTGCCCCTTCGCGATTCGTCGGTCAATCTCCTCCATCAAATCATCAATCTGCCCCTCGCTTCCCCGCACCTCAATCTCTGGGTCTAGTAGTCCCGTCGGGCGAATCACTTGCTCCGCCGGCTCCGGCGAGACTTCGAGTTCATACTCGCCTGGTGTTGCCGACACATAAATCGCTTGATTAATATGCTTTTGAAACTCACCGTAAGTCAGCGGTCGATTATCTAGCGCTGACGGCAATCTAAACCCATATTCCACCAGCGCCAACTTTCTGGCGTGGTCACCATTATACATTCCTCTCACCTGCGGCAAGGTCATATGCGACTCATCCACAATCAATAAATAATCCTTCGGGAAGAAATCAAGCAGTGTCGCCGGTGGCTCACCTGGTTTCCTTCCATCCAGATGCCGAGAATAATTCTCAATTCCCTTTACGAATCCGGTTTCTTTTAGCATTTCGAGATCATACTTAGTTCGTTGCGATAACCTTTGTGCCTCCAAATATTTCTGGTGTTTCTCAAAATATTTCAACCTCTCTTCATATTCTGCCCGAATCGTCACTAGTGCCTTCTCAAGTTGATCCATCGGTGTCGCATAATGGGTATTTGGAAAAATATGAATATGGTCCGGCTTCTCCCGCACTTCAAAAGTCAGCGGGTCCACAATCTTCACTTCTTCTAGAGTATCAAATCCAAACTCAAACCGATACGCATATTCCCCATTCGCCGGATACAAATCCACCGTATCGCCCATCACTCGGAAATTCCCCCGCTCAAACGCCAAATCATTTCGATGATATTGAATCTCAACCAACTTGCGAATAAAATCTAACTGTGACAAACTGCTGTTTTTAGCCACCTCAAAAGACATTTCGAGGTAATGTTCCGGCGCACCGAGACCGTAGATACAAGACACACTTGCCACTACGATCACATCCCGCCGTGTCAAAAGCGCCTCCGTCGCCCCGTGCCTCAGCCTATCAATCTCATCATTAATCGCCGAATCCTTCTCAATATACGTATCGGTCGACGCAATATACGCCTCCGGCTGGTAGTAATCAAAATACGACACAAAATAATGCACTTCGTTGTCCGGAAAAAACTCCCGCATCTCAGAATATAGTTGCGCCGCGAGTGTTTTATTGTGCGCCAAAATCAAAGTCGGCCGCTGAGTCTTTTCAATAATATTCGCCATCGTAAAAGTCTTCCCCGAGCCAGTCACGCCAAGCAAAGTCTGCTCATGGATACCAGAATTCAGCCCCTCCACGAGTTGCTTGATAGCAGCCGGTTGGTCACCCGTCGGCTGATACTTAGATACCAATTTGAATTTAGCCATATCTATTATTATATCACGCCTATATATTATATAATATATATATGAAATACCAAGTCACCGTCAAGCCCGGCTCTAGCCAAGAAAAAATCGTCCAAATCACCGACGACGCGCTCACGGTCTATCTCCGCGCCAAACCTCACGACGGCGAGGCTAACGACGCCCTCATTAAGCTCCTCGCCAAACATTTCAAGGTCGCAAAAACCACCATCAAAATCACCCAAGGCGTCAAATCCCGCACCAAAACTATCGAAGTCTAATCATTATTATGCCATGTATGCCATAAATGTGTTACAATAGAATTATGAATAGCATAAGTAATAAGACGATGCTGGGGAATGTGAGAGGTTCTTTAGCAACTGTGAAAAATTCGTCTCTCTCTCTCTCTCTCTCTCCCTCTCATAAGAGAATCAATTATGAATTATTAGCACTAGGTGGTGTAGTAGGATTAACTATACTGATTGGTGCTTTTTTGGCGCCTGGGATAGTATCAGCTGATGATAGTCTTGTCACCACTACCACCATCACAGTACCAGTATCCTGTTCATTAATCGGCACAGTAAATACTCCACATACTGCTGAAATACCTAATGGAATTGACTCCCGTGGTAGTGATTATTACCCAGACGGAATAGGGCAGACTACCTTAAAAGCCTATTGTAATGATAATGAAGGCTTCTCTATCTATGCGGTGGGGTATTCGGATGATACGATAGGGAATACGTACCTAAGGGACGCGACACTAGGACAAAGTGCTGATATCCAGACCAGTACTACCTTTTCCGGAGCTAACTCAGCCTGGGCAATGAAGATTGGTGTAACGAGTGGGAACTACCCAGCTATTGTAGCCGGCAGTAGTAGTGATACCGAAAAAGAATCTGGAGACTTAGATTACAGTACCTGGCAAGCAATACCTAGCTCATACACCAGAGTAGCTTATCGGAACTCAGCTACAGATATAGATAATGATTCCATTGCTTCAGCCGAAGGTTCTAGTGTCACCACAACATACGCTACTTATATCAGCACTACCCAAAATGCTGGTACCTATGTAGGTAAAGTCAAATACACCCTCGTCCATCCAGCTAGCGAGGCTCCGGTCCAACCCGTAGACACTGACCCAGGATATATCGCCTATTACCCAAATGCCTCTACTGCGGTAGGGTCTATGAGCACCACTACTGGCGGTCCAGTCCAGCAACTAACGGCTAGTCAAACTTCTGCCACTCTTCTAGCTTCTAACTTCAGTCGCGCAGGTTATGGTTTTGCGGGTTGGAATGACGCATATGATTACTCAGGCAACTACTATGGTCCAAATGAAGACATTACCTTTACGGCTGGGCAATACAGCGGCGATAATAACGGTCTCAGTCTTTATGCGGTCTGGGTTAAATCAGCTGGTACTTTCCAGTCTGATGCTACTACGGTCTGTAATAGCCTC
>JAZPZQ010000047.1:0-8390 GCA_045544765.1 Candidatus Nanosyncoccus sp.
GAGATGATAGTAGTGACTAAGATTAATAACACGGCAGTACACATCCAAAGAAAGGTACGATTACGCCGCTTTGATAGGTCATACTTTGGGTTTTTCAACGCGTCAATGTATTTGTTTTGATGCGGCGTAATCTCAAAATGAAGAATCATATATATATATATATATATGATAAGCTTGGATAGAATTCATCTATATGACCCTCATACATATTTATTATTATACGCGCTTATGGTAAAAATGCAAGAACAAAAATGTGGAAAAAGTATAAAAGAGCGGTTAGTGAGAAAGGATGACGAGGTTTTCGATATGGGGGGTGTGGGGGAAGAAGTTGAAGGTTTTGATTTCTTCGATATGGTATTTTTCTAATAGAAGTTTAACGTCGCGAGCTTGGGTGGCGGGGTTACAGGAGAGGTAAATGATTTTGATTGGTGTGGTGTCTAGGAGCTTTTCAATGAGGTTTTTGGCACAACCGGCGCGGGGAGGGTCCAAAATAACTGTTTGGTTTGGTTGAATATAAGAAATTGCGTCTTCGGATTTGGCAAAGACCGCGTGGATGTCGCTTGATAGTTCGCTTTTCGACCCGCTTCGCTCGCGCCCTCGCCCAAGGGGCTCGCTCGCTACCTTGCTCCCGTTGTCGCAAATGGTCTCAAAGCGAACTATCCTCGCGACGTTTTCGCGTAACTCACCAAAAGCGTACTTGTCACACTCCACCAAAGTGAGGCGGTAATCACGGGCGGTGGAGAGGCCGATGGTGCCGACGCCGGCGTAGAGGTCAAGGACGTCATTAGTAGTGATGTGTTTTTTGATTGCGGTGAGCGCCATTTCGTAGACGGGGAGGTTGATTTGAAAGAAACCATTAGGTGAATAGGAGTAAGTGTGACCAAGGATAGTGTCGGTGAGATTTTTGAAGACTGGGTGGGGGTGATGGTTTTCGTAAAGACCGCCGGAGACTTCGCCAGCTTGATTACAGCGGAGGAGGAGAGATTGGTATTTGCGAGCTTCCTCGTGGCGAGAATTGAGGTCATTTACAATTTCGGTGGCGCGCTGAAAGATTTCGGGGCGCTCGATGCTGGAACTCGTAATGGGGAGTTTGCGATGGGAGCCACGGGCGTGAAAGGCAAGCGAGATTTTAGCAGTGTCGTGGTCCCAGTAGAGAGCGTATTCCATTTTGTTGCGATAAAAATAGTCGCGGTGGTCGGTAATAATATCTGGAGTGGGGATTACAATATCGTGTTCACGAAATAATTCTACTACTAGCTCTTGTTTAAGATTAAGTTCGTAATTGTAGTTAATGATTTGCCAGGGGGAGGTGGAAAGGTAGCAAGGGTCTTTCGGCTCAACACGAAAGGGAGAATGGTGGTCAATGGTGGTAGCGATAGCTTCGAGGTAATGAGATTTGGTCTTAGTAACCTCATAGTCGGTGATTATCTCGCCAGGGAGAGCGTTCCAGAAAAAAGCCTTTTTGCCATTTGGCAAAGTGGCGAGGGCTTGACCGCCCGGGATGATTTTTTCTACTCTTAGCATATTTTATATTATAGCAGAGATATGGTATAATATAAACAGATAAGGTCTAGCTATGAGCACGGAAGAATTTTTGCGAGAAAATGAAAATTTGGCAGTCGAGGAAGATTTGAGTGCGGATAGGGGGGTAGGTAGCGAAGAGTTTGTGACCAGGGTAAGTGGAAGAAAAGAGGATTTTAAGGGAACGAAGACTGGCAAAATGAAGTCGCTAGGGGCGATGGGGTTTTTGACAGCGATTATTGTGGTGTTTGCGGTGCTGTTTAGCTCGGGGAATCTGATTCCGTCGGCGATTTCGGAGAGGTTGATTGAGGAGACAGATGTACAATATGCGGATGCGGTGGTGAGTAAGGAATTGGTATTTCAGCAGGCGCTTTACAATGGTGAGGTACCGGAGGATACAGCGGAGATTTTGAAACGGAAGGGAGTACTAGTCGGGTATATGGGCGAAGATGGTTTCGTGGAGGCTACGAGTGGAAACGGGGCGCTTAGTTTAATGATGGACGATAAAATAATTACGGCGGATAAGTTTGTGGCAGAAGTGCAGAGCAATTTGAAGCTCTATGAAGCGTTTAACGAGGCAACCTATTCGCGGGCGGCGTATTATTATGATGAGGCGGCAGAGAAAGTATTTCGGCAGATTGGTACCAACCGTGATAACTATACTGGAAGTAATAATTTTGATGAGGTGATGGATAATTTGATGGGGAGCGGGAGTGATGTGGATGTAAATACGGTGGCACTAGTGGAGAAAACACGCACCGACCAAGAGACTGGTGAAACTGAGGTATATTATGAATACGAGGAGACTGGTGGGGACGCTGAGTCGGGGAGCGCGGCGGGAAGTTTTATTACGGCGGTGGGTGAAAAGAATTATGCTGGCTCGTCAACCGAGGCGACACTTAATTCGGCTGATGCGCTAAAGGTGGCGGATACATTATCAAAAGAGCAGAGGTCGAGTTTGTATTATCTAGCTTTTATGGAAAACATTAGCAAAATGAAGGCAGGGGAGGGAAATACCTCGGAAATCAACGAGGCGATGAATTATATTTTTAGAAATGCTAAATCTGAGGTGATTGATGTGGAGACAGGGCAGGTGATAGAGATGGAAGGGACACCAATGGATTCGCCGAGTTTATATGCGGTGTTGTCTGGAAACAAGGTGGAAGTGGATAAGGTGGGTGGGTATTCATCGGATAGGATTTTGAAGTTAACCGAGAATCAGCTAGGAGTGAGTGGGAGTGGTGCAGCGATTTCTGGTACAGTTTCTTCAACTACGTCTAAGGTAAAGGGGTCGGTAGGGAGATATATAGATAATGGGGCGACTGGGGTAGACTATGGAATATTAGGAATGAGTGAACCGGTCATAAATGATTCGTTGGTAAATAATTCATATGAAACCATCAAGGGTGTGAAGGCGGGGGAGTTCTTGGTAGAGGGGGCGGTAAATGTAGGGAAGGAATTGGCAAAACAAAGTGGGGCTTCGGCGGGAGATGCGGAGGCAGTGCTAGCCTACACGAGACTAAACAATACAGTAATTGCGATGGATGCTAAGGTAGACAGAATGAACCGAAGCCCATTTGACGTAACTTCAAAGAATACGTTTCTAGGCTCGATTGTGTATAATTTAGCGATTATGATGAATAAAAATAGTGGAGTTTTAGGCGGGGTGAGCGGGACCTTAAAAACGGTAGGAGCTGCGGTGGCTAGTTTGATGCCAGCTAGTTATGCAGATGCGACCACTGGATATCTGAGTAGTTTTGGGGATTGTGAGACTTATGGAAGTATCGGGGCGGTAGGTTCGGCGAGTTGCTCGGAAATTGCGACTTTTGATACTTCCACACTAAATAACCCATTTGGCGATAGTGGGTTTACGGCCTTCGTGGAGGCAAATACTACCCTTAGTGAATCTGGTAAGCGCACTATTAATAATGATTCTATTCTGGCGGACTATATATTATATAATGATGAAAGAATTACACCACTAGGGGTGGTGGATGGTGGAATACTAGATTCGGTATCTGGTAATACTAGTAATATACCTTTTGTTTCAGATATACTGAGTATGATTAAAGGATTCCTAGGGACTTCGGAGTCAGAACGCAGAGTGGCAAGCGGAGCGGCATTTGTGAATTCTAGTAGTAATGGTGATTGGCAAACATATAAATACGCACAGAGATATGTATCACTAGCGCGAGCGACAGATAACCTAAAGAGGTACTCTAATAATAGTACAGCATATAATAATATAGTGTATTTTGAAGGGGCTGAGAACCCAGTGATGGCTTTTCTTGATCAATATTACAGTGTGGCTAATCGATAGATTCTACACTAGTAATAATAACTTGGTTGTGTTTGAAATTTTGGATAAGACTTCGACGGCGAGTTTCGTCTAGTTCGGAAAAAACGTCGTCTAGCAGGATGATGGGTTTTTGATGGGTTTTTTGATATAAGAGGTTAGCTTCAATAAACTTGAGCGCGAGGATAATAGAACGGGTTTCACCACGCGAAGCGGAACCGTCGGCAGGGTTATGATTAAACTCAAAGATATAATCGTCGCGATGAATACCAAAGGTAGTGTGACCTAGGTAAGAATCGCGTTCAAAATTCTGCTCGAGCTTTTTGAGGTAGGCTTCTTCTGTAACAGTATCAACTTCGGAACGATAAACAATGGCGATTTCGTCTTGGTTCTTAGAGATGGAACGATAAGTGTCTGTAAGGCTTTGATTGATTTCTTGAATAAATTTTTGACGGTAATTGTGTAAACTACTACCATATTTGGATAAAAGAATGTTCCAAGAAAAAAGGGCGTCTTTGGTAAGGAAATCGTTTTTTAGTAGTTCATTTCTTTGCTTTAAGGCTTTTTCGTATTTAGACAAATTGGTGGCGTAGTTTTCGTCGAATTCGGCGAAGATATGGTTAAAATAGTCACGACGACGACCTGGGGAGTGGCTAATAAGATTGAGGTCAGAGGGCTGAAAGAGAATGACGGGGTATTTGTTTTTGCGGGGGAGGCGCTTAGATTTCTTATCAAGAATAGTGAAGAGTTTGGTTTTGCCATCGTAGGTAGCGACAGTACGCTCACCACTGGTAAATTCTAGTTCGATACGGTAGTAATCGGTGCCACGTTTAAGGATATCTGGGTCGGTAGCGCGAAAACTTTTACCGCGAGTAAGGATATAGATGGCTTCAAGGACTGAAGTTTTACCACAGCCATTTTCGCCTAAGATAAGAGAAGTTTCCTCCTCGCATTCTAAGAGATAATTGGTGTGATTACGAAAGTTGGTGAGTTTGATGGATTTAATAATCATTTATGAATTTAGTGGCATTACGATGTGGGTGTAATTATTGTTCTTTTTATTACGGAGGACGACTGGGGCGACGCGGTCAGAAAACTTAAATTCAATTTCGGGTTCTTCAAGGGAATTAAGGGCGTCTAAGAAGAAACGGGAGTTTAGATTAACGCGACCGGATTTAGTGACGGAAGTTTCGATACTAGAATCGTTTTCACCGAACTCATTGGCGATAGATTTGACTGAAAAGGTGTCAGGCTCTTTGGTTTCGCAGATGATGGAACCGCCAACCGAGCGAGCAAAGAGGGCGGCGAGCTTAGTGACGCGAATCAACTCTTCACGGTTTAGGGTTGCTGAGATATTACTGTCTTTTGGGATTAGTTTTTGGTAGTCGGGAAAACTAGCGTCGATTAGCTTTGAGATAACTTCAACTTCACCTAGGCGAAAACGAACTAGGTCCTCGTTAAAGGAGATTTCGACCTCTTCAACCTCGTCACTGATAGCGCGGAGTACTTCTTGGAGAGAGGAGGAGGGAACGATGGCTTTAACTTCACTTTTTACTTTGTCGATAAGCTTCTTCTCAGCTAAACGGTAGCCGTCGGTAGCGGCGATGGCGAGAGTGTCACTAATGGTATTAAAATAAACACCGGTGAGAGCGGGGCGAGTGAGATCATTGGAACTTGCAACCATAACTTGATTAATGCTGGTCTTAAATTCGTCGACGCCAATTTTATAGGTGACAGCGGATTTTTCGTTGAGTTCGGGGAGCTCGGGAAAATCATCGGCGGGGGCGCCATTGATGGTGGAGGAATATTTGCCGGCAGTAATGGTGGTCTTGGTGTCTTTGGTGGAGATGGTGACAGTCTCACCTTTGGGGAGATTGGAGACAAATTCAGCAAGGAGTTTAGCGGGTACAGTTACTACACCGTCTTCGGAACTGGAGACTGGGAGGAAATCTTCGACTGCCATATCTAGATTAGTGGTGATAAGGGAGACTTTTTTGTTGTCTACTCTAATGAGGACGTTATTAAGAATGGGGAGAGTGACTTTACCGATAGCAATACGGCTAACATTATTTAAGGCTTTGCTTAGTTTTTCTTGTGAGACTGTAATTTTCATTATGAACCTTTCTTTTAACTTATTATTAAATTATTTGTAGTAGTAATAGTAGGGTCTGTGGAATAGTGGAAAAAACTGCTAAATGATAGGGGTGGGGAGGCTGTGAAAAAGTGGGTGGGAAAGTAGGGAAATGAGTGTGGGAAAGTGAGGGTTTTACACGAGATTTGTGGGTGGGGTGAGTTTTGAACAAAATTTTGCGCCGGATTTACACAAAGATTTGCCACTGGTTTTACACAGGATTTCCACTGAATGAGTAAATTTTTTAATAATTGCCTAACCATAGATTTTTTCCTTGATTTCTTCAATTTGGTCACGGAGGGCAAAATCTAGTTTGAGACTTTTGTTGATTTTGTCGACACCGTGCATTACGGTGGTGTGGTCTTTGACGCCGACTTCGGTGGCAATCTTGGTGGTACTAAGGCTAAGCTCTTTACTGAGGATAAACATAGCGACTTGGCGAGCGGTCATAATATTGGAGACGCGGGATTTACTCTTTAGCTCGGCGGTGGTGAGATTGTAGTATTTGGCAACTTTATCGACGATTTGCTTGGGGGAGGTGGGGCGGAGCTTGGAGGTCTTATTGACGCTAACGGAACCGTTTTGAATAAGCTCTAATGGGGTGAGACCGCGGACTTCGGACATAAGAAGGATGGTGGAGAATTCACCTTCGAGATCACGAATGTTGGTATTGACGTTTTCGGCGATGTATTCGATGGCTTCGGGCTCGATTTCGGCGCCAATTTGCTCGGCTTTGGCGCGGAGGATGGCGCATTTGTCTTCAAACTTGGGGAGTTGGAGGTCGAAAGCGCCAGCCCAAGTGAGACGGGAGGCGAGGCGCTCGTCGACGGTTTTGATTTGGGAGGGGAGACGGTCGGAGGTGACGATGATTTGTTTGTTAAGCTGGTAGAGGTCATTGAAGATGTTAAAGAATTCTTCCTGGGATTTTTCCTTATTGACGATGAGCTGGAAGTCGTCGATGATGAGACAGTCGAGCTTTTGGAATTTGTGGTTGAATTCTTTGCCTTTGCCGTTTTGGATGGCATCGATGAAGTCGGAATAAAAATGGGAGATGGGGGTGTAGAAGACTTTGTAGCCGGGATTTTTTTTGATGAGTTCGTTGCCGATGGCTTGGACAAGGTGGGTTTTGCCGAGACCGGGACCGCCGTAGAGGAAGAAGGGGTTGTAGCGATCACCTGGGGATTCGATGATGTTTTTGGCGGCGGAAAAGGCGAGGTCGTTATTAGAACCGACAATAAAGGATTCGAGGGTGTATTTGGAATTGAGGCCGTTACTAATGGTGGCGGTGCGGGAGGGTTTGAGATTGGCGCGGACGGCGCGGAGGCGGTCTTTGATGGCGCTGTCACTCGTGGTAACTTCGCGGGGGCGGACTTTGGATTTGCTGGCGGTTTTGACTTCGAAAGTGATATCCTTGACAGTGACATTGTTGTTTTCGAGGGCGGATTTGATGAGGTCGTAGTAGCGATTACGGAGTTGCTTGACGTAGAAGGTGTTTTTGACGCCGATGATAATGTTGCCACCTTGGGTGGAGATAAGGGAGGTGTCCTGGAACCAGGTTGAATAGTTGGCAGAAGAAATTTGCTGTTCGATTTCAGCTAGGGCGTTTTTCCAGACGTCGTACATATGTTACCTCCTTATGTGGTTTTATTATAGCACGGGCGGGGCGAGTTTTCCACAGGTTTTTGGGTGAATTTGGAATGTGTTGTAATATGGTTTTATGATACCAGAGGTGATATTTTCCACATTTTGAGATTATACAGTGTTGGGGTTGTGGAAAAGTGCTTGAAAATTGTGGAAAAATGAGGTATACTATACTAAGAATTTGAAAAATAATAAAATTTGAGGAATAATATATGCCAAAGAGAACATATCAGCCTCACAAGAGGCAGCGCAAGGTTGAGCACGGATTTATGAAGAGGAATGCGACTAAGAATGGTAGGAAGGTACTTGCTCGACGACGTCTTAAAGGTCGTGCGAGACTAACTGCTTAAAATAAGCCCCTGGAGGGCTTATTTGTTATATAATAATAATATGCTTAGTAAGAAGTATCGGTTTCATTCGCGGGGTGGGGTGAAGTGGGTGTATCAGCACGGGAAAACAGTGAGGTCGCCAAAGATGTCACTGGTTTTTGCTGAGAACACAAGGGGATTTACACGAGTGGCGGTGGTGGTGTCGAAAAAAGTGGAGAAAAGTGCGGTGGGGCGGAATCGGATACGACGCCGTGTTTATGAAGCTTTGCGGACGAATTTTGATTTGGTGCCGAAGAAGATTGATTATATATTTGTAGTATATTCGCGGGAGGTGATGGAGATGCCGTTTGGGGAGCTAGAGGGGATGTTGGGGAAACTGGTGGAAGAAAGTAAAGTGAAGTCGGATCGTAGCCATGTCGTTCTGTGAGCCAAGGAGTTGACTATAAAGCTTGTCTTCCTAAGCCCGCTTGGC
>JAZPZQ010000048.1:0-5988 GCA_045544765.1 Candidatus Nanosyncoccus sp.
TGAAGGATATGCTATGCGCAGTAAATCTACCAATAGAGATAGTATCTGTTCCGGAGCCCAAATATGCCTATGCGCTTTTGGACGTAGAGATCCATGAGCACGCGGAGGACTTGTCGCTCTATTTCCGCTACTCGGCTACCCATTATCAAGAATCCTCTATCCGCCGCTTTGCGGCATTGGTACGCAAATATGCCGAATGGCTTTTACAATAACAATCCCGTAATCCCGTCATTACGTCATCCCGAAAAATGCACGCCCTTATAGATAATATTGACCTCCGCTGCCTCTTGGAACAATCGCTCGCGCAAGCCGCTGTCGCCAATCCGCATCAGGAGACGAATCCCGTGCGGACAATAGACCAGTGGCTCGCGTATGTAGAGCGCTTCGCGCATCTGATGCCGTGGCAGGGGATGGATATAGGCGAGGATGCTTCTTTCTTTCGGCGAATAGACCAGAATATCGGCTATTTCTATTTCCTGCTCGATCAGCCTCTGGATGCGCTCCGCGACAAGGGCTATATCTATCCTTCGCTTCAATACGAGCCGCGAGTAGCGGCTTGGCTGCGGGATTATAATACCGCTTGGGGCAAATGGCTCAGCAGCCTGGATAGTTGGAATGACTCCTATTATAATATCGCGCGTACGGACGCGCGTTTTGAACTCGATACCGATCGCTACGAATCGCCCGATAACTGGCATTCCTGGAACGACTTCTTTGCGCGAAGACTCCGTTCGGAATTACCTAATCCCGTAATCACGTCATTCCCTGATTCCGTTCACTCATTCACTCGTTCACTCGTTCATTCGTTCACGAGCCCTTGCGATGGTGAGATCGCTTTCTCGCCGGTGAAGACCGCTTCAATCGCTAACTGGCTCGATTTGCTGGGCGATAGCCCCTATCGGGAGTGTTTCGCCGGCGGCGAGACGACGCATATTGTCCTCGATGTCTTTGATTATCATCGTTTCCATGCACCGTGTGATGGTGCGGTCTTGGAATGCAAAACCATTGAGGGCATCCATGCCGGAGGAGGTGTGATTATATGGGATGAGGCGCAGGGTCGGTATCGTTATGACCAACCCGGCGTGACGGATTTCCAGATGTTGGAGACGCGCGGCGTGTTAGTCATGGATACGCCCGACTTCGGCAAAATCGCTCTTGTCTCCGTAGGCGTCCAGCAAGTGAGTTCGGTCGTGTGGACGCATCCTGCGCTCGCAGATAGTGAGTCCCTAAACCCTAATTCCCTAAACCCTAATCCTTTATTTGCTCAAGGCGAAGAGCTTGGGCTCTTTAAGTTCGGCGGCAGCGACATCGTTCTTTTCTTTGAGCCCGGTCGTGCCCCGCGCATTACGCCTAAATCCATCAAAGTCGGCGATTCTCTAATCGAAAATCGCTAACCCCTAATCCCTAAAAAGTCGCTTCCCCTGAGGCGATTTTTTTACCTCTAAACTCTAAACTTTCAACTTTCAACTGAAAATACCACGAATTTTCTTGCATATATCAAAAAAAAGCAGTACCTTTGTGGCGAAAATGTGATTTATCTATAAAAAAAGTATCAAAAAATGTGATTTTACATATAGATATTTAAGCCGAAAATGTGATAGTGTGCTATGGAAATGCTGGAGAGAAAGATAGATAAGTACCTTGCTGAATGGAAAAATAATCCTAATCACAAACCGCTGATTGTAAAAGGGGCGAGGCAGATTGGTAAAACCGAGTCCATCCGGACTTTCGGAAAGAAGAACTATGCTTCAATCATAGAAATAAATTTTGTGCTTCAAAAGAAGTTCAGATCCATTTTTGATAATGGCTATGAGGTAGATGCTATTATCAAGAATATCTCATTGCTTGAGCCTACATGGCGGTTTATTCCGGGAGATACCTTGATTTTCTTTGATGAACTCCAGCGGTGTCCGGACTGCGCTACCTCGCTCAAATCTTTTTGTCAGGATGGCCGTTATGATGTTATTTGCTCCGGATCGCTGATGGGTATTTATTTTGAAGAAATTGAATCCAATGCGGTTGGGTACAAGGAGGATTACGAGATGCATTCCATAGATTTCGAAGAATTTCTATGGGCAAGAGGTTATTCGAGGGAGCAGGTAAAAGATCTATATAATCATATGCTTGAATTGCGGCCATTTTCTCAATTGGAATTGGATACAATAATGGATATCTTCCGTGACTATATGACGATTGGCGGTATGCCGGAGGTGGTAAAGATGTATATTGATAAAGGGCATTTCGAAGGCACGCTCAAACTCCAACGCCAGTTGCTCAAGGATTATGAAGAGGATATCACTAAATATGCCTCGCATAACGATAAAGCGAAGGTGCTGGCGGTTTATAGCCATATATCTACCTTCTTGGCAAAGGAAAATAAGAAATATCAGATCACGAAGATTGCTAAGGGTGCGCGAAATAGAGAGTACATAGGATCTGTAGAATGGCTTCGCCAAGCCGGAGTGGTGAATGTATGCTATTGCTTGAATAATGTAGAACTTCCGCTGAAGGGTAACTATACTCCGGATAATTACAAACTCTATTATCATGACACCGGGCTCTTGATAGCGTCTCTGGACGACGAAGCGCAAGAAGATTTGCGCGCAAATAAAAATTTCGGAACTTACAAAGGAGCTATCTATGAAAATGTAGTAGGAGAGATGTTGCGTAAGTCCGGATATGAGCAACTCTATTTTTATAGACATGATAACCCATCTATAGAGATGGATTTCTTTGTTCGCGATGCGGATTCATTGGTGCCTATTGAGGTGAAGGCAAAAGATGGAGCTACTGCTTCGCTTAATAATCTCATCAAATGGGATTCATATCCGGAGGTGAAATATGGAGTTAAGTTCGGATACAAGAATATCGGGTGGAATGGACAGTTCTATACCTTCCCGTATTTTTTGGCATTCCTGCTTAAACGGTTTTTGAAAGAAAAAACTGCTAACTGATATATGAAACGCTATGCATTAATAACCGGCGCAAGCCGGGGAATAGGAAGAGCAATCGCCATTGAGTTGGCGAAAGACGGCTGCTCGATCCTGTTGAATTATAAATCCAATCATGCTGCTGCTGAGGAAGCCAAGCGTCTGATTGAGGAAGCCGGCGGCGAAGCCGAGCTGATGCCTTTTGACGTGTCGTCCCTCGATGCCATCAACACCGCGCTGGACGCATGGTTCGCAGCCCATCCGGACGACTATATCGACGTGCTGGTCAATAACGCCGGTATTGTCGATGATGAGATTATGCTGGCGATGGAGCCGGAGCAATGGCATCGTGTAATAGATGTGAACCTCAACGGTTTCTTCTATTGCACCCGCCGTGTCATAGAAGGCATGGTGATGAATCATCATGGACGAGTAGTAAATATATCTTCTATTAGTGGACAAATAGGAAATGTTGGGCAGATAAATTATGCTGCTTCCAAATCCGCATTGATTGGAGCAACAAAAACGTTGGCAAAAGAATTAGCTCCTAAGCAAGTAACAGTGAATGTAATTTCTCCAGGAACGATAGAGACAGACATGATGAAAAGTAGTGCTGAATATATGATGAAGGATTTAGATATTGGTGATATCCCTATGCGTCGCCTCGGTAAACCCGAAGAAGTGGCGTATCTGGCTGCTTTCCTTTGTAGTGACCGCGCTGACTATATCTCCGGACAAGTAATCGGCATCAATGGAGGAATTTTATGAGAAGAGTTGTAGTTACGGGAATGGGTATTTGGTCCTGTATAGGACAGGATTTGCAAACAGTAACAGAGAGTCTTAAGCACGGGCGCACAGGTATTATCTTTGATCCGAAACGTATTGAGTATGGACTTCACTCCGGTTTAGTTGGCAATGTGCCGCGTCCGGATTTAAAACCCCTCTTACCTCGTAAGTTCCGCGTTACGATATCCGAAGATGCCGAGTATGCCTATATGGCTACCCGTCAAGCTTTCGAACAGGCCGGAATAAATGATGAGTTCCTAAAACAGAATGAAGTCGGTATAATCTTCGGAAATGACGGAAATGTACATGTTTTGGATTATATGCCGATTATGGAAGAAGAGCATGATTCTCGTATGATTAGTCCCAGCGCCCTTTTTCATGGTGAGACCTCTTCGGTGACGATGAACCTCAGTACTATATTCCATTTGAAAGGCATTAACTTTTGCGTAGGAGCAGCATGCGCCAGTAGTAGCCACGCAATAGGATTAGCGGCAATGTTTATTCGGCAAGGAATGCAAGATTCTATTTTGGTTGGAGGGTCGTGCACGTTGGATATGAGAGGGACGACTGTAAACGTAGATGCATTAGAAGCTCTTTCTACGCGCAATGATAATCCTTCTCATGCATCGCGCCCATTTGATAAAAATCGCGATGGCATGATTCCTTCTGGTGGTGCCGCGGCATTGGTGTTGGAAGAATATGAACATGCAGTAGCTCGTGGAGCCACTATTCTCGCTGAAGTAGTTGGCTATGGTTTCTCCTCTAACGGTATCGAAGATATATCCATGCCTTCCGCTGAAGGCGAATACATCGCGATGAAGCGTGCCTTGGACGATGCCGGCTTGCAACCATCGGACATTGATTATGTCAATGCTCATGCCACCTCAACTATAGCTGGTGATATCGAAGAAGCCAAAGCCCTCACGCGCCTCTTTGGAAGTAAGCCTTTCATCTCCTCCACCAAGTCCATGACAGGACACGAAAACTGGATGGCAGGTGCCAGCGAAGCCGTCTATTCCATCCTCATGATGCAGAATAATTTCGTGGCGCCAAACATCAATCTGGAGAACGTAATAGACGAGGCGAAAGACCTCAATATCGTCCGTGAAACGATTTATACCCCCATCCGCACCGTCCTCTCCAATTCCTCCGGTATGGGGGGCACTAATAGTGCATTGGTCTTCCGCAAAATCGGTTCGTAATCCCCTAATCCCGTAATTACAAAAAATAAATCTAAATAACATATAATAGTATGACACCTCAAGAAATTCAAGAAAAGGTAAATGCTTTTCTAACAGATCGTTTGGAGTATGAGCCATCTGCGATTACTCCAGATGCAGAAATGAAGCGTGACCTCGGTATGACATCCCTTGATGCCATGGAAACGGCTATCTTCATTAAACGCACTTTCGGCTTCCAACCCGAACGCGGCGCAATCAAAACCCTCGTCACCATCCAGGACCTCTACGACTACATCGAAAAGAATTCGTAATAACCTTTCCTAATTACGTCATTACGTCATCCCGTCATCCCGAGAAAATAAACCTTTCCTAATCCCGAATTACGAATCCCGAAAAAATATGACTGACAATTATCTCAATATTCTCGCGGAAACTATCCGCTCTAACTGGGACCAACCCGCCCTCACGGACTTCTATCTAACGGAAGACGGCACCGCCCAGGATACCTCCTGTGGCAACCATTATACCTACGGTGAGATGTATGCGGAGATATGCCGCGTAGCAGAGTTGCTGACCAATCTCGGCCTGCAAAAAGGCGACCATATTGCTATCTGTGGTGCCAACTCCGCCCATTGGGGCATCGCTTATCTTGCTATCGCTAACATGCAGGGTGTTTCCGTTACTATTATGCATACCCTTATGCCCGACGAGATAGCCCATCTGGTCGATTTCTCCGATGCCAAAGCCCTCTTTACGGATGAGGATTTGTGGTCAGAACTGAAGAGTCAGTCCGTACCGCAGGTGGGAAGTGTGATAAGTTTGGAAGATTGGGTTGTCTTAGGCGGGAAGAAGGGTGAATTTAATAAAATTTCTCTTCCTTTAAGGGAGGAGTTAGAGGTAGGCTTTCCCAAATCCTCCCCCGAAGACCTTGCTATGATTTGTTTTACTTCGGGAACGTCAGGTAGTGCAAAAGGGGTAATGTTGAGTAATGGAAATATTAGCAATAACGTTAAAGATTTTCATAATTTGCATCCGGAAAGTTCGAACAATATGTACTTGTCTTTATGCCCATTTGCTCATTTGTCTGGATT
>JAZPZQ010000049.1:0-59725 GCA_045544765.1 Candidatus Nanosyncoccus sp.
ACAGCCAGTCCAGCCTTGGAGATTACCACTGCTCGATACCCATTGGGCGTACATTGCTACACCTTCTGTACTAATATCACCTGGAGTGAAGTCTTGATTAGGACCATACATAGTTCCGTTACCATTTGGGTCAGTATTCCAACCCGCGAAGCCATAACCTACACGTTTGAAGTTGGGGGAAGCGAGGTGAGCGTCTGATTCTAGGTAGTAACTATCTACTTCCTGATAGCCAATAATGCTGTCTGGGTCTTCGGCATAGGCTTGTCCGGTGCCGGTGGTAGTATCTTGACTGGCTCCTAGTACATTCATATTACCAGTAACGTCATTAGCATTCGGCGCATAGCAGATATATCCGGCTGGGCAGGTAATTGGTTCAGTGGGTGTGACGTGAGAGGCTGGATGGACGAGAGTGTATATCACTTGCCCGGAATAAGTATCTGCTGGTTGAGTCTTAGATATGTAGGCAGCATAGGTGGTAGTGAGTTTCACTCCACCAGTACTAGCCGTCATATCAGTACCTGAGTTCTTATGGGCGACTTTGGTGTATTCATTAGGAACCACGTGATAATCTGAGAATGATGCATCCGCCCCACCGGATACATTTGGTGCAGAGTCAATCGCGAAGGCGTTAGTTCCTGTAGTATCACCAGAATCTTGCGTCATTGTGAGTTTCATCGCCCAATTTGATACATCGGGACTCCCAGCCGACGTAGCCAGACCAGTATCAATGGTAGCATTAGAAGAAGCAGATGTCCCTACCAGTTTGTTGCTATTCGTTCCACCTATTTCATTTCCAGTGTAACCAGCAGCATAGATTGCGAATCCTTCTGCGTCATTACAAAACGCGTGAAGTGTAGTAGTACCAATATTTGGTGTATAAGTACCATTCTGGATTTCCGCATTGTGAGTGTTCATACCAGTACCACTCATGGTACAGGATACCGGCACCGTGATATTGATTTGGTCTACCACTGAGTCATCCGCAGATACTGTAGACGACGCTAAGATTAAGCCTGATAATAATGTAGTGCTACATAGAGCTACCGATATATATATATATATATGAAGAGAGATTGGTTCCAAAAGCGGAAACCAAGTTTGAATTAAATATATGCTTGTCCATAACCACATTATATATGCTTTTGGTTAAATTGTAAACCCTTTTGGTTAAACAGTGACCAGGCACTAGGTTGCCAGAGAGTGAGGTGATGAAATGACCATAACAATAAACTTGCTATGTATCATCCTTCCAAAGCGTAAAAACCGCCGAAGTAAAAAATCTAGTTAGGCAAGTACCTAACTAGAACCAACCACAGGAAGCTCTTCCTGGAGGGGCTTCCTTATGTTTTTAATTATACTACCAAAATAACCGAAACGCAAGCAAATCGACAAAGCAAATAATGAAAGAACCCATCAATACGTATGATATAATAAACCTATGAAAACAATAAAAGACTTAGACGTTAAGGGCAAGACCGTTCTTGTCCGTGTCGACTACAATGTACCTATCAAAAACGGCAAAGTTGCGAGCGATCTTCGCATTCGCGCTAGCTTGCCCACTATTAATTATTTATTAGAACGCGGCGCTAAGCAAATCATCTTAATCTCCCACCTTGGTCGCCCCGAAGGTCAAGCCAATCCCGAATTCAGCCTAAAGCCAGTCGCCGATTCCCTTCGCAAACTCTTACCCGACCAAAAAATCGGCTTTTACCCCCTCCCTACTCCAGACCACGAGCTAAGCATCCCTGCCGACGTCAAAATCGCCCTCCTCGAAAACTTGAGATTCGACCCCGGCGAAGAGGCTAATAACCAAAACTTCATCAAAGCCATCATCGACGCGGTAAAAGCTGACACCTACGTCCAAGACGGTTTCGCCGTCATCCATCGCGCTCACGCTTCTACCGATGCCGTCAAGCATTTCTTACCAATTTATGCTGGTCTATTACTAGAAAAAGAAGTTAGCAACTTAGAATCCGCCACCAGAAATCCAAAAAAACCCATACTGCTCATCATTGGCGGCGCCAAAGTTGACGACAAGCAACCGCTAATCGACAAGTTTACAAAAATCGCCGACCAAATCGTCGTAGGTGGCAAAATCGCCGCCGACGGCTACAAATCAAATGACAAAAAAATCTACGTCGCCAAAGACTTTGATGAAAATTCCGAAGGCAAGAAGCTCGACATCGGCCCTCTCGCCACCGCCAAAATCGCCGGTCTCGTTACCGATGCCAAAACCATCATCTGGAACGGACTTCTAGGCTATGCCGAAGACCCTGCCTACGCCACTGCTTCTACCATCACCGCCGAAGTTATCGGCGAAAAGCCATTAGACGAAGCTACCACCATCATCTGTGGCGGCGACACCACTGGTTTTGTTGAAAAATTGATGGAAGACCACCCTAACCTCCACTATTCCCTCGTCTCCACTGGTGGCGGCGCTTCCCTCGAATTCCTCCTCGGCAAGAAGCTCCCAGGTCTAGAAGCTATAGAAGAATAATTATACTTTCCTAACTTTGATAGTATCGGTTCCAACTTGATTTTTATCCCCCGACACAATCACCGCGGTCAAATCTTTCACGCCCTCTTTCGTCTGCAAATACCCCGACTCTTTTAGCTCCACAGCTAAATCATACCCAAACTCCAGTGAATACGGTCTTACAAACGCCGAATTAGCATATATCAGTGCCAACTGATTCGCCACCCGCTGGTTCGAAGTCACCGACACAATCGGCACATTCGGTCTTTGCGCCGCAATTGTCACCGCCGTCGTTCCCGACGCCGTTTGACACACCATCACATCCGCTTCAATCGTCTCCGCCAGTCTCGCCGTCACATTAGAAATCGCATCATAAATATCCGACCCCTCCCCATCCGGCATTATCGAAATCGGCGCAATCCGCGAATGATTTTGCGTATATAGTATCACTTTTTTCATTTCCTGCACCGTCTCCAAAGGATACGACCCATTCGCCGTTTCGTCCGACAGCATCACCACATCCGCACCCTGTACCACCGCCGTCGCCACATCTGACACTTCCGCCCGCGTCGGCTCCGGCGCATCCACCATCGAAGACATCATTTGCGTCGCCACGATACACAGCTTCGCGTGCGCCCGGCACATCGCAATCAATTTCCGCTGAATAATCGGCACTACTTCCGCGCCGGCTTCCACTGCCATATCTCCCCGCGCTACCATAATTCCATCCGACGCCTTCACGATTTCTTCCAAATGTTCCTCTGACGCGATTGCCTTTTTAGTTTCAATCTTCGCAATTACTTTCGCCGTCGAACCATAAGACAAAAGCAACTGCTTCAATTTCATAATATCCGCCGCCGACTGCACAAACGAAAGCGCCACATAATCATAATCGCACCCCGCCCCATATTCAATATCTGCCAAATCTTTCTCTGTCAAAATATCCCCACCAAAATCCGTATCCCCCAAATTCAACCCCTTCTTTGACATAATAAACCCATCATTCAAAACCCGCACTTTTATTGCCGTATCCGACACTACCTCGACCACTTCCGATTTTACTTTTCCATCAAACATCGACAGCGGCTCCCCCACCTTCACCTTCTTCGCCAAGTTATACTGCACCGGCACTGTCAAACCACCATCGTGCTCAAATCCTTCCTGAGCCTCCAGTACCACCTCATCATCTACCTTCAAATCTAAATGATTGTCTTTTAACATTCCTAGCCTAATCTTCGGCCCCTGCAAATCTTGCAAAATCGCCACACTTCGTCCCTTTTTCTCAGCCGCCGCCCGTATCCACTTAATCTGCTGATCACGTTCCTCATTCGATCCGTGCGAACAGTTCAACCTACAGCCATTTACCCCCGCCATAATCACTTTTTTTATCATTTCCGCCGAATTTGTCGCCGGCCCAATTGTTGCTAAAATTTTAGTTCGTTTAAATAATCTACTCATAAATATATCTTACCATAAGTTCAATAATATGGTAATATATAATATATATGAAATCCAAACAAACAACCAAACTCCACAGCCGCGATGTCCACGTCGCCATCCCCCAACCCGTTGCCATCCAAACTTCCACCGCCAGCAAGACCGTCTCTCTCGCCATCATCATCACCGCAATCGCGCTAGTTATTTTTGCCACTCTTTTTGCCCTCTTTAATCAAAGCGAAAATCTCGTCAAAACCAGAATCGATTCCCTCGCCCGCGATTATTACGAAAACTACCTCTACGAATCCTTCGTCACTTCCGACGCCTACGCTAAAATTACCGACCTCGATTCCGTAATGCAAAAATACGTCGACCGCGGCTTCGCCCGTATCACTCTCCGTCAACTCATCCTCCACGACTACGACCAGCACGCCGACGTCGCAAAATACCTCCGCGAGTACTGCGACGAAAATAGAACCTACGTCCAAATCTTCCCCGAATCCCCCTTCGACCGCACCTCTTACCGCATCAACACCACCTATTCTTGCAATTTTTGAATATAATTGCTATAATATAATCACCATATTTTATGGTCTCTTAGTATAACGGTTAGTACAACGGGTTTTCATCCCGTCAACGCGGGTTCGACTCCCGCAGAGATCACCACATCAGCATTTTCAGAGCCTTCGGGCTCATTTTTGTTAGCAATAACAGAGTAGAGAGTGCTCAGATCTTCCGTTCTACACTTTTTTGCCTTGAGGTCGATATGAAGCCCATTGGGGAAAAGCATTTGCTGAAAGGCACGCTTGGAATTAAGGTCGGCATCTCTCCAAAGCTTAGCTGGCTTATCCATGAAGTTACAGATGTATTCAATAGTTACCTCACTAAGCTCCTGCTGTTTTTCGGCTTCCATACGACGTTGCTTGAGTTTCAGACGCTCAGCCTCAAGGTTTTCCATGTAGTTATCCTTTTCCTCCTGACTAAGACCACCCTCCAGGAAGGAGTCTAGCGCACGCTGTTTCTTTGTGTTTATTTCAGCTTCTGACGCCGATATTGCTATGAGTTCGGAGTTGGTGTCATCCAGCTTTCTAAATGCAGTTCGCTTCAATATCTCCTTGAATAACCTTATGGTGCCATCGGTAGGAGTTATCTGCTGGAGAAAATCATTGAATACATCATGGATATCCACAGCTTTTGCCGACTGATAACCGTGACCGCATTTTATTCCACCGCGACAGTAGTACCTAGGGTGACGATTTTTTGAGCCGTCACTAGGAGCGTCGCCATGGAGCGGTTTACCACAGTGCTCACATAATATAGTTCCATCTAGAGGATACATCTCGCTATCTCTTGCCCTGACTTCTGTTCTACCATTGCCGAGTAGCACCTGAACTCGGTCAAACGTTTCTTTATCAACTAGACCGTCAAATTTGAGTTTTACCGACTCTTTGAGCAGTTTACCTGGTTTAGAGTAACCAGCATAAACAGGGTGCTCTAAGATATGACGGAGCGAATTAAATGGGATTGGTCGTCCATCCTGACTTTTTAAGCCCATTTCTATTGCCATCCCGTGGAGCTTAAATAAGCTTATATCACCCTCTGCAAATCTATAGAACAGTTTGGCGACAATTTCACTTATACTTGTGCCACCATCAGGAACAATGGTACTGTCTGGCACCAAAACTTTGGGCGATTTCACTCGCTCCTTACGTCCGGCACTATCAACAAGTGTCCCGTCTGGCTTTACTATTTTAATTCTAAAGCCGAGTGGCGGTTGGGTGACCCAATAGCCTTGGCTGGCACGAGTAGCCATAGAATCCACCACCTTTAGCCCTCTAATTTCATTTTCGAGCTGAGCGTATCCGACGGTAACCGTTTCGACAAAGTGCCCCATAGGGCTATCATCTATTGCTGGCTCATTCACGGAGCGAATCTTAATGCCAAGCTTTTTTAGCTGTGCCTTTACAACAGCTGTATAAGATTCTATGTCCCTCGTCATCCGACTCATATCATAAAAGACAACGTAGTCAATATCACCTTTTCGCTTGTGGGCGTCAAGCAACAGCTCCGTGAGCTTTGTTCTCCTTGCTGTTTTTGCTGATTCGCCTTCTTCTCTATACACCTTCTCAACAGTGGCATTTAGGCTGTGCGTTGCAAAATACCTACAAGCTTCTTCCTGGGCCTCCAGAGAGGCTCCTTCTACCTGGTCTTTAGTCGAGACTCTAACATAGATAAAGGCTTTTTTACGTATTACCTCTGATTCCTTTTCCATACTATTATTATACACCCCTTCCTTAATTTGTAGAACTATTTTGCCAATCCAAAAGTGCCTCTGACAGATTAACCATGTCGCGAATTACTCCCATGGTCATTTCGTCTGACCAGTCCTTATACGAGGCGCCAAGCAACTTTCGCGCTTCTTTAACTGACATTATCCCCCTATCTACTAAGTCTGCGTGTTCCATTTAGACTTGTTTAGCTGGCTGCCCAAGAACAAAAATACAGCGCAACAAAGCCTCTCCTTTCTAGGCTATTGTTGTAGCTGTTTTCTTCTCGGCTCTCACTTCCGCATATCTAAACTCAACGGAAACTATAAGATAGACCTTGTAGCGAGCTTCGGGGCTTCATATCAAACACTATCACTAAGACAGTGCGGAACACTGATGTTGTCGTTATCTCCCATGTACTACGGTTTAATAATTAAAGTTCTTGTAGTTCTATTGTACACCAAAATTGGAGAGTTACAAAACGCTTATAGTAAGAACAGAAAAGCGACCGCAAAGTTAGCAAAACGGTCGCTCTTTTGAAACATTTAATAAACGGTATCGATTAATTTGACTAGTTCATTTGTATTTGGATTTAAGGAATAAAGACCAGTTCCAAGCGAAAGCTCACTGTTACCATTGTTAGTAATACAGGACATGTAAATCGTAAGTGGCACCAAGTTGCTCCAGTCTGCCGCTATTGTCCAATCGACGCGGTCGCCAGGGATATAAGCTGGATCACCAACGCTTACTTTGTAAGATTGACAACTTGATTTAGGAGTTGCATTTACAGTTCCAGCCGCTAGCGTATCGGGCAAGCTGGCAACTCTATCAGAAACTGCCTTATCTAACACCGTCTTTAAATCATACTGCTTAACGCCGTCCTTGGAGCCGAGCTGCGTGATATCAATAATATACGCATCTTTTTCTCTAGTATCTTTCCTGGGGTCTAAGTCCGTGATACCTATATAGTACTTTCGCTTTGTGGATGTATCACCTACCGTATACAAGCCATTCACAATTGGTGCCGTATCAGCAATGGTAACAGTCGTTCCATCTTCGGCCGTAGTTTCTATCTTTTCTGTCTCCAATGTGGTGATTTTACCATCAGAGTCTTTTATTTGGACTTTTAAATCGGAAATCTGACTGTCTTTCTGCGAGCTTTGAATCATACCATAAACACCAAACCCAATACCGCAAACCGCTACAACGCAAGCAATTGCAGTAGCAATCTTTAACCCTTTTCCGTTACTTTGTTTGCCACTATCCATTACGGGCATTGCGGCAGGTGTGTTTTGTTCCATAAATCTCCTTTGCTAATATACTTATGCTTCCATTATAACACACTTGGCAACCAGACTCGTGCAGAAAACACCAAAGAGAAAACATCAAGAGAAAAACTTTACGCTCGGAGCTACCAAAACAAAGAAACGGGATAGGAAGATACCAAGGAGTATACACAGGTTTTACAGAGGTGAATACTTCGTTCCCATTATTATTGCTGGAGAACAACATCAAGATAAGAGACAATGAAACCACCTAGACATTACACTTACTCTTACTAAATAGTAGGAGCCCACTGGAAAAAAGGATTGGCCGCGATTTTATTAACCAGCTGGCGCTGGTCGCTCGCCCTTTCGGACGCGCGCGTGTTTGGGGACAACGATACCAAATAGATGACAACACTATCATAGAGACACAGAGAGACTATGCGGACAGTACTACCGAAACACTCTGGGGATGACGCTCCAACCCTCACAGGGTTTACGCTCTATGACTAACCCGACCGGGGGGCTCCTACCACTACCAACTAACCCGCCAATACTATCTATACAGACAAGAGACACCAAAGAGGGGCGGTATTTAATGGAGGGCGCGCGAAAATAGGGTATTCTTTGTCAAAATCTGTAAAACTCACCCCTGTTGTTTATTGACCAAAATGAGTTATAATTTCCGAGACGATACTTATACCGTCTCGACAACGAGAAGTGCTGGAAACGCCTACCGGTAGGGCTTGAAACGACCTAAAACGGGCATTTTTGAAGGGGCATTCTATGCGGGAGAGGGCAAAGAGAACACCAATGATTACGGAGCCATAATGTTCCAGCTAGCTTCATCTTAACACTGGGGCTGGGTTTTCTGTTTAAGGAGAGCGAGGAGCTTTGCTAGGCAGGAAGCGTGCAATGTGCTATAATATAGATAAGTAGCAACAAAGCTACGGACTCTTTAACAAGTAGGACGACTCAAGACCAAACCTCATGGGCTTATACTAGGCTATATGGGAATTGGGCATATCGGAATAGAGGACATATCAACACCCGCAGGGGATGTAGCTCCTATCATAATAGAGTACAGATAGAATACCTTTGATACGGTATATATCTGATACGAGGTCGTTCCACTTCGTTTCAATGAGGGTCACCAAGCATTAAAAGAAGCCCTTTAGGGCTTATTTTATTAGTTTCAAAAACTCATCCTCACCCAGCCTCAAAATCCCCAATTTCTCCGCCTTATCCATTTTGGACTTCCCAGGCTTCTCCCCCACAATTAAAGCCGTCGTGTTTTTCGTCACCGACGAAGTCACCGTCGCACCCAGCTCGCGCAACTTATCTTCCGCTTCCTCACGCCCCATCGACGCAAGCGTCCCAGTCACAATATACGAGCGACCTTCAAGCGGTAATGCGACACTTGTCTCATTTCGCACTTTCACGCCCAGTTCCTCTAGTTCCGCCAGTAACTTCAAATTATCTTCATCACTAAACCACGCCAATATCGATTCCGCTACCACTTTGCCAATATCATCCACCGACAACAACTCTTCTTCCGTCGCTTCCACAAGCGCCCGTAAGCTCTTAAACCTCCGTGCCAGACTTGTCGCCGTAGCCGCCCCCACATGCCGAATCCCTAGCGCCGTAATAAACTTCGCTAGTTTCGGTTCTCGCGACCCATCAATCGCCTCCACCAAATTCCGCGCCGACACTTTTCCAAACCTTTCCAACTTCGCCACATCCACGACTTTCAATCTATATAAATCCGCAATCGAGCCCACTAGTCCCGCATCAATTAACGCCTCGACATTTTTCTCGCCCAAGCCTTCGATATTCAACGCCGGCTTCGACGCGTAATACTCAATCGCCCGCTTCAAAATCACATCGCTCGATTCCCCCTTCACGCGGTACACCACCTCCCCCACTGGCCGCTCAAATTCGAGTTCCGGATACTGCTCCTTCAAAGCTTTTTTATAATCAAACGGTTCCGTCCCCTCCGGACGCAAAGTCAAAAGCACTTCCTTCACCTGCGGAATAATATCCCCCGCTTTATAAATAATTACCGTATCCCCAATCCTGACATCCAGTCTCGCTATCTCATCCGCATTATGTAGCGACGCGTGCCGCACCGTTGTTCCTGCCACCGACACCGGGTCCAGTATCGCCACCGGCGTCGCCGCCCCTGTCCGCCCGATCGATATCACGATATCTCGCACCACCGTCGTCGACTCTTCCGCCGGGAACTTATATGCCACCGCCCCTCTCGGAGTCTTCCCCACAATCCCTAGCTTATCATACATAGCCCTGTCATTAATCTTTATCACCATCCCATCCGTATTAAACTTCAGCCCCTTCCGGTACTCATCCAAATCGTGAATATAATTAAACAGCTCCCGCATCTCGGAATTCTTAAACACCCGGTCCTCATTCGAAGTCTGAAACCCATACGCCCTGAGTTTCTCATACGCCTCTTTCCAAGTCGTCGAGTCCGGCGTCACTAAATCATACGCGATAAACTTGAGCGGCCTACTCGCCGCCACTCGCGGATCCAACTGCCGAATCGAACCTGCCGCAAGATTACGTGGATTAGCAAATTCGGGCTGACCATTTTTTCGCTGAATTTCATTAAGATAATCAAAATCTTTCTTGAAAATAACGATTTCCCCCCGCACCTCAACTTCATCAGGAATATCTTCATCTCGGGCATTTCGGAGCGCGGCAGCGCGAGATTTAGCGCCGGCCGCCCGTGGCAGACTGCCGGAGGAGACGAGTAAAGAACGAGCTGGCTCGTTCTTTTGAGACGACGACGAGCAGACGACTTTAGTCGACGGGCCGGCCGGACGCGGCCCGAGATGAATGATATTCTGATGAAGTTTGAGCGGTATATTTTGTATAGTCTTCACATTTAACGTTACATCTTCGCCGACTAAACCATCACCACGAGTGACGGCCTGATAAAACACCCCATCCCGATATTTCAGCGAACACGCTAGTCCGTCCATTTTAATATCCGTAAAAAACTCATCAATCACACCCCCCGGAATCAACTTCTCATTTCGCGTAATCCAATCCCGCACTTCCTCTTCGCTAAACACATCTGCGAGCGAAATCATCCGCTTCTCGTGCGCCACCTTGGTAAACTTGTCCAGTGGCCTCCCCGCCACCCTCTGCGTCGGCGAATCCGGCGTTATGAGCTCCGGATACTCCGCCTCCAAAAGCGATAACTCGTGCTTTAACGAATCCGCCGCCGCCTCACTCATAATCGACTCATCTAACACATGATAATGATACCGATAATCGTTTATCAGCTCTCGCAATTTCGCAATTCGTTTCTCCGCTTCTACCTTATTCATACTATTATTGTATCATAAAGTAAGAAAAAGTTGTACCCCTTAAGGTCGAAAAATATCGACCTTTTTTTAATGCTCGATGAGGATGGAATTCGAGTTCACAAAATTGCATCTTCATGCAGGCTCTTAAAAACTGGTGACGGAAACTCGGCAGGCTCGATATAGCTGCGTAGGAAAACGAAAGTCACCAAAGGGTCATCAAATATCAAACAAAGAAAGGAGCACAAATGCTTAGAAAAATTAGGAAAATCGCAAGCCTGACAATCGGCATTCCGGCTGGGCTTGTCGCCTTTAGCGAAGTCGAGGACTTGCGCTATTGGTGGGTTCCATTCGTAGCGATGGGAATTGTGGCTGCAGTTCTCGCGTGGAATGGAGCGTTTAAGAAAGAGGGGGCGAAATGGTAGAACAGAATAGCCAGGTCGCTAAGATGCCACAACAAACCTTAGGGCAAAACGCAGTCAAACAAACGGCTGGGCTGGTCGCACAATATGCGAAAAATCTTTTCGAGGATAAACGGTCACAGGAATTTGCAGCTAGGGTGTCGCTTTTAGCTAAACAAGACCCATTATTGAAAGAAGCCATCGAGAAGAACCCCGACTCATTCGTGACTGCAATGATGGCGTGTATCCAATTGGATTTAATGCCGAATACACCGCAAGATTTTGCTTACATTTTGCCGTACAACGATAAAAAGCTTGGACGAATGGCAAGGTTTCAAATCAGTTATAAAGGATTAAAGGAGCTTGCGTATCGAACCGGCGAAGTAAAGTCTATCAATGGAGAGATCGTATTCGAGGGAGATACTTTTGATGTTGAGTTTGGAACTGATCGCAAATTGACTCACAAACCAAATTTCGATGTTGATCGTACCGATTTTACGAAAGCAACCCATGCGTACATTACGGTTGTACTCGCCAATGGTGAAAAGCCATTCTTTGTGATGACGCGGAAAGAAATCGAAAAAATCCGTGAAGATACCAAAGAAAGGAACTTTGGCAAAGATACACCAGCTTGGGCGAAATGGTGGGACCAACAGGCACTTAAAACAGTGTTAAAGCGTGCTGCTAAAATGTTACCGTCTAGTACTAAAGATAATCGCTTGGCGTTTGCTGCCCAAATAGATAGTCTTGCGGAAGCAAACAAGCTAGTACTCGGTGTTGATGGAGTGGAAGAGCGTAGACCGGTAATTAAACCAAGATTAAATGACGAGGCGAAAGCTGAAATCCAAAAAGAAGCTACCAACATTGCTGATGAAATAATGGAAGGCGAGGTACAGGATGGCGCGTAGTGGTGATGTGATTATCAAGGTCAATACTGCCGACATCCTGAAGCTCGAAAAAGACGGCGAAACGATTTTGTTTAATCAGGGAGCCGAGGAAGCCATTGCGAAGCTTTTGGAAATGAAACGCGAACTTGATGGCGCGCTCGATTATCTTGCCAGCTCAATCGAAAGGCAAGCTTTGGAGTACAATCCAAACTTTACCGGACTGAAAGGCGATCTCATCAAAATTAACTATTCGGCTTCGGGCGCAAAGTATAAGGACTTGGGCACGGTTCGCCGTAGGTGTGAGAAGTTTTGGACCAAGAAAGTGTCTTGGCAGCTTAATTCAAAAGCTGTCGACGAATTCGTGGCAAGGCGTGGCAATTTGCCGAAAGGCATTGTCGAAATCCATCGCAAGAAGTCAATTCGAATTAGTGAGGTAAACCATGACTAAGGACGGATATGGACCAATTCGCGTGTCGTATTCAATCCTGAACTCGTGGGCGCGTGGCGACGCAGAGCGAGCCATTGCGCCCTACCTAGGAGTAGAAACCGAGTCGACACCAGCGATGGAGTATGGCAAAAAGAAGCACGAACAGTTTGAAAGGATGGCTCGAAGGACAAAAAGGTTGCCGGCTGTATTTGGTGGTAGAAAGCTCAATTCACCATCATTCGAACTATCGACCAAGCGCGTGCGCAAAGTTACCGAATGGTGTTATTTGTCTGGCGTGCTGGATGTTCTCGATGGCGATACTGCTATTGACTACAAAACTGGTGTAACGCCTGCATCGAACTACCTGAACTCGCACCAGCATGGTTGCTATCAAATCCTTTACCCGAATTTGAAACGCTTTGAGTATTGCTGTTTTAACCAGCACTTGAAAAAAGGTATGGATGGGCGTGTGACGGTCGGCATAGTGCATCTCACGCGTAAGACGCTTGAAGATGCAATCAACTGGGTACTGACGAATGCGGCTGAACTGCGGGAGTATTTAATCAATAACGGTTACGGCGACAAGCTAGACCAAGGAAAGGGGCTTGAATAATATGTGGAGCAAAGATACAGCAAAATATCTAATTGATAAAGGGAGCAAAAGCGAAGATGAATTGACGAAAGATCTCGCTAAATATCTTGGTTATGCGCTAGACACGATAGATTATTTGGACGATATAATTGACGACTTAAAGGGGGGTGAAGATGAGAAGTAGAAAAACCACCAAACTCGCTGAACGATTGGCCGAATACGCTATCGAGTGCGGCTATGATAATTCTTCGAGCGTTGAGGAGGAGTTCGCTGAACAACTCCTCGATGGCTTCATCGAAGGCAACGGTGTAGAGATGGACGACGCGGAAGCCGAAGCGATGAACGCTGATCTCATCGACTTCATCGAAGATATGCTCGTGCCGGAAGCCGACCAGCTCATCGCCGAGTGGAACCGTGACGCGCAAGAAGCATACGAAGAACGAGAGGAGGCAAGGCGTGGGCAATACTAATCTATGGTTCAAGGATTTGACCGTTGGTGAGGCTCGTGCGTTGAATGAAGCAGCGCGTGGGTTCTGCGCGATTGAAGCAACATCAGAAGTGGGAGAGGAGGCGTGAAAGAGGACGAATATCGAACAATTGATTACTCTGGGCGATGGTACGCCGAAAAGCTACGATCGCCTGGGGTTTGGAAGGTGCTAGGCGTATACGCCACAAAAGAAGAAGCCGAAAAGGCAATAAATCAATCAAAGGAGGTAAAAAATGGGGATTTTCAGAAGAAAAAAACAAGGTCCGAAGTTCTTTGAGGAAGAACCTGCGGAAGCGAAATTTAGCGTCCTTGCGGATTTTGTCAAGGATCTAGAAACCAAAGCCGACTTCAATAAAGCCATTGGCGCGATGGAGTCGATTTTTAATGCCTATCAAAAGCTACGCGGCATCAAGACTGACGACGATGCAATTGCCGAGCCGGAATTTATGTTGCACGAAAAGGAGGGTTAGTGACGAAATAGACACCATTATTAAGCTAAGATGTAATTTAATAATTTGGTTTTGCCCCGCCCCTACCCATGAAGAGCACGCTAGTACAAACTTGCGGGTCGGAAGCCGTCCAGATTGTGTAAAATGTATGACCTTAATCTTAAATGACGGCAGTGCAGGATATGCTTTGCGCTGTTATGAGCATATCCGCCAGCTCTGAAACAGTAGAAGCCACACTCGCAGTGTGTAGGCGACTAGGCACCTTTGCATGAGCCAAGGGAGTTTGTACCCACCCGATTTCAAACTCCCGCTAATGACACTTTATTCGGCTCGCAGAACTTGTTTTTCCACCTGGCGTGGGGAGGATGGGTGGGGACTGGGCAAAATCAAGAAAGAAAGGTGAAAAAATGAAAAGAGTTAGCAAAATCACGGAACAATTATGGCGGAAGGTGAAAGCCGCCGACAAAACTTGCGAGGACGATGCGCCAACCGCCAAGAAATTCGGCATTGGCGTGTCGACTGCGTGCCGTATTCGCAAAACTGAAAGCTATGATGAGTATGTGTTCAAATATGCCGGAAACCACGACAAGAAGCCGAAAATTGAGGTTCTGGATGATGAGCACGACGACATTATCGACGAGATTGGCGTGGCGAAGCTCGAACTTATAACTGGCATTGATGATGCGACGCGAAAGCTGGGCTGGTTGATGTTGCTGGTTGGCTTAGCCATTGTCATTGCCCTGCTAATTTTTAAGTAGTCGAAAGGAGTGTGATGAAAAAAGTACGATCTAAATTACATCCAACAGAAATAGGAGTAATAAAAACATTCAGTTTATCGCCAAAAGATGAGATTGGTGAAATAGCTGTCGAGTGTTCTGGATGCACCTATTATTACAACAATTTGGCAGAGCTTTGCGAGAAGTGGGAAGATTACGAAGAACCGAAAGAGCATTGGGCTATCGACCAATTTGGTGAGCCTATAAATGTGAGTGGTTTGAGTAGGCTTCAGCTTGAAAAACTACATCGACTTGGAAACGATTTTCCTAGTGAAAATGCAACTATGAAAGCCATAGAAAAGCTCAAGGCTTGGGAACGGCTAAAAGATAAAGGGTTTAGATTTGATGGTTATGATGTTGCTCATAAAAGAAATGACAATCTTGCAGGTCAAATCTTTTATGATGCTGGCGATTACTTTATAGAAGATGTTGAAAAAGACCTAGACTTGCTTTTCGGAGGTGAAGAATGACCTGCCCAGACTGCGGTAAAAGAGTCCCCCTCTTATTCAATGCACTGGAAAATCGCAGATGCCTCGAATGTTTGAAAAAGGCGAGGATCAGAACCATCAAAGAACAAAAACGGGCGAGAGCCATGCTCGGAGCCCAGGAGGTGAAAAATGAAGGGTCTATGTAGAAAATGTGGTCTTGCTTGCAATGCGCTTACTTGTATTGCACGCTTCGGACAACTGCCAAAGAAACAATCTTTTTCAGTATCTACCTACTGGAAAGGCGATTGTATTTGCTGTGGACGTAAGAACGTTCCATGCACCGAAGAAAGAGATTTTTATTACCCATCAATCAATTTAATTAATAAGAAGGCATGGAGAAAGGAGATTGGCGATGGAGAAAGTCAGGGATAAAAATACCGGTGAAATTGCCTTAGCTAATTTTAGCGATCCTAATGCCGGTGCAGGTGTGATAGTTTATGCTCTGCCGGCACACGATTACGAAATTATGGGGCGAGTAATTGCTCGATATAAAACTCGCAAAGGGTTTTGGAAAAGATGGGAGGCACAAAAATGATGCCAATTTGCCAACATAGATGGTGTAGAAAACCAGCAACAATAAAATGTGGGACGGTCTATAACTACGAAGATAGCCAAACGCACGATGTCTATGATCCAATTTATATGTGTACAAAACATGCGATAAAATTTATTAAGAAATATGGGGGAGGAGAGGATTTATGAGTATAGAACTGGTCTTATCATATATGGGTGGTGAAGCACGCAGAATGAATTGTGAATTTGCTTCGGGAACTCTGAGCGGTTTACCTATTCGGCTACACGATTGTGTGACCGGAACGGACTATTATTATCCAGATTTTAAGAAGATGGTTAGTCAATGGGACTTTCCGACGAAGGAGGCAAAATGAAAAAGGTTGAGCATGCTGTCGAATATAAACCGCTGGACGAACTGAGCCATTTAGAGCGAAACCCACGCAAAATCAGCAAAGATAATATGGAAAAGCTTGTGAAATCTATCAAAGCCAATCCTGACTATTTCGAAGCGCGACCTATTATCTGCTCGGACCGTACAGGTAAGTTGGTCATCATCGCCGGCAACCAACGACTTCGCGCTGCAAAGACGGCGGGGCTGTCTGAAGTGCCGGTGGTGGTTTTGCACGGGCTAAGCGAGGAGCGTGAGCGAGAAATCACCATTCGTGATAATGTCGAGCTGGGCGAATGGGATTTAGATCTGCTAGAGAGCGATTGGGATGCGGAGGACTTGCAAGAATGGGGTGTGGACGAGTTCAAACCGCACAAAGAAATCATCGAGGACGAACCTGACGCGATTGACGAAGAGAATACCTACTCGGTGGTTGGGGATATTTATCAGCTGGGCGATCATTTGGTGTTTTGTGGCTCGTTTGAGGATGATGAAAAAGTGAGGGAGCTATTTGGGAATAAGAAGGCGACCTGTACATTTACGGATCCACCGTATAATGTGGCGGTTAAGAATAGGACGACTGGAAAGACAATCAAAAATGACAATATGGCACATGAAGATTTCCAAAACTTCCTGAACCGTGCGTTTGAGTGCGTAGCAACCCAGATGCAGGACGGGGGGGGGTAATTAGTTGGATGAGTGACACCGAGATACTAACGCTAAAAAATGCCATGGATCACGCTGGGCTTAATTTTAAGACTGTAATCTGTTGGGTCAAAGACCACTTTACTTTAGGAGGTGGTGATTTCCAATCTGCAAAGGAACTCGCTATTTATGGGCTTGGCGAGGGCAAGTTTGAGCGTGGTGTCGCGGAGGATGATGATACTAACGATGCGGAATATGCTTGTTATACTCGTGGGAAAGATAGCAAGTTTACTGACAGCCGAAAGTTATCGAATGTGTGGTTTTTTGATAAGCCACGCGCGTCAAAGGAACATCCAACCATGAAACCAGTGGGATTATGCGCAAAAGGTGTATTGGCGATGTCTGAGGTTGGCGATATTGTATTCGACCCATTCCTAGGCTCTGGTTCTACCTTAATTGCTTGCGAGCAAACCGGACGCAGGTGCTTTGGGTGCGAATTGGACCCGAAATACTGCGATGTAATTCGAAAACGCTGGTATAAGTTTACGCACGGCGACGAAGAAGGCTGGCAGGAAGGAACGCCAGCAATATGAAATTAAAACTACCAACATCTATCGAAAAGCTTAAAAGCGGACCGCATAAGCGGGATATGATAAGATGGTATAAGAAGAGGATGAGAAATGAGCGAAGAAATAATAGACGGGAAAAAGTATATTCATGACCCGACCGATGGCACCTATGTGCGTGAGGTAGAAAAGCCGAAGCGCAAGGTCGCCAAGGCAAAGAAACCCGAACGCAAAAAGGCTAAAAACGAGGCGAAAACGCGGAAGATGCCGAAAGGTGTTCGTTTTTCGAGCAAGAACCAGCCAAAGACAAATGGTCGCAAAAAGAAGCTCTCAACCGTTTTGAAAGAATTAGGGCGAGAAGTTTCGCCAGATGTCGAGGCACGGATTTATGAGGTAATGCTGGAGGCGATTTGTTGCAAATCCGACGCAGACGCACAGGAACGACTGAAAAAAGCAGAAGAGGATCAACCGGAATATGGATGGATTTACCAGCGTGTGATTTTAGCGGTGAAAAAAGAAGGGCTGTCAGCTATTCTGGAAGTACTAGACCGCATTTTTGGAAAGAAAAGCCGTGTTGATTTAACTTCTAACGGTCAAACTATTGCGCCGGTGGCGTTGGTGGAATTTCTGGAGGGCAAAGATAAAGATGCAACCGGAAAGAGTAAAAGTTCAACTACCAAGTGAATTCAAGCCACTATCTGAGGATTGGTGGCGGTATGCCGTCATCGAAGGTGGGCGTTATTCCCTGAAATCTCATACGGTGGCGCGAATTCTGCTATTGTGGGGGCGTGCAAAGGAAGCGCGTATTGCGTGCCTGCGTCAATTCCAAGCCAACATTTCGGACTCCAGCTATCAATTGCTGGTCGACTTGGCTACGCAGTATGGCTTTACTGATTACCGGTGGACAGAAAAAGAAATCACGAATACCGTGACAAATTCCAAGATTATTTTCAAAGGTCTGGAAAAGAACACCGAGGCGACGATTAAAGGTCTTGAAGGTATCGAGTATGTCTGGGTGGATGAAGCGCAGCTTATTTCTGAAAAATCGCTGCGTATTTTGATACCTACAATCCGCAAGGCTGGCTCGAAAATTATTTTCACGCTCAATCGTATCACTGATTTGGATCCGGTCATCAAGAAGTTTATCACGGACCCGCCGAGAGAAGATGTGTGGCACTTAAAGACCGATTATCGAATTGCCGAGAAGTATGGGTGGCTGTCGCCAGAAATCAAACGCGAAATCGAGTATACGAAGCTTTATGAGCCGGAAGTCTATGCTCACGATTATTTGGGGCAAGCTCTAAACCAGACAGACCGCAATATTATCACCGCGAAGCAGGTTATGGAAGCTATGACGCGGGAAGTTGTGCCGGAAGGCGGTGTGGAGGTTGGCGTGGATGTGGCTCGTATGGGTAGTGACCGAACCGTTTTTGTGAAACGAAAAGGTTTCAAGGAAATGGACCGTGCAACCTTTACGAAGCTACGAACTACCGAAATCTGCGACCATCTCGAAAACTTTATTGGTCAGGACAAAGACGTCATCATCAAAATTGACGATACTGGTGTTGGTGGTGGCGTAACCGACGAGATGGTAAAGCGTGGCTATAAGGTATTCGCAATTAATTTTGGAGCGAAGGCGCGAAATCCCGACAAATATCCGAATTTGATTAGTGAGGCGTGGTTCGAGCTGGCGCATAATATCGACCAAATTCAGCTACAAGAAAACAAGGACTTATTGACGGAGTTGTCGAGCCGTGAGTGGGGGATGGACGCAAAAGGTCGGCGAGCCGTGGAAAGCAAGGACGCTTATAAGAAGCGTGGGTACAGGTCACCGGATGAAGCCGATGCGACGATTTTGGCGTTCTATGAGGTCGGCATGATTAGCAATGATGATTTTGCTGTGGCGGGTGATTATTCTGCGCCGCAAGACGACGATGATGATAGTTGGGGTTACGATTAATTGTGCTATAATGGACTTATGGACACAGCGCAAGGCTGTGTTTTTTAATTGTTAAGAAAGGATTAGTATGAACGATCTACCAAACCCTGTGACGACCGTCGAAAATCAACTCGCGGCGATTGCAGGTGATGAAAATGCAACTCTGCCGGAACCTGTGACTCGTGTGGAGATGTATCTCGATTATATTGCGAAAAATGGCATGGGCGGAAATGGTGCCGGTGCTCATAATACCATGGTTAGAGGCAAAGACCTTATGGAAGTCTTTGGTGAAACCGGTGATACGGTCGCTGATGTGGTCGCCAAGATTTCGAACCAAATTTCGACCGGTGATTTCTCGAATATTTTTGTGGGTGACTATATCACGGCTACGGTTCAAGTCGGCACGAACGCAGAAGAAGAGCTTGATTTTGTGGTTGCTGGTATTGACACCCAGCTTGGCTGTGGCGATACTGAAACCACCGCTCACCATCTATGTATGGTGCCGGATACTGCATTCAAAGAATTGGCTGCCATGGATACGACCGATGCCGATGCTGGAACTTATGGCTATTATGGTTCTGAAATGCACGGTCGCATCACCGTTACGCAAACGGTCGGCTCTGGGCTTACTTCTTTGGTTGCCGATTACGATACTTTCCATGAGTCAAACCTTGGCGCAACATCAACCGGCGATGATGGTGTGTTATTTGTGCGCAATAGTTCGGGTAAATGGGAATATAATGGCACGGATGTTGGAGCCAACCTTAATAATTACGGTATTACCTATAGTGGCACTCCAGCTTCTGGCGATACGCTTAAAGTTGTATTTACTATCGGAACTCTTGAAGCTTACCGCAAAGCCATTTATGATGTCGTTGGCAAAGCCCATGTTCTCAAGCATCGCGAGTATATGACGACTTCGAATAGCGCAGGAGCATGGCATTGGGCGCGCGTCGAGCTCATGAACGAGAGTATGGTTTATGGGCAGATAATGTATGCAGCCAACCAGCGAGGCGACATCTTTAATAGCTCGCAGTTGCCATTGTTTGCCGCGCAGCCTAACCGGAAAATTGCGCACAGAGGCAAGGGTGGTTCGCGCAGCAGCGCTTGGCTGTCGTCTATTAGCAGCGGGTCTACCTTCTGCCTTGTCAGCAGCTACGGTAATGCCAGCTACGACGCGGCTCATAACAGTTATGCCGTCCGCCCGTATTTCCTGCTATCTTAAATCCGACCCCCTTTATGGGGGTCGGTGTATTAATGCACCGCAAAGTCCTAAGGACCGCCTATTTCGGGCGGTCTTTGTGGTAAAATAGAAATAAGGAGGTAAAATGAATGTCGGTAATCAAGAACAAACGCAGTTTGTCCGAGCTTGAGTTCTTTCACAATGCAATTAAGCTTCGAAAAGAAATGACCGATTTGCTACTTCGCGATTTTGGGGTGAAAGCGAGAAAGAAGGACCCGCAAATATTCCCGAAACGCTACTCCATGGACAAGGATGATGGTGAAGCATTCATGAAACTATGCGAGAAGTACAAAATCGTGTCAATCATCGAAACCTACCCCGATTGGCTGATTAATGAGTTCAGAACCAGCATTTTGAAAAATCTGCGCGAACTCATGGCAAATATCACCGCCGCCAATTCAATCTATCCTGTTTGTATGGCGGAATGGGAGGAGCGAAGGCTTTATCAAGACCGCGCCATCGGTAACTGTGAAATTCTATTTCAAGAAATGGCGTACGCTCTATCGATATTGCCGGTCGATGTCGACAAGTATATGAGGTATGTGGATATAATCCAACGCCAAATTGCCTTGCTCAAGGGGTGGCGAAAGTCGGATAATAAGCTGAAGGCTCGATTGCTCAAGAAGAAATGATTATCGATGGGGTGTTTTCCAATTCGCGCAACAACGCTTGGCTGTCGTCTATTAGCAGCGGGTCTAACTTCTGCAATGTCAACAACAACGGTAATGCCAACAACAACGCGGCTCATAACAGTAATGCCGTCCGCCCGATTTCGTGTATCCGTGCTAAGTGTAGGTTTAATGCCGACACGGAATTACAGGAAAGGGGAAAATATCCCTCCGCAAGGTAAATAAATATCTTGACGCGGTCAGATAAGTCTGTCACCGCTGTAAGCGAGATATAAGCAAAATGAGTAATTTAGATGCGATTTCTGATCCAAACAATTTACTAGACGCTTTTCGCAAAGCGTCCAATGGCAGTATTTGGAAAAGCTCGGTCCAGAAGTACGAAATCAACCTTTTGAAAAATATTCGGCAGACCCAGCTTGATTTGCAAAACAATAATTATCGTCAGGGCGAATTTTTGGAGTTTGAGCTGAATGAGCGTGGGCATAATAGGCATATTAAGGCGTTAGGAATTGCGGACAGGGTCGTGCAGCGTGCACTATGCGACGAGGTGTTAATGCCACAATTAGGCAGGTATTTGATTTATGATAATGGCGCATCGCAAAAGGACAAGGGCGTGGAGTTCTGCCGGCGCAGGCTGGAAGCGCACTTGCATAAGTATTATCGGAAATACGGAAGCGATGGTTATTTTCTGCATATCGATTTTCGCAAGTTTTTCGACAATATTCGCCATGATAAGCTTTTGGCTGCGTTTAGCAATAAGCTCGACGACGACAGCGTTATGCCGGTGCTCGAAAATATGGTGCAGTCATTCAAAATCGACATTTCGTATTCTGACGAGGATTTGACCGACCAGGTGTTTAATTCGATGGAATACGCCAAAATCCCCGCCGAGCTAAAAACCGGCAAGCGGTATATGGCAAAATCTATGGGTATTGGCTCGCAAGTGTCGCAGGCTGCGGGTGTGTTTTTCCCTACGAAAATCGACACCTATTGCAAAATGGTCAGGGGTTGCAAGTTCTACGGTCGTTATATGGACGACATCTACATTATCCACCACGACAAGGAGTTCTTGCGCAGCGTGTTGGACGGAGTGCGGGAGCAGTCCGCCGAAATTGGCTTGTTTATTAATGAGAAAAAGACGCAGATATTCAAATTACGACACGGCTTCGCGTTCTTGAAAATAAAGTATAATTTGACCGAAACCGGCAAGATTATCAAGCGACCGGCTCGTGATAATATCACCCGCCAACGCCGAAAAATGAAAAAGTTTCGCAAATTAGTGGATGAAGGTGCGATGTCTATCGAGGATGCTCGAAATGAAGTGAAATCGTGGCTGGGTGCGAATGAAAATCTGAATGCATACCGGACTTGCCAAAATATCAGACAATTATACAAGGATTTGTTTGGCGAATGGCTGAAGTAGTGTTATAATAAAATTAATAGACACGGCGCAAGAGCCGTGTTTTTTTAATTTGAGAAAGCCACCATGAAACTATTGAATTTATTTAAGACCAAAGAAGCAACCAAGCTTCCATCGGAAATGGCTGGTGAAGCTGGCGTGTCCGGTGATATTGTATTTTCAGGGTTCGACAACGAGGTCGAGCGATCTGACAAGCTAAAAATTAAAGACTATCGCAAAATGCGCGATACCGATGCAACGGTGGAGTCATTGCTTAATGTGGTGACCTTGCCTATTCTGTCGACCACCTTTGGTGTGAAGGCTGCGGAGGACGACGAGAACGAAGAGCAGGCGGATTTTATTCGCGACTGCTTGTTTGAGCAACCTTATCTTGGCGGTATGGAAATACCGTTTTCGCTGGTTTTGGAGCAGATGTTGCACGCAATTATGGATGGATTCGAAGTATTTGAGCGCGTCTATAAGCTCGACAAAAACGGTCGTATTGTGCTGAAAAAGCTGGCACTTAGGGACGCTACGACGATTAAAATTCGCGTGGACGACAAGGGCGGCTATGACGGTATTAATCAGAAGGCGAATTTCGGTCTGACGCAGGTGAATGTGAATATTCCGGCGCATAAGACTTTTCTATTTACCTATGGCAAGGCGGACAGCCCATACTATGGACGCAGCGCGTTCAAACCGTTGTACGGCAACTGGGACAAGAAGCGAAAGCTCGAATATTTGGACTCAATTGCGATCCAGAACTCTGCCGTGAAACCGAAAGTGCTGAAACGAACATCAAATGATACGATTACCGGTGGCGGTAGCAATGACACGAAGAGTATTCTGCGGAAATTGGCTGCGCTTGGGCATCTCAAGCCGGCGGCTTCGATACCTTATGGGTATGATGTCACCGAATTGCAAGGTGGCGACAACCAGCGAATTAATGAGTCGATTGAACGCCAAAATAGTGAAATGGCGCGGGCTTTTCTTGCGACATTCTCGCTTCTTGGCTCGCAGGGGTCGAGTTCGGTAGGAAGTTATGCCCTATCGGCTGACCAAAGCGATCTATTTATGATTTCGCTCAAAGGCACGATGAACCTAATTGTCGACCATATTAATCAGTATTGGATTGCTGATTTGATTGATTTGAATTTCCCTGTGGGTAATCGCCACTATCCGGAGTTCTATTTTGACGATCTAACCGACGACACCATCCAATTCCTTAAAGGTATCTTTACGAAGCTCATTGAAAAAGACAAGATTTCGGACGACATTGTGGCTGGCATCGAGGAAAAAATCAAGTCGCGCTTCGAAATCGAACCGGTAGAGCGTGAAACTTCCAAAAATACGCCAGACGAGCCAGAAACGAAGCCAGAAACGCCCGAAACCAATGAAGAAGTAAAAGCGGACGAGAAGAAGGAGGGTAATGGCAGCAATGCCAGCAAATTTCGCCGCGAAATGTCAGTGTGGGAAGAGAAAGTAAATTGGAACTCGCTTGAAAAGCAACGCGACAAAATCGAAGATGGGTTTGAAAAGGTTGCCACACCTATTTTAGAGGACTATATCGAGTCTGTGGCTGAAAATCCGAAACAAAAAATCGAATTGCCGACGGATTATGTGAAAGCCGTGAAGGAATACTACGGTAAGTCATACAATTATGGCAAATTATCGGCTTCGGACGAGGAAAATAAGCCCGCGCCAAAAACCAAGGATGACGAAATCAAAAATACGGACGATTTCGTGGATTTCATCATAAAAGACCAGACCGAAAGTATAAAGGAGCTGATTACCGACGCAAATACTAGCGAGGCATCCGAAATGGCGGAGTTTTCGCCGAAAACTTTTGTTGCGGCTGGGCTAGATTGGGTCAAGCAAGCCATTGACGGCACAAAGTCGGCTATTTTCGGCAATGGGAACGATGCCGGTCGGCGTGCTGCATTTAAGGTCTTTGATGAGGACGAGGATGCCGTCTATATGTGGTCTGCTCTGCTAGAAAATACCTGCGCAATCTGTTCTGGGCTGGATGGACGAGTATTTAGTCGCAAACAAATGGAAAAGTCCGACTATCAGCCAGGCGAAGTCCACTTGAATTGTAATTGTATTTGGGTTAGGATGACCGGTGAAGGCAAACCGACCGAAATTGACGGCTTGCCGGACAATATTGACGATTTATCGCACCTTGTCACCACTAAGAAGGCAGACCTTAAAAAAGAAGGGCTGGTGAAGGATGGTGAAACCAAGAAAAATGCCATACAGCGAAATCAATTCAATGAAGTGAGCCATGGCGACACCCTGAAAAGCGTAGAAGATGGTATTCGGGATGAAGATGTCGAATATTTTGCAGCATTCGACAAGAATGGTGCGAAATTAAGCGAGCGAACCGACCTAGAAGTGGCAAGCGTCGGTGTACCGGACGACCTGCAAGATTATCTTATCAAGAACGATGTTAGCGTGGTTACGCATAATCACCCAGGCAGCAATGCGTTCTCATTCGATGATGCCAGGATCGCTTCGCTCTTGGATGTTGATGAAATTCGCGCCGTGTCGAAATTATACGATTATTCCCTGAAAAAAGGCGAAGATGGTTGGGCTAATTTAAGCTATGAAGATGTGAAGGACCTGCGTGACTTCTACGGGAAAAAGGCTGCGCTAGAATTGAAGGTCAAGATTAAGCACATGGGTAAGATGAGCGACGACGATATAAGCCGCTGGCTGACAAACCGTGCAATGGAGATGTTTGCTAAAGATTTCGGATTGATTTATAATCGAAAGGAGGTTTAGTATGATTATAGACGACTCATTCAATATCAACGACATCAAGGATGAATTTAAGGTCGAAGAGAATAAGTATGGCACGATCCGCGTGGACGGAAAGACCGAGCGCGAGCTTCTTAGGGAGTATCGTGCTAAATATGGCGAGGAGGCGTATAAGGAGCTGAAAGAGTCAATCGACAAGAAAAAAGCCGAAAAGTCCAAAAATTTGCAAAAATAAAGCCATAAGTGATATAATAAAAATAACAACACAGCGCAAGGCTGTGTTTTTTTATGTATCAAGAAAGGAATTAGCTATGATCAAGTATTTGAATGATACTGACGAAGAGGTAAAGCTAACACTCCCGCCTAAGGAGGGTGAAGATTTACCAACTGAAATCACTGTAAAAGCTGGCGAAGAAATCGAAATCACCGATGATGTCGCATACGGCTTCTTGCACTATGATTTAGGCGCGAAAAAGGTGGAGGACGAAGGCAAAAAGGAAGATGGTGAGGACAAAACCGAGCCGGAACCTGAAGCTCAGCCAGAAACCGAACCTGAAGCTGGCGAAAAAGCAGCCGAAGGCGATGTGAAAGAAGAAACCGAAGCCGAGGGTGAAACCGAGGAAAAGACCGAAGATGAGAACGCCGAGGAAGGCGAAAAAACCGACGAGAAAGCGGACGCGGTCGCAGAAGCCGAAGCCAAACTCTCGGAAGAGCGCGCAAAACTCGCCGAAGAGAAGCGGGCTTTGGCTCTTGAAAAAGCGGAAGCGAAATTTACCAAACTTTGCGAAGCGGGTCGGGCTGTGCCGGCGCAAAAGGAAGATTACATAGCCCTTTACCTCCACGAAGGCGAGGTTGCCCTTGCGGAAGGTAAAACAAAGACTGTCCCAGAATTGCTAGAAAGCTTGATGGAGAGTGCGCCTGCGCATAGTCTTTATGAAGAAAAAGGCAAAGATGGTGAAGGTAAGGATGAGCCTGAACTTACCAGCGAGGAAAAAGAAGTCGCTGAAAAATTAGGCGTATCTGAGCAAGATTTAATTAATCATAAGAAAAAGGAGAATTAAGATGGCTAATTTAGCAGCAAGTCGCGACGATAAGCGTCAGGAAGGCGTACTTATCGATGTGCCATTCAATCAAAATACTATTTATGCCGGTGGCATGGTCTGTGTAGACGGTTCCGGTTATGCAGTGAAAGCTGACAACGCCAAGCCGTTCTTGGGCGTGGCAATGGAAAGCACCATTGATGCAACCAAAGAAGGTCGCAATTATATCCGCGTCTGGGTGAAGGGTGAATTTGAGTTCGACTTCGCCGATGTGGCTGCAACCGACCTTGGCAAGCATGTCAAAGTTGGTGCGGACGATCATACGATTGCTCTCGCAACTGAAGCAACCACTTCGACCCCAGCTTATGCTACCGCATACAATCTTATTGTCGGTAAGATTGTCAAAACTGATACGACTGCGAAAACTGTTCGCGTTGTATTAGGACTTTAATTTAATAGGAAAGGAATGAGAAAATGTCTGTTAATGTAATCAACGATGCAACTCTTGCCGCGATTGGCAGTAGCATTGAAACTCTTTACGAGAAAGCTCGTGACGGCGTAGAGGACAATCTTGCCGGTAAAGTTTACAACGAACGCAAGACCAACAAGTCGATGGTAGCAATCCGCTCTCTCGACGGCTTCGGCTTAATGCGCGAATTTAAGTCTGAGCGTCAACCTGGCATTGTCGGTGAAGCTATCACCGTTGCTACCCCTGTAAAATGGGAACGCACTATTGATGTCAAGCGCGAGGATATTGAGGACGATGACTATGGTTATATCACCGACCTCGCAAACTCCGTTGGTGTGGCTTCTAAGCGCACCCCAATTGCTGAAATTGCGAAAGCTTTGATGAAAGGCTTTACTACTCGGCTCAGCGATGGCAATTACTTCTTTAGTGCGGCTCACGGCAACTTGCAATCTGGTGCTTTGAATGCATCCAACTTGCAAGCCGCGCTCGACAAAATTGCTGCGCAAACCGACGCTAATGGCGGTGCTTTGGCATTCCAGGGTAAGGTGCTTGTCGTTGGTCCATCCAACACTTCGGCTGCGAAATCATTAATCGAAACCGAAACCATCAGTGGTACCACCAACATTTACTACAAGGCTCTCGACCTTGTAATCAGCCCATTCATCACCGACAATTCATGGTATGTCGTTGATAACGCTGAAGGTGTGATGCCATTATTGCTCGTCATGAGGGTTGCACCCGACAAAATCGTGGCACGCGACGAAACCAATTCTGACCGTGCATTCGACAAGGATATTTACAGCTGGGGTACTCGTGGTCGCTTCTGCGCCGCTTACCACAACTATAAGTTGATTGTCGGTTCGACCGGAGCTTAGTCTTAGGGCTAAAAGAGGGGGCGAAAAATCGCCCCCTCAAATTAGCCTTAATTAATAACAAAGAAAGGATTAATATGGCAAGGACAAAAGAAGAAGCTAAAGAAACGCCAGAGGTCGAAGAGCCTGTGGTCGATGAAACTCCCGTAGAGGAACCTGTCGAGGAACCTACGGAGAATGAAACACCGGTCGAGGACGAACCGGAAACGCCAGAGGTCGAAGAGCCTGCTGACGAGTCTGTGGATCCAGAACCAACCCCTGCACCAGCACCTAAGAAAGCAAAACTCACCAATTTTTATGTTGAGGGCTACGGGAATGTGCTTGGCAAAGATTTCGAAGATGCTTGTGCTAATGCCGCGAAAATAAAAGCCAAAATTCGGGAGCCTTAGTTATGGCAGAAACCACGCCTATTTATGAAACTACATTGAATATTTTGCGCGAAGCAGGCTTCGTCTTGCGGGTCGTGAATGAGCGCGTGGCTGAGGTGAATGATAAGGTCATTAGGACTGCTTTTGCGAATTATCTGAATGTTACGAATGGCGATGCGGTTGCAACCGTCGCCGATGTTGCAGTTACGGTCAATGGCACGGCGGTTGAGGTCAGTGCGATTAATGCGACTGACGGCTCAATTACGCTTGCATCGACACCGGCAGAAGGTGCGACCATAGAAGTAAGCTATTATTACTCACCAATTACGCTTGATTATGTCGAAACCGTGCGACAAGATGCGCAATGTGCCATCAATTCGAAGATGAGATTGGTTGACCCGTGTTCGCCTTACGCAGAAGGCAAGGTGCCTTATTGTGTGCGTATGATTACGCGTCTATGGGCGGCTGGGCTGCTCTTAGCTCGTGATTATGGATATAATACCGATGTCGAATTGTCGTCGAAGGATGGCTACAAGAAAATCGAGGAAGCCAAAAGCTTGCTTGAGGACTTCTATAAAGAAGGCGGTGCGTGCGGAAGTAATAGTGAAGGTCAGCAAGAAACGAGTGGCGGTTCTGGGGCTGTCATTGCCGGCTCAGACGGTGACATGTTCGTGAAACCAAGTTGCCATTGCCGTGACGAAAGCGACCTTTGCTTTGATGTATGTTAGGAGTACGCCGTGTTTGATATTAGGGTAGACGGAGCCGGTGCAGTAATTCAAAACCTTGACCGAATAAATCGACAGGGTCAGAATTTGGGACCGGCTTTTCGCCAAATTGCCGGCGATCTACTTAAAAGCCACCAGATGAATTTTAGAAGCCATGGCACGCGCTTCGGTGAAAAATGGGTACCACGAAAAAAAGTCTATAAGTGGGCAATTCTCGAGAAGACTGGCAAAATGTCGCATAGTTTCAGGGGAAAGTCTGACTCGAATAGTGCCGAGGTGACGAATGTGGTGTCGTATGCCAAATATCACCAGCTGGGGACGCGGAAATTACCAATTCGTAATTTGATTGGTCTTGCTGGCGATGGTGGTAGAACCGACATCAATGAAGCGGTGCGAACCATTAGAAAACATTTAAGAGTAGGAGATAGCTAAAATGTACGAAGATCCAATACTTAGACGAATTGTCGACTTAATGAACCAATATGGTCCGAAAAAGCTGCGCGGTAGGTGGTCTATTGGCGACTCGCTGGCAGTGCCGAAAGGTTTATTGCCTCACGCCTTTGTGGCTTATGATGCGGAAAATATAAGTGATATTGCGGCTGGCGAGCTTCGAGTGAATGCGATTGTGACGATTTCGGTGGCGGTCGATATGACCCGCGAAATCAATACTCCGACCGACCGTTCCGATGCTCACGAGCAGGTGGTCGAATTTATTAGCGCAAAAGATACGAATTCGTACCAATTAAAACCTGACTCGATTTTGGGTGCATTAAGGGCGCATCAAGACCTAGATTTAGCACGGAATGTGTATATCGAGGTTGGCAGCGAAACCACGATAGAATATGGCGTTGGTTTGGAAAAGCGTGGACCAGGCATTGTGACCGCTGAAGGCGTGATTACATTCCAAATTACCCACGACCAAGTCAAACCGGCTTGATTGCGGTACGGTTAAGCGTGTTTTGGTAGGATAATCATAAAACCGCCCCGAAGGGCGGTCGAGCCTATCAAACCAAAGAAAGGCTAATTCCATTATAACAAATAATCGCGATTATGCTATAATAAAACTATACCGCAGCGCAAGGCTGCGTTTTTTTAATGTAAGGAATTTAATATGAGCGAGAAAAAAGTTAGCACCGCGCCAAAAGACGACGAGCAGGTCTACTTCCTGCCGGATTATGGCGTGAGCGTATCGGCAACTAGCCAAGAAGAAGCAATTAAAAAAGCGAAGGAGGCAAAATGAGTCAATTCAAGGGTAGGTTAGTCAATGTAGGACTAGCACCGCAATCAAACTATACTACGCCGGTCACGACACCGGTCTATACCGTGCCTTGGATGGATTTAAGCCTGAAGGATACCATCGAAACGCTACAAAACGAGTCCGCGAATGGCACAATTGCGCATTTTAATGACTCGATTGTGTCTGGTGTGCATGGTGAAGGCGAAATTCAGACGAAATTGTGGCACAAAGGTCTTTATTATTTCCTTTTGTGGATTTTCGGGCAGACACCAACCAAAACATCGAATGGTGACGGTTCTTACAAGTACACCTTTACGATGGCAAATAATAATCAGCATTTGGCGCAAACCGTGGTAGTCAATGATCCAAATAATCCATGCTATTTCCCGACCGCTGTTCTCAGCGAAGCGACGATTGCATGGACTCCATCCGAATTTGCCACTTTGACCGCGTCTTTGATTTCGAAAAAATCGGTTGCTGGCAGCGCATTTACGCCTGCTTATGTCGATGATGCAGAATTCAAGCCAAGCCATCTTGAACTCAAGATTGCCGACAGCGTAAGCGGTTTATCTGGGGCTTCGGTTGCGACCTTATTCACTTCGGTGAGTCTTGCGGTGAGCAAGAATGTCGAAGGTACGCAAACTTCGGACTCTGGCGTTGATTATGGCGCATTTATGAATGGTGACCTTGAAGCGACCTTATCATTCGAGAAGCTTTACAACGATACAGTTTATCGTGCGCTTGCCCTTGATGGTACCAAGAAGGCGATTTCGTTTGGCTTTGTCGACCCTGATAATAAAGCCGGCACCAATACCAATACTTCCCTGAAATTCATCTTTCCAAAGGTGAAGCTCAGCTCGTATGAAACTTCGTTTGGTCTTGGCGATACCGCAACCGAGTCATTTGAAGCCACTGCGCTATTCGATGCGACCGCTGGTTCATTGATTACTGCGGAACTTGTCACGAAGTATAACATCTCTTAAAATTTAAACTTATCAACCAAAGAAAGGAGCCAAAATGGCACAAGAGAATATCACTATTAATTTACCGGTAAGCGGCGAAATCGCTATTATGCGCAGTTTTATTCCGCATAAAGTCGCGAGAGCTATCAATTCGACATTTCTCGGTAAGCAAAAGGTAGACCTTAAAAAAATCAAAGCCGCGAATGATAACGGCGACCAACCAAAAGCAGACGATGTGCTTGCGGAAATGGAGTTGACCGGTGACGATTTAGCGTTGCTTAGCGACAAATTAGTCAATGGTCTAATCATCCAGCTCGGCGAGCATTATGCTGCCACGGAGTCCTTGACGAATTATCTGGACGAGTTGCCGGAGGCGGATTTCAAGCTTTTGTCTGAAAAAGCCAATGCGATCTATTCCAATTACCAGGAAACGACAAGCCCAAAATCCTAGCGGCGTGGCAAAATGCTTATGCGAGTGAGCTAAGGGTGCCAAAATCCGGCTCTGTCGCGCCGATATTCAGCGATACTATTATTTGCGAGAAGATGGGCTGGACCTATGACGAACTGCAAGAAACCCCTGAATATTTTATCGACGCGCTGGTCGCAAGATGGGCGGTCGAGCAAAAGTACCAGGAGGAGGAGCAGAAAAAGCTGAAAGAACGCATTAAATTTCCGAAAAAAGCGAGAGCGTGATATAATGGAATTATAGGAACAGCGCATTTGCGCTGTTTTTCTATATCCACCTAGAAATTAAAGCCAAAGAAAGGAGCAAAATATGGATGAAAAAATCAAAAAAATAATTGGAGCGATTATTGCCATCATTTTCGGCGTTTTGTGCGGAATTGGTGTGCATGTCGCAGTAACGCCTAAGGGCGAAATTGAAACCGAGGTAGAAATACCCGAAGCCGTAATTAAGTATAGCGAAGATGCCGCATCAATTCCGGAAGTAACCGAAGGAGTAGAAGGTGTTGAGTATGGTCAGGGTGAAGTTACAGTAGATGGTGAGGAAATCAAAACCGTTGAGTCGGTCGATGCTACTGGACCACAAGTAAACTTCGAAGATGAAGTGCCTTGTCCTGAAGGCGAAGAATGTGGGCGCGGTGCTACTTATCCGTATGTTGACACTAGCACCCCCGAAGCATTTATTAATGCGACCATCGGTGGCTGTTACGATGTCGATGGTTATTACAATGAACAATGCTGGGACTACGCAGCTTTGTTCTTCCTTAACTACGCTGGTCATACTTTTTATACCTGTGGAACTGGTGCAGCTAAGGGAGCGATTGTCGATGGTTGCTGGCAGAAAAATGCAGGCGATGAGTTTGTGATGATTTGGGATCCGACTCAACTCCAGCCTGGCGACATCGCAGTATTTAATAACGGGACTTTCGGTCATGTCGGTGATGTGACTGGCTATTACAATAATGGTTATATCACTTTGGCTGGGCAAAACCAGGGCGGTGGCTTATGTGCTGGTTCTACTATGGGCGCAAGAGTTAATATCATTAATATCAGTCTTAAATACTTCGCTGGTGCGTTTAGACCAAAATCTTACATAAAACCTGAGCCAGAACCGGAGCCAACACCTGTAATTGACAATTGTAAGACTATTGAGGTTAAATCTGGAGATACACTTGGCGCAATCATGAAGCGTTGCAAGGGCGAAGTGGAATGGGGCGAAGCTATGAACGAATACGCAAAACACTGGTATTCGACAAAGTTTCTGCTTTATCCTACGGTCTTTGATGGCTGGGCTTCTACAGGCGGTTATGGTCTATTTGCTGGTGATGTAATCGAGTACAGGAAATAAAACATGGATTCGGGTGCGGCAACAATTTATTGTACGGTCATTGCGGAGGCGGCGACTATTATCGGGCTTCTCATCAAAAGTGCTTCTGAGCGCAAAAAAAATGCCATCGAGCAAGCCCGCCGTGACCAAGCCATAGCCGATGAATTAAAGGATATCAGAAAAGACCAAGCTCGAATGGAAAAGAAAATTGACGAGCACAATGGTTACGCAAAGATGTTTTCCGAACAATCCGAAAATATAGCGTCCATTAAAAAAGATGTCGAATGGCTAAAAAAGAAATAGGTTAGCTACAAAAATACTCCGCTCATCACGGAGTATTTTTTAATCGTTTTTTACCAGCGGATTTATTGATTTGTAGTCTGGTTTTGGCTTGTCTGGACCGGTTAGCTTTACCCATGTGCAATTGCAATGCTCGCATGCGCTGCCAGGCTGTTTTTTAAGCTCTTTGACCTGCTCTGCGGTGAAAACCTTGCCATCCAATGCTTTGCAAAGCTTGCAAGAATTATCCATCAATGCCGACCACATGTATACCGCATCGTCATCGACTTCTATGTCGATTTCAACCTTAGTCCTTGTGGCGGTCGACTTTTTCGGCTTCGGAAACGAGCTTGGTGTCAGACCAATCGTGGTCTTGTGGTAGATCTTATTCTTGATGGCTCTTTCGGGGTTCTTAATAAGCCCCATGTTCTTTTTTCCATAGAGTGGATTAATTGTACTTTTTAGCTTGCGCTTTACGCGACCTGTGGTCATCGCCTTGAAAGATTTTTTGAAACTTCTTTTTCTCAACCCGATTTTCATAATTCTATTATACCAAAATTATGGTAAAATATGAATAAGGATACAGCGCAAGCTGTATTTTTTAATTTAGGAATTTATTATGGCAGTTTCAAATTCGATTAAAGTTACAATTACGGGTGACGCTTCGTCGCTTAATAAAACGATGAAAGAAGCAACCGCGTCTGTCGAGGATTTTCAGGAAGGCACCGAAAAGACCGGATCTAAAGCAAAATCAATCCTTAAAGGCATCGGCGTGGGTGCGGCTGCGGCTGCAACTGCGGCGGCTGCGATGGCAGTAAGCGTTGCGAAGGCTGCGGTCGAAGGTTATGCGAACTACGAGCAATTAGTCGGCGGTGTCCAAACGCTTTTCAAAGACTCGGCTGACCAAGTGCAAAAATATGCATCAGATGCTTACAAAACGGCTGGGTTGTCGGCGAATGCATATATGGAACAAGCTACTTCGTTCTCGGCGAGCCTTTTGCAAGGTTTAGGTGGCGACACAAAAGCCGCAGCCGACTATGCTGATAAAGCTATTATTGATATGGCTGACAATGCGAACAAAATGGGTACAAGCATAGAAAGCATCCAGAACGCATACCAGGGCTTTGCAAAACAAAACTATACGATGCTCGATAACCTTAAATTGGGCTATGGCGGTACTCGTGGCGAAATGGAAAGACTAATTGCGGACGCTAATAAAGTCAAAGAAGCAAACGGAGAAATGGCTAATCTGACAATCGATAATTTTGCCGATATGGTTGAGGCAATCCACACCATACAAGAGGAGATGGGGATTGCCGGTACAACGAGTGATGAGGTTGCAAAGACCATTCAAGGTTCGATTGCTTCGCTCAAAGCTTCGTGGGAAAACTTGCTTGTGGGTATGGCGGATGAGAACGCCAATATGGACCAGCTTATCGGTCAATTCGTAGAAAGCGCATCAACCGCTGCACAAAACCTACTCCCTAGGATTGAGCAGACGCTTCTTGGCGTTGCTCAGCTTATCGAGAAGCTTGCGCCTATCATTATCGAAAAATTGCCAGGCATGATCCAGACGCTTTTGCCGGCATTCTTGAATGCTGCGATGCAAATTCTCAAGGCACTCGTGAAAGCTTTGCCGGACATTCTAACCATGCTTATCACGGCGATTGTCGACTTCTTGACCGACCCTGAAACCATCATGCTGATTATCGAGGCGGCGGTCACTCTGTTTATGGGTCTTGTGGAAGCCATACCGAGAATACTAGGAGCCATCTTTGGAGCATTTGGCAAACTATTCTCTGGTCTTTGGGAGCTACTTAAGAACTCATTTGGCGATTTCGTGGCGAAATTCGGCGAATTCATCGGCGGAATATTCAAAGGCGCAATCAATGGCATTTTGACCTTTATCGAGAACTTTATTAACGCACCAATCGACCTTTTGAACGGCTTTATTGGGCTGATTAATAGCGCATTCGGCTGGATTGGTGTCAATCTCGGCTATATCAACCGTATCCAACTGCCAAGGCTCGAACAAGGTGGTATTATTCCAGGCGACTCATATTCTGGCGACCATGTGCTGGCACGAGTGAACTCTGGCGAGATGGTAATCAATCGCGAACAGCAAAGTATGCTCTGGGATGCCATTCAAAGTGGCAGGCTGGGCGAAGGCGGTGCGAATGTGGCGATTGATGAAGGCGCGGTGGTGGTGAATATCAGTGGTGTGTCTGGAAGTCCAACCGAAATTGGCGATGCGGTGGCTGTTGCGACCGTGAAGGCAATTCGACGGGCATTCAAAAGTCAGGGCGTGGAACCTTTAATTGCTAATGCAGGAGTATTAAGATGAGCATAATTTCAATCAATGGAACGCAGCTTGACGAACAACCGTCTGGTCTGAATGAGATGTGGGCGAGTATCGGTACGACGCAAACATCCATCAACGGAAATAAGCAGCGCACCGGATTTGCCGGTCGAAAGAAGGTTGTTATGAGCTGGAACTTTGCCAAGCCGGAAACGGTTAGGCTTTTTAAGGCATTAGAGGACGCTGTGAGCGCAGTTTCGTATGCAAATGATAATTCGGGCATCTATGGCGGCGCAGTGGCGTTTTCGGGCATTATTTCGGTCAATGCGGGCGAATATCAGCGCGGTGGCAGCCAATTCACGAAGCTAACTGTAACAATCGAGGAAGGCGAGGCGTATTCTGCATGAAAAATGTGTCGACTAATTTTCTCAATAAGGTCAAATCGTCAGTAAAGCAAATCGATGCGGATGTGCTTTTCGCGTGGGACAAGAAAATTGACGACAGCAGGGCGTTTTTCGCATTGGACACTTCGGCTTTGGATGGTCCGGATATTCTTTGGAACGGCAACCAGCAAACGATTGCATTTATGGATCGTTACGAGTACACCAGCGAAAAGAAAAATCTGAAAAGCTGGCAAGTGTCGCGCAAGGTGTCAAATCATCCGTGGGGTGTGATTTCGAGTACGGCGACCGTTGAGCTAAATAATGCAAGCGGGCGATATTACCAGAACAGCACCGACCCGAATACGAAAAATATCTTGATTGACGGCTATGAATTGGATGCCTACAATGCTTATTTGATTGCTGCGAATTCCAATACTTTAAGTGTGGCAAGTGGCACGCAGAAGCCGTACACGCTGCTTATCGACTGCGAGCCTAATACTCTTTACCGAATTACGAAAAGCGTGCAGACAAGCAATAATGTACTGCGTGTGGGTACAAATTCGACCGCCTTGCCGGAAGGTGGCACGCTGAACAATGTGGTGAGGCGGGATGATTACGATGAAGTCCTAATCACGACAGGTGCGAATGACCATTTTATGTATATTTATTATGCCAGCAATACGGCGAATGCGCATGAGGCTTTGGAAACCTTGACTATCAAGCCGGTTTTGCTCACGAATTGTAATTTGCCAAATAGACCAGTGAAAATTCAGGTCGGCATCGACGGTGAAAGCATTAATGTTTTTACGGGCTACACTTCGCGCCCAGAAATCTCAATCACGAATTCGACTTTTAAGGTGACCGCTTATGATGCCATGTCATATCTGTCGACGGTGACATCCAACCTTACCGCTATCGTCAGCCAACCGCTCGATGTAATAATCGAGGCTTTGCTGCTCGAAGCTGGCTTTACCAGCGACCAATTCGTATTGGAAGCCGGTGTGCAATTAAAAATCGACTATGTTTCGCCGAAGGGGCGGAATGTGGCGAACCTGCTTGACGAATTATGCGCTGCCGAGCAGTATTTATTGTTTGCAGATGGCGATGGTATCATCCATGGCTGGAATGCGAACCATTATGAAGTGCGAAATGGTAGCGAAGTCTGGCAGACCGATTTTGATAATGCAACCGAGCTTGGCTGGGGTAGTACCAGCGTGCTGAATGATGTGAAAGTCAAGGCGACCCCATATCGTATCGTGCCGACCAGCAAATTCTTTGCCACGAGCGACCCGACCGAAGATTATTTGGTGCCATCCGATGGTACTATGACGCTGTGGCTGGACCTTGTGGATGCCGACGGTAATAAAATCTATGCTATCGACTTCGATGAACCAGTCGAAAACTCCAATGTCGGCTCAAACTTTACCACGAACACCGACATGGACGGCAGTGGACCAGATACCAGCGGAATTGTCGAGGTCATCGAGTGTTTGAATTTCGGTGACTCCGTGAAAATTACCTTTGATAATCCTAGCGGGCTGGATATTTATGTGACGAGCGTGGCTCTCGTGGGTACAAGTGCGCAGAAAAAGGAATTCGTGGGCATTGAAGCTTATGATGCCGAGTCGATTGAAGATTATGGTGTCAATCCGGACGAAAGCGAAGGTGAAATCTACAATATGGAGTCGAATTTCATCCAGAATGAGGACTTTGCCACGACGATCGCGACGCGGGTGGTCGAATTATACGCTCAACCGCAAAACAAAATCGAAACATCCATATTTTTCGCACCGCAGCTCGAAATTGGTGACCAAATCAAGGTGATGGTCGGCAGATTTGGCACGAAAAATACCTTGCTGTTTGGCATGGATCTAAGTGGCGACTCTGAAGGGAGTTTCAAGCAGAAAATCTACCTTGAGGAGCGACCGAATATCACTTATTTCCATCTCGACTCGTCAAAGCTTAATGGACCGGATGTATTAGCAATTTAGGAGGACAAATATGGCAGTGACAATAAGAAAAACGCGCGGAGGGCAAAACATATTCAATAATGCCGAGATTAATATCGGGCAGAACGGCGGTGGGCTGAATTTCTACGCCGACGACGGCACTTTGCTTATGCAGGGCGACAAGAATGGGCTGACCATTCAGGATGCCGATGGGACAAAGCGTTCAAGGCTAGGAACGCAGCCGGACGGCTCGCGCGACTCATTCTTTGGCATTACCGCCGATGGCGAGGAGCTTGAATAATGCCGCGGGTGCTGAAGTATTTAGTAGACTCAAGAACGCCGACCGATATGGTGGTTTTAATCCATACCGGCTCGTATACTGGACCTGGGTATGTCGACATCGTGGTGCCGCATGGGCTACCATTCGTGCCGTTGCCTTTTGGCATTTACTCGATTGATGATGGTGTGACTTGGAACTCGCTTGAAGTCACCAATGGTAACGCATTCGGCAGCACGATTATTGCCGATGCGACCAATATTACGATTGGAATTCGGGTGGAGCAAAGCACCACCACGACATTCTTAATTAAGCTGTTCGCCTTTGCGCCGTCTGGTGTGTATTCGATTATTCAGTCGCCTATTCCGCTGTCAAAGTATTTCATCGACTCTCGCAAAACCTACGACCAGCTATTGTATGCCGGTGCATTTCAACCATCGTCATCAAGTTCGCCGCAAACCATCGTCAAACATGACCTAGGTTATAAGCCGCGAGTTATGCTTTGGCAGGAACTCACCGCTGGCACCATCGTAAGCATGAGAAGTGGGTCAATAATGAATACAGCGTGGGCTAGTACCGCGCAGGTGCCGATTGTGACCGATACTGAACTCCAATATTTGTATTACAGCAATATTCAAGGAGCTACGCCACCGTATCGCATCCATTATCGATTGTATAGGGGGTCCAATGGGTAAAATTGGGCAATATAATGCTGGTTCAGTATTTCCGACAATGGGACGGCTCACGCAGGTATCGGAAACCGTCACGCTTCCATCTGTTACTTTAAGCCAAGACCAGGACACCCATATTTCGAAAGATATTACGGTCGGCTCTGGTCAACTAACTAATATCACGATCGAAATCGATGGCATTACTTATCCACTCGATGTTTTATCTTTTATGGATAATGATTGGGACTTAGAAATATGGTGCGAAAGAAAAGCCGCAACCACGATTACGGTTACGATCTACTTATGGAAGCATAGTGCTGGCACCGCTACGCATTCTGCGGTATCGGCAAAAATTGCGCTCAATGCTTTCGACTTGCCGTAGGTGTGGTATAATGAAAATATAGCGGCGTGAATAGCCGCATTTTTTTAATTAGTAAGGATTAATTATGGCATATCAAAATGTAAGCTTTTCAGCCGGTGAAACTCTCACCGCGACCAAAATGAACCAAATGGCTGCGAATGATGCGGCATTCCACGATGGCACCGGTATTGCCGCAGGTGCTATTACGGCGGACAAGATTGATTTTGCGACATCAACCGACTCTAATGGATGGACCAAGCTGCCTATTTCTGATAATGCGGTGGCATATTTCAAAAAAGGGTCAGTTAGTAGGACAATGAGTGGTAGAACTTGGAATGAGTGGACCGCTTCTGCGAAGCCAGCAGATCTAAACACATCCCATACTTACTTCGGTGGTGCAGGCGGTGTTTCGTCTGACCACGCCATCAATGTCAGCGGTTACATTGATTTTTCTGCGGGCAAGGTGCAAATCCAGAACCAGAATATTTATGATGGTTCGGTATCTACCACTGTTTATTGGTGGGCATTTATTATTGAATTTATGTCTTAGCTAGTCTTAGTATAATAAAGCGTAACTATAACTGTTTGGTTTTCAAAACCAGAATTTTGAAAAATATCGATAGTGTTGGTAGTTTTGGTGTACCTACCAGTGACGGTTGCACCGCTATACATACTACCATTATTTGTGTAATTCTGCGGGAAAGGCGCATAGGAAGTACCAGAAGCATTATGCGAAATGCCTTCCCATTTCACTATTTCGGATAAGTCAGAAATTCCGGTTGGAACTTGTTTTGTCGTGCCATTAGGTATGGTACCACACTCGATTGTCTTCTTATAAATCGTCTTGCCATCTATCCATTTCCCGACAATTTGCTCATCTGTGCTGTATTCAAATGTCGTAAAATCAATCTTAGTCGACATTCATTTCTCGCCGTTGATTTTTCGGGTCAAATTTGGTATAATGTAAATAAGTGAACTCGGAGGTCGTCCATCGGTTTTGGTGGACGACTTAAAACTATCCTCAGATGGAGGTAGGTTTTGCGAGAAAAAGTATACTACTTTAAGCTGTATATGCCGGATGTCAAAAAGACAAATGGGGACTTGGCACTATTGGCATGGTATTCCGCCTTAAAAGACTATGCAAAACGATTTAGGCGCGACAAGAATGGCTTTACGCGAGTTTCGTCTGCGGTCTTTGAAAAAGACTTCGGGATCAACCGCGTGAAGGTTTGGAGAATGAATAAGAAGCTCGCGGATTTAGGGCTTATTTCCCTAGATGTTGCGAGGGGTGGTCGAACTTGGGTAGGATTTAAGGTGCTGTAAGTGTTGTAATAATTACAACGACATTAAACGGAGGTATTGAGGAGGTATCTCTGTTTTTTGTTTGTCAAGAGCTACTTGTGGAAAAGCATGTGCAAAACTATGTGGAAACTATGTGGGAAAGTGCCGGAAAACTGTGGAAAATAAGCATTTGCTGTTTCAAAAGTGAAACATCAAGCCACCCCCGTTTGATGTTTCAAAAGTGAAACGGCTATAAACCATATAACCATAATAGCAATAGTAGGCTCTCGCAAAAATCTTTTTAATAATTTTTTAATACGGGCGCACTCGGCTTCTTGCTTGGAGGGGAGCCGAAGCCGGTGCGCCCTTGTGCAAAGGAGCAATATGAGAAAGATTGAAAAGCAAATCGAAACTTACCTTGATTGGTGCAAGAATGTGCGCAAGCTCAGTCCGGTCACCATGGAGCGCAGGAAATGCTTTTTCAGGTATTTCCTTAATGAAGTGCCTGCGCAAAGTCTGCAACAGCTATCCAACCAAATGATTGAGGATTTTGTAAGGAATGGCAATTGGACTGGAAGCACGACCAACGAGTATATTGTCGAAATTAAAACCATGCTTCGGTTTTTTAAGAAACGCGGTGAGCGGCTTCGCCATATCAACCTTGAGCAAATAGTCAGGGTAAAAGAAACCCCGCGCCGAAAGGTATTCTATACAAGGGAGCAAATCGACGAAGTGCTGGATGATTGCGACGAATTGGAGTGGTTGTTGATCCGGCTGTGCTTCGACTGCGGCTTTAGGATCCACGAGCTAGCAGCACTCCGGCTCGAAAATATCGACGGTTGTAAAGTTACTTTTATTGGGAAAGGTCGCAAAATCCGTGAAACCTATATGAGCCACGAAGCACGGAAACGGCTAGACGAGTGGATTGAGGACCAAGGCATCACGGATTATCTGTGGGTCAAATATTACAAAGGTGCGCCAGCAAAGGCTCGCACCAAGGAGTCATTGAGCGCAATTATGCGAGGTGCTTTTTATCGGAATGGCTACACCGACTTTCATCCGCATGCGCTGCGTCATTCATTCGCGACCGAAATTTGCCGGAACGGTGCGCCGCTCGAAGTCGCGAAAGAAATGCTGGGTCACGCAAATATTCAGACCACCATGCGATATGTGCATTCGTTAGAAGGTCACCTTGAGGAAATGTTTATCAAGTACCGGTATAATGTAGCGGTCCATTAGTATCGCACGAAAAATCAACACTAATTGCACATAATAGTGTTGATTTTTTATTTCGTTTGTGGTAAAATGAAAGTAGGTTTGGATAATGGAAAATCCAAAGGAACTTATAAAATCGGGTGAAAATGACCTTGAGAATATAAGTTTTTCTTACTTTATCATAAAAATATAAACTTGATTTGAGAGAGCATTGAGCAAGCCCGAGATATTTTTTGCAAATTTTAGGAAATTAGCTCGTGCGAGCCGTGAAGACAGCCGCGAGACTTGGGGTAATTTCCGTTAAAAAATTTGCAAAAAATTTCCCGGCGCGAAGTGAACCGCGAACGAAAACAAGTTTATATTTTTAATTGCATTTTAATAGCCAACGATAATATATATATAAATATGTTGTGACGTATATCCCCGTAAAACACGCCATCACCGTCATACACACCGGAATAAACGGTATCCCCGCCGTCCATCCAAACTGCTTCATCCCAAGGTCAAACAATATCAACGGCACCATCACTACCGCCCACATCACCACCACAGTAATCAGAAGCGCCACTAGTCTCAAAATAAATCTCACTCTCCGCCCCATCATCAAATCCGATGCTGTTTGTAAAGCTCGCAAAGGATACATTCCCGGCGCACTCACCGCGATAAACGCAATCAAAGTCGATGACAACAAGTACGCCGACAGTAAAATCATCAACGCCGCAAACACCAAAAACAGTAGCGCATAAAACGGCGTCGCAAGAAACTCCGTCTTCACCGCTGCCGACAACGCAATAATCAAAACAAATATCGGAATACATTGTAGCACCGCCACCACGAACACCAAAAACGTCGATATTAGTGGCGTCATCGCATTGTACAATCCATCACGCAAAGTCACCTTATGCCCCGCCATAATATGACGTAGCAAAAAAATCGTTGTGAGCCATATAATCAAAAGTATCAGCACCCCCAGCACTACCGACGCTTCGCCAGAGTTCCCCGTTAACCCCCCGGTCGTAACCGCCGATACTAATAGAAGCCCCGCCTTCGCTACTCCGCCAATATCTCCCCCCGCCGCTTCCTCACTCGTCTTGTCTATAATACTCTGAAACCCCACATAATTTTCCTCACTCATAATCCCCACAAACACCACACAAAGTACCACCGCAATCACCAACAGCGGCAAAAACAATTTCCAGTTCTTAAAAATCATCCGGAAGCTCGCCATAGTATGATACATCATACCCGGCACTTCCAAATCCCTCACATAATCCTCCCGATATGTCCGCTTAAAAGACTTATGTGGATTATCAGATTTCCTAAAAGCTTGTTTTGCCATGCTCGAGTCTTTCAATTCTCTTCTCAATCGGTGGATGCGAAGACAGCAAATTACTGAAAAACCCTTTCTTCAAAGGATTGTTAATCCACATCGCTTCCGCCGCGATATTCTGGCTCTTCATCGGCTGGCTATGTGATTGCAACTTTTTCAAAGCATCAATCATCCCTTCTGGATATCGTGTAATATTTACTGCCGACGCATCAGCCAGATATTCCCTCTGCCGACTCACCGCCATCTGCGCCACCGCCGCCACAAGCGGCGACAAAATTGCCGCAATTAACACTAGTACATACCCCACCGGGCTCCCCTCATTATCCCGCCGCCGATTGCCATAAAACATCATCCGAAACGCAATATCCGAAATCAGCCCAATCACGCATACCAGCCCAAACACTATCATCGACACCCTAATATCATAGTTTTTCACGTGCGACATTTCGTGCGCCATCACTGCCGTCAGCTCCTTATCATTCATAATATCCAGCAGCCCAGTCGTCGCTGCCACCGAGGCGTGTTGCGGATCGCGCCCTGTTGCAAACGCATTTGGCGCCTTATCATCCACAATATATACTTTCGGCATCGGGAGCCCCGTCGTAATCGACAGATTCTCCACTATATTATATAATCGCGGATTATCCTTTTTCGTAATTTCTTTTGCGCCGGTCATTGCCATCGCCACCGAAGCCGAAGCAAAGTATTGAATCACCGCATAAATAATCGCAATCACCACAGTCCATACTGCCACCCACAGATTCTGATAATACCACGCAAACAACCCAGCAATCACCCCCACCATCACCACGAAGCCCACGATCACGTAAATCGTCCTTCGCTTATTCTCCGCAATCTGCTTATACATTTAGCATAACTCCGTTTTTTATAAACATAATCGTCATTTTAACAGAGGTACAAAAAATCATAACATTAAGTTTTTAAAACTTAACTTCAGGCGCGTCCTTGATGCGAGCCTTTTCAGACTCTTCCACTTCAAAGTAATCACGCTTCTTGAAGTGACCCACGAACTTATTAATCAAATTTGTCGGGAAGGTCTTAATCTTGGTATTAAGCTCTTTCGCACCCGCATTGTAAAATCTACGCGCCGCCTGAATCTTATCTTCCACATCTTGTAATTGCTCTTGTAATTTCACGAAATTCTCATTCGCTTTCAGCTCCGGATAAGCCTCCGCAATCGCAAAAATCCGCCCCAATGCCGATTGCATTTCCTTCTCCGCTTCCGCTGCTTGCTTCACGGTCTTGGCACCCATCGCCGCAGTCCGCGCCTCAGTCACCATCTGGAAAGTTTCTTTCTCGTGCTTCGCATATCCCTTTACGGTCTCCACTACGTTCGGAATCAAATCCGCGCGGTACTTCAGCTGTACCGTAATATCCGACCACGCCTCATTCACACGCTCGTCGAGTTTAACCAGACCATTATAGGCCCCAATCACCATCGCAATAATCGCAACAATAATCACGACAACCACGATAGCTATTATTCCACCTGTAGACATATTATCTCCTTTTAGTTATATTACCATTATAGCACAACTCACCAAATCCACAATCAAATCCACAATCAAATCCCACAATCAAATCCCACAATCAAATCCACCAACAATTCAACCGGCAATCATCCCACAAATCACAACCAATCCACTCCACAAAAAAAATGGAGGTGCCTACCGGAATTGAACCGGTGTACGCGGTTTTGCAGACCGCTGCGTAACCACTCCGCCAAAGCACCATACCAATCCATTATAGCATCAAATCTGTAGCAACACAATCCCAACCACCACTAGCGCCGTCGCGATTAGATGTACCACCACCGATTTCCGATCCAATTTTTCCCGCCCAAACTTCGGCCACACCAATGTAAACACAATTCCCAGGAAAAATATCACAATCGGTTCCGCCGAATCCGACGCCGCCGAAGCAATCGCCACCGTCGGCGCCATCACTAGTCCCAGCCGATACACGATATCTTTCGTAAACCCCACCAAGCTATTTGAAATCAAAGGTCTTAGCACCTTCTTCCGACTCCCCCTCATCACTGCGCCAAACCGCCTTCGCCACTTCGGGTGCGCATATACAATAATCAAATCACTAATCCCCTTCCCCACGAACACAAACAAAATCTCCGTCAAAAAATTCAAATCCGCCGTATTTTCTTTCACAAATAGCACATTTCCCACCGCTGCTAATAAAACATACAAAAACGCATACAGTACCGCCCGAATCTTAATCTTTCGACTCCGCCGTCGCGTCGTCATCACAATGATTAACGGCGCCAGCATAATCACAAAAAAAGCCAAGAGTTGAAATGGCGAAAACTCTTCATCCAGGAAAAACCACCCCAAAATCAAATAAAACACCGGCGCGAGTTGCGTAAAAATCCCAATGTTCGTCGAATCATCAATCTCAAGCGCCTTGTAATATGGAATCCCCGCCAGCCCCGACAAAAGTCCCGACGCTACAAACAGCACATAATTTAACCAGTATTCCCCATCGAAGTTAAATCCAGTCACAATCGCCAGTACCAGCGCCCCCACCAAAAACGCATAGCCATAAAACAACTTCTGCGATACCGCTCCCCGCCCCTTGAAGTATACATCTGACGCATAATTATCAATAAAAATCCGCGTCGAATCCAAAATCGTCGCAGCGCCTACTAGCACTAACCACATCATACAAATGCCCCGTACACAATAAACCCATAGTAAAGCGCAAAGATTACTAGCATCAGCACCCCCTCCATCCGTGTGATCTTATGATTATAACGCGCCAAAATACAAAGTAGTAGAGACGAGACAATCAGCATCACAAGGTCAATCACTTCAAAATTATCAGGCCGAATCCCACCTGCAATCGCAATCGGCAGCGCTAGCACAATACATATATTAAATATGTTGCTCCCCACGATATTCCCCACCAACAAATCCGATTCGCCCTTCTTCGCCGCCGTAATCGTTGTCACTAGTTCCGGCAAAGATGTCCCCAGTGCAATAATCGTCAGCGAAATAATCCTCTCTGATATGCCCATCGCCCCCGCCACAAACGACGCCGAACTCACCACCAACTGGCTACCACCTACTACGCCAATCAAACCCAGTAGCACAAATAAAAACGACTTCCCCAGTTTATATTTCGGCTTTTCCACTTCCTTTTTCGCATTTTTCCCGCGCCGATTTTTCCGCGCCATCGCAATGAGATAATACAGAAAAATGCTAAAGAACAGCAAACAAATAATCGCATCCGCCCTTGAAAAGGTATTAATCACCGCCTCCGCCAAATTGGCATCCAGAAGTAGCACAATCAAAGCCGTCGAAATCAACAGCAAAAGTGGCAATTCTTTCGACACCGTGTCTTTCTTCACTCGTATCGGCCGAATCACCGCCGCTACACCAATTAGCAACAATACATTTATAATATTACTACCAATCACGTTGCCGACTAATATATCCGTGCTACCATTAATCAGCGACGAAAACGACACCGCGAGCTCCGGCGCTCCCGTGCCAAACGCCACAATCGTAAGGCCAATCAAAAGTTTACTCACCTTGAAATTCGACGCCACCGACGACGCCCCATCGACCAACCAATCGGCACCCTTAATCAAAAGCCCGAACCCGATTATAAGTAATAGTATTTGTAGCGCTATTTCCATTTTTATTCCGCTTTAGCTTAAATTCATTATATCACCTGTTGCCAAAATTCCCAAATGTGTGCTATAATTACAGCAGTTGCGAGCGTAGCTCAGTTGTTTAGAGCGCTTCCTTGCCAAGGAAGAGGTCGAGAGTTAGAGTCTCTTCGCTCGCACCATTTCATAAAAATACAATATGATTGATTATTCCAAATTCCAAATTCCAAAAGGTTTACGCTAATTTACCTTACTAAAGAAGAAGCACTAAAGCACGTCAGCAGAAAAGACGGTATCGGCGAATTGCTTATCGCCGCAGACCGTCACTATTTTGATATATGAAGAAGTATTAATAAAGCCTTGTGATTTTACCATAACCCTATTATGACACAATGATATTATTTGCATAGTTATGTAATTATTTATAAAGCCGATAATACTCCAGCGCCTTGCGAAATTTATCTTGCGCCGTAAGGCACGTATCCATCAGATACCCCGGCTCCCTCGGCCACTCTTTAAGCCCTCGATAATAAAACATTTTTAGTTCTTCCCCAATGATAAACGGCACAATGTTTAACCTCAAACACTCTTTGAATAGAATCAACCGCCCCACTCGCCCATTACCATCCTGAAACGGATGAATCCGCTCAAACTCATAATGAAACGCTAATAAATCACGCAAATCTAACACCTTCCGCGCACGGTATTTTTTAATCAACTTTTGCATTTCTTCCGCGACTTTTTCCGGAGCGGTAGTTTCTCGCCCGCCAACTTCATTTGGCATTTTCTTATATTCGCCCACCGCAAACCAATCCTCTAAAGAATCACTAGTGCCATTTTTCAGAATAAAATGCAGTTTTTTGATCATCCGTTCACTCAGCTTTCGATTCGCGTTCTCAATAATATAATCAATACAGCGAAAATGATTTGCTGTCTCCACCACATCATCCACCCGGATGCCCTGGTACTTTTTCAGCGCCCCGACCGTATTAGTTTCGAAAATGTAACGCGTCTGCTCCTCTGTTAATCGGCTACCCTCGATATGATTAGAATTATAAGTCAGCTCGACCTGCACCTTATGATAAATCCCGCCCTTAACGCGCAATCTATCCTCACGGCGCAGAACCTGAAGTAGGGTCAACTCGGACGACTTCTCATTAATCCGCGCCGGCTTCTCCGCAGTAGCCGGAATTAACCAAACACCTTTCTCATTTACGGCCCCTTCTACCCGACCCTCGGCTAGGTAATGCCTCACAGCCCGCTCCGAAATCCCCCATTTTTTAGCAATTTGCGATGTATCTAAATAATCCATAAGCCTATTATACTCTCTTAAACGGCAAAAATCAAGACCAGAAACGCAACTCTCATCAAATTTTTACCGATTAGATTCAAGGAAGGTAGAATTATAATTCTACCTTAAGTTCAAACATAAGTCAATTACACAGCTACTCAGCTACCAGACAACGAACCAGGTGTCCATAGTAGCGACTACTCCCATCTAAACTCCAACTCGAAGAACTTGCGAATAAACTGCTCATATGATACCCATCAAGGTAAGTAGATGACCACCAGTAACCAAAACTATTCTGACCGGAGGCGGAATTACCGACGTAGTAACCAGATAATGGCATAGACAGGTTGTATTGTAGGCTATTGGCTTCCGTAGCATTATTACCATATTTTTGTTTTAGTATCAGATATTCACCCGTATCTCCCCCCGTGGGTATTCTCCAATTGGCTGGACAAATATCTTGTGAGGCATCTATGATGGTATCTGGCGCATCCACGCCTTGTCCATTTGCATAACAATAGGTACTAGCAGATGCGGCACAAAAGTTGTAGTAAATACCTACCTTGGCTTGCCCATTAGAAGATGCTGGTCCGTAGCTAGTGACCAACGTGTCTCTGCTAGCATTATTAATACGTGGCTGTACATAACCACCAGTATCTGAAAAGTTAGTTGTAGCATTCACTACTGCAACAGACGACCATCCAGTTGTACTGCTACCCCCATTTAAGAAGTTAGCAATAGCTTCTGCTGTAGCGTTAGTATTAGTGGTATTCATCTTGCTTGCCGTGGTGGGATCAGTCGGATCTAGGGCAAGGTTATCCAACATCCAGCAGTTACCATCAGCAAGTTTTCTGACTTTGTAAACCGTATCATCACGCTCGTCTATCAGCTCCCCAATCTCACCCTCCGAAACAGCAGAGCATATTGACGAATCAGCATCTTGCATCTTGTAGTAACCGTTATACTTACTTTTGCTAGCAGCCATAAAGGCAGTATCAAAACCAATTATTGGCGTAGTACTAGCCGTAAGTGTAGAATTATACCCCATCGTAAGAGTTGTACTCAAAGAGGAAATATTTGCAATTGAACCACTAGTTACTGTCCATTCGGAGAAATTATAGTTAGAATCTACCGTAGCTTCAATAGTATGCGTTGAACCGGTAAATAGCATAACTGTTCCACCATTGTTTACAGTTACACCATCAATCGCAATACTATCAATTCCCTCATCATACTGAACTATTAGCTGATATGGGGTTGGGTTAGCCACACAACGAATGGGAGTACCCAGAAAAGCAGGAATATTGGCATTGGCGGGGCTTACGGAAGTGTTTCCGAATACTAACATATATGCACTAAGGCTAGAGTTCTTGGAAGACATCCAATAATAGCCATATTCACCTAGACCAGAAAATGTTGTACTAGAAAAATAACCAGAATATAAGAAATTGTTCGGGCTAGATTTTAACCTAGTACTACCATTTGCACCAACAATATCATTATAATTACTACCGTCCTGAGCAATGCCACCACCAAGTGCAGCAACTAGCTCCCAATAATCTCCAGTCCAATTACTATACGAGCCACTTGTATTGGTGCTAGTTGGCAAATGCCACCCAGCCGGACAAATATCACCAGTTACGGTAGTATTTGATGCAGTACTATAAGTACCATTACCAGCTGTAGCAGTATACCAGTTATAGTATACGCCATATTCATCATAAGTATGACCATCTAAGTCTGTAGTAGTATTACCTATATTAGATGTATTGTATTTGATTTGATCAGTACAGGTAGAGTTACTATCTGTGCACCAAGTATCCGATGAACTGGTGCTACTGGCTGCCGCGAGGAAAGCACTGGTAGGATTATTGGTGTTATCTGCAGTAATTTTGGCTTTACTTAGATCTAGTCTTAAGTTCTTCGTCATCCAGAGTTTACCATCAGCTAGTCTAGCTACGGTGTATTCTTGGTTATCTCTTGAGTCAGTTACAGTAACGGTTTGTCCTAGTGCTACTTTACCACCCCAATCTGCTACAGACTGTAAGGTTTCACCAAAGAACTCGTCTGGAGCTATATGTGAGACTGGATGAACTAAAGTGTATTTAACTTGTCCGGTATAAGTACCAGCTGGTTGAGTTTTGTTAATGAAGACTGCATAGGTAGTGGTGAGTTTAACTCCACCAGTAGAAGTAGTCATATCAGTATTAGTATTCTTATGTGCTACTTTTACATATTCACTAGGTACTGTATGGTAATTAGTAAAGGATACATCTGTTCCGCCAGTAGTATTAGGAGCTGAGTCAATGGTAAAGGCATTAGTGCTAGTCGTATCTCCACTGTCTTGGGTCATCGTAAGTTTCATTGCCCAATTACTAGTGTCTCCACTTGTAGCTATACCAGTAGCAATATCATAAGTGTTACCTAAAGTAGAATTAGTTAATACGTTCTTACCATATTCATTATCAGTAAAGCCTACAGCATATATAGCAAAACCATTATTATCATTACAAAACGCAGTGAGCGTAGTCGTACCAATATCTGCTGTATAGGTACCATTCTGAATCTCCGCATTGTGGGTGTTCATACCAGTGCCACTCATCGTACAAGATACCGGTACCGTAATATTAATCTGGTCTACCACTGAATCGTCAGCAGATACTGTAGACGACGCCAAGATTAAGCCTGATAATAATGTAGCGCTACATAGAGCTACCGATATATATATATATATATATATGAAGAGAGATTAGTTCCAGAAGTAGAAACCAAGTTTGAATTAGATATATGCTTGTTCATAACCACATTATATATGCTTTTGGTTAAATTGTAAAGCCTTATAATTTTACCATAACCCTATTATATCACATTATCCGTAAATATCGGCTTCTCCAGTTTCGCCAATTTCCCTGCTTTTGCAATCAACGCCTCCACCTTTTCGTGGTCCGCCTTTTGCTTCGCTTCATCAAACCCCGCCTGTTGCCGTTTCAAATCCCCCAGGAACCCCGTCCCTTTCGCCGCATTCCAGAAAATCCTCTCGCACGGCACATTCTTATAATGCCACGGTTTATTGAACAAATTAAAATGCACCAGTTTCACATTCCTCGGCAAATCCTTCACCGGCTCCGCGTTCCACGAAGCATCAAGATGCGCAATCTGCCCACGCAAAATCACATTCAGATAATCCTGGTCCGGCGCCACCAGGTTCGCATCGTACTTCCGAATCAGCTCAATCATCTTAGACAAATACCGCATTTTCCGCATTTTCTTGAGGTCCATCACCTGCACCCCCGAATTCACATACTCCGTATGCGGCACCCCCAACGCATTATCCACATAATCCCGAAACTCTGGAATCACCGTCACCTTCGGGTCTACCATCGCCGCCATCACCTTCTCGCCCAAATCAGTATCATAGAGTTCCCCAATGTCTCCGCGCAAAATCGTATCACTATCAATATACACCGCCTTTTTATAAAGCGGGAACATCGCTGGTATAAACGCCCGATAATAATACACCGCTGACGAGAAGAAATCCCCCGCTCCCTTCTGCCTCCTCGTACAATACGCCACAATCGCCTTCAGATACAAACTCCGCGTCATTTTCTTAAATTGCAAAGACACATTCTTTGTCACCAAACTCCGGAGCCTCCACCGATTCACCAAATTCAGCCCATCATGCAAAATTATCACCCGATAATATCTATTCGGATCACAGTGTTGAGTCAGCGAGTGAATCGCCGCCGCCGCATATGGCGCATAAGCGCTATTAATCGTCAAAAACACCGGCACGACCTTCAGTTGGTTTATCGGATTAAGCCCAGTATCAAATATACTCATTTCTTCTTCCTTACATACTTAAAATATTCATAAGTGCTTTTCTTACTATATTTTACCATAGAATCGTAAGCTTTTTTCGCCAAAACGTCTTGCCGCTCCTCCATCGAACCTTCCCAGTCAGCATAAAACGGCCCGTCCAAATACACCTCCATCCTCGGCAAATCTCCCTTTTTCCGTTTCGTTCGCTTATGATATGTCGTCGTCATCGTAAAAATCGGCAAATTATTCCGCACCGCATACTTAAACGATTTCCCGCCCGCCGGAAACTTGCGAATCCCAGTATAATACGGCCACACGTGCGCTTCCGGATAAATCACCAAGACCTTTTTCTGCTTCAGCCGTTTATCCACCGCATTGTTAAACGCCAACTTCTCGTCCCGCGTCTTGCCGAGTGGCAACCCGCCGATATACGGCAAAATCTTCCCAATCCCCGGAATCTTCAAATTTACCGGCGAAATTATCGTAAAAATCCGTCTATCCGCCGCCACCGCCGGTCCAAACACATCGTGAAACGGATTCGTATGATTCGCATAAATTAGATATCCTTTCCCTCTCGCCTCTTTCAACTTCTCTCGCCCATAAAACTTCGCCTGCCAATACCACCTCTCGTACCACTGCCCAAAAATCCAAAAAATCCGAAACAGTATCGCCGAGTATACTCTCACCCACCAATGCCTCGGTATGAACTCATATCCATCTGGCAATCCTACTTCAACTTTCTTTTCCTGCTCGTCCGTCTTAATCGGATCATCCGTCTCCGATTCGTAATAAAACACTCGTTCAGACTTCGGAATATCTTTCTGAAACAATTCTGCCTTTGCCATTACAAATTATCCTTTAGTTTATCGTACTCTTCTAATATATCATCATATTCAGTAATTTTCAGAACATTATGTATTTTATCAATCTCGTAAGGCTTCACTTTCTGCACATGAAAATACGGCCAAAACTTAAAATTATTGCTAAAATGATGCAGCACCGTATCTGCCCTCGGTCTCTCCTCCTGCTCATTGTACTTTCTGTCTACCAGCGCGCGTCTCTCAATCGATTTATTTAGCGCCGCCTGGTCTGCTAGCATCATCCATCGACTCGCGCACAACTCTACCGTCCTCGCAAACATCCCCGACTTCAAACATTCCGGCATATTAAACAGCATCACTCCCGAATTCATATAATCTTGCTTAAACAGTCCGTGATAATGATACCAACGTCGCCCATAAATATCCAAAACCCCCGCCGCTTCCACACCAGCGAGATTCATATTATAAAACTCACCTATGTCCCCCCGACACACTACATCATAATCTAAATATAATACCCTATCCAACTTCGCAATTTCTGGCACTTTATCAATATAAAGTCTAAGCATCGACGCCGGCGTAAAATACGACCCCATATTCTTTTTCGGCAGATTCTTTACAAACACTTCCGTCGCATCAATTAACTTCACGAAGCTTTTCGCATTTGTTTCCTTCACCAACTTATCCAAAAACTTCGCCGATTTCTCCGTAAACGCCTCAGTGTTCTGATAATTAATCGTCAAAATATAAAAATGTAACACCCCTTTATTATGCTTCAAAATCGACAATATCGACACCAACACCCCCCGCGCAATCCCCTTATCCCCACAATATAAAATATTCATACTATTATTATACAATAAAAAATGGTCAGGGTGATGGGACTTGAACCCACGACCTCAGCGTCCCGAACGCTGCGCGCTACCAACTGCGCCACACCCTGACATATTGTTAATCGGACTTGAACCCACGACCTCAGCGTCCCTACGCTAAAGCGCTACCAACTGCGCCACACCCTGAAAACTATCTAACATGGTCTGGGATAGGAGATTTGAACTCCTGACCTCACGCACCCCATGCGTGCGCGCTACCAAGCTGCGCCAATCCCAGCAAAGTTTAATTCGTAGCTAAAATCGTTCAGATGTGTATTTTCTCCGAGTGAAGCGCATCTATTAGATGAGCGAACGAGGAAAAATGCACAGATGAGCGATTTTAGCACGAATCGTGGTAGCCGGGACGGGACTTGAACCCGTATGGTTTCCCATTCGATTTTAAGTCGAACGCGTATACCAATTCCGCCACCCGGCCACCCTTATATTATACCACATTATACTTTATTTATCACCGGAATCACAATCGGGGTATGCCCCGTCGCGTCAAACAAAATATGCGTAATGTCTTCCTTGATTTCTTCTTTCAATACCTTCATCTCCGGGTCAGTTGCAATTGATTTATCAGTCTTCTGACGCAAATAATGCCGAATCTTCCCAATCAACTCCTCTGAGTTATCGAGGTAAATAAACGCCCGCGACACGATATCCGGCGTCTTCATTAGGTGTCCAGTTTTCTTCGACAAAGTCAGCACAATCACGAAAATCCCTTCGCGCGAAATATGAATTCGGTCCTTCACCACTGCTTCGTGTACCGCCTGATCCGCGTCGTCGTATAGTTTATTCCCCACGTGAATCCGTCCACACTTCCGAATCGTTTTGTCCGGCATCAGCTCCACAATGTCTCCATCATCTGACACCAGAATCCGCGACCGATCAATTCCAATCACGTTTTCCGCCATCTCCGCATTATGCTCCAGCATATAAAACTCCCCGTGATAGGGCATATAGTTCGTCGGGTGTAACCTAGTCACAAAATCCACGTGGTCTTCAAAATACGCGTGACCCGACAAATGCAATGGTCCGATATTAGTAAGGTGAGTTTTACCATTTTGAATCACCTGCGCCCCCTCGCGCAGCAACCCATCCACTGTCGACACCACGTGCGGCTCGTTCCCCGGAATCGGGTTCGACGAAAACACAATCGTATCCGTCGATTTAATCTTAATATATTTATGCGCCCCCGTCACCATCCGATTCAAAACTGCGTTCAATTCCCCCTGCGACCCCGTACATACAATACAAACCTTCTCATCCGGCAGCTTAATAATATCTTCCATCTTCACAATGGTATCCTTCGGCACCTTAATCGACTTCGCGCGGAGTGCCACCTCTACGTTATTGATCATCGAAAATCCCGAAAACGCCACCTTCCTGCCCCTAGCAGCCGCCTCTTTCAAAATAAGCTCAATTCTCAAAATCTGCGACGAAAAACACGAAATAATCACCCGCCCATTCACATAATGGTCCATCACTTTACCGAGGTTCTCACCCACATCATACTCCGAATGTGGGTGCCGCCCCGGCGAATCGATATTAGTCGACTCATTCACCAATAAATCCACCCCTTCATTCTTCACAATTTCGTCAATCCGCTCGTAATCCGTCTGAATCCCCATCGGCCGCTCCTCGTGCCGCCAGTCCCCCGAGAAATAAATTAGTCCATTTGGCGTCCTCACCACAATCGCCGCATTTCCCGGAATTGAGTGCAAAGTGTGGATAAATTCCACCGAAAAATGCTCGCTCACCTGAATCTTCTCGTGCTTCAAAGGGTCAACCACCTGATAATTCATATCCGGCTCCTCGTCAAGCTCCGACATCTGTTTCTTAATCATCCCTATTGTAAAATCCGTCCCATAAATCGGCACAGTATTCGGGAACTTCGGCAGTAAATGCCGGCACGCCCCAATATGATCTAGGTGTGCGTGCGTAAACAGAACCGCCTTCACCTTCGCAATATTATCCTCGAGATACTTAATATCTGGTATCATATAATTCACCCCAGGATAATCCTCTCCCGCAAACAGCACCCCCATATCTATCACAATCATCTCAGATTTGTATTCGAGAATGGTCATATTCTTACCGATACCAAATTCCCCCACACCACCAATCGGGATAATCCGCACCGCTTCCGGATCCGGCCGCATCTGTTTCAACTTCGCATTCGTCACCTGCTCACCCCCGTAACCATTATAGCGCGACTTATTCACCGGCACCCCTATAATATGCTGCGTCGCCTGCGCATTTACATCTTGAGAAAGCATCCTCTGATGGTGCACCATATCACCTTTTTTCACCGATACCGACAAATTCACCTTCCTCTGTTCCGCCTCTGCCTTCGCCCTCGATTTCGCATTACTTTTGACCGCTTTCGCACCCTTTTTACCAGCATTTTTGCCATGAGAAGCGTTTTTTGCCCCCTTAGAGCCCTTTTTATTCCCACTAGCCTTAGAACCTACCAGCCCGGCATCCTTGCCTCCAGGAGCAAAATTTGAGTTAAAATTCCGGCCCTGCGCCTCCTCAAACTTATCCACCCCTGATACTTGCCCATTCGTAACTTCACCAGACGCTTTCCGCCCCTGAGCCTCCTCATATTGCCTCTTAATCCCTGGCAACCTCTCTGCCCTTGATTTTAAGAGCCGGGCACGCCTCTGTTCTTCACTTAAATTCATAATTTTCCTTTTTGTTACAAGTATTTAAACAATACCTCTATTATAGCAAACTCCTTGACATATTTCAACCCCCTTGCTATAATAGAGATATACAGATTATGACCGACTCTTGCAATAGAGGCGGTTTTTTAATTAAATTTAACAGTTAACGGGTGGCTGAAATCTGTTTTTAGGACATCATAAAATGATTTGGAATTTTAACACGTATATTCCTGACGGCGCCGAGAAAGTTGCCCTTTAGGGCAATCTTTCCCGGACGCCCAGTGTATGACGTGCTTAAAATTCCAAGTCCCGATGTCCTAAAAATAGATTCAGCCAGGACCCGTTAACTATCAAAGGAGTAATATGGAAAACCTAGATTTAAAGCAAATGTCCGCTATGGTTGATATCATAGCCGAGGAAAAAGGCTTACCCAAAGAAACCGTATTGAACGTTATCGAGCAAGCCATCGCCGCCGCTTGGCGCAAAGACAACGGCGACCGCGATATGAACGTCCGCGCCGTACTGAACACCAAAACCGGCGAAGCCGACGTTTTTGTTACTCGTGAAATCATCGAAGACGGCCTCGCCTACAACCCTTCCACCGAAATCCCCCTAGCCGACGCCAAGAAACAAGATAAATCAGCCGAGCTCGGTGGCACTATCGAAGAAAAACACGTTGTCAAAGATTTCGGTCGCGTCGCCGCTCAGACCGCCAAACAAGTCGTCATCCAACGTCTCCGTGAAGCCGAAAATGACGCTGTTCTCTCCGCCTACGAAGACAAAGTCGGCAAAATCGTCACCGGTACCGTCTCCCGCGTCGAGCCTAAGCTCGTCCGTATCGACCTCGGTCGTGCCACCGGCATTATGCCTCGCTCCGAACAAATCGACAGTGATCACTACTCCGTCGGTCAACGTATCAAAGTCTACATCAAAAACATCGAACGTGGCGACCGTGGCGCCCAACTCATCCTTTCTCGCGCCTGCGCCGAGTTTGTCGAGCAACTCTTCCGTCAAGAAGTCCCTGAACTCGAAAACAACACCGTCGAAATCCGTGGCATCGCCCGTGAAGCCGGTCGTCGCACCAAAATCGCCGTAATGTCTACCGTACCTGGTGTTGACCCAGTTGGTACCTTCGTAGGTGGCCGCGGTATCCGTGTTAATGCCGTTATGAATGAAATCGGCGACCGCGAAAAGATCGATATCATCACCTGGAGCGACAACGCCTCTGAGTACATCCGTGAAGCTTTAAGTCCCGCCGAGATTATGAAGGTTGACATTGACGGCAAGAAAGCCAAGGTCTTTGTCTCCCCCGAGCAACAATCCATCGCTATCGGCAAACAGGGCCAAAACGTCCGCCTAGCCTCTAAGCTCACCGGCTACGACATCGACATTGAACTCAACAAGCCAACCACCAAGAAGAAAAAGCACAATGTCGAAGACTCTCTCCTCTCCGCCATTGAAGAATCTACCACCGAAGAGAACTAAGAATACCCCTAGCGCAAAATAACATTTTGTGTTATAATATATTCAGTAAGGCAGGGCTTTACCGCCCTGTTTTCTGTACCTTTTCATTTTCGAGATAGTAACGCGTTGTTCATTTGAGACATTTTACAAAGGAGGTATTAAAATGTCATTTGAATCAGGTAGTGGGATGTGTGTATATTCCAAGAAATCAAACTTACCATCAGTTACATCTGGACGTCAGAAAATCGAATGGGCAGGTAATCATATGCCCATTATGAACCAACTCATTGAAGAGTATCGCAAAGTACAACCACTCGCTGGCTATACAATAGTGACATCAGTTCATCTGGAAGCTAAGACAGCCTATTTGGTCCAAACCTTGGCAAGATTAGGCGCCAATGTTATCGCGACCGGTTGCAATCCGCTTTCTACGCAAGATGATGTAGCCATCGCGCTTGCCGAAACCCCATACGTCACCGTCTACGCCAAACACAACTGTAGCGAATACGAATATTGGGATTTCCTCAAGCACGCCCTGAGCCACCGACCACACGTCATCATCGACGACGGTGGCGATTTGGTTAAACTACTTCAGGAAAATCAAAATCGCGAAGCATACTCCGACCGCCTCATCGGCGGCTGCGAAGAAACTACCACGGGCGTTCATCGCTTAAGAGCTCTTGCCAAAAAGGGCAAACTACAGTTCCCGATGATTGACGTCAACGACGCCGATTGCAAACACTTATTTGACAACCACTATGGCACTGGTCAATCAGTTACAGACGGCATCCTTCGCACTACCAACCTCATCATTGCTGGCAAAACAGTAGTGGTAGCTGGCTATGGCGATTGTGGTAGTGGCATTGCTATGCGTATGAAAGGACTTGGCGCCAAAGTCATTATCACCGAAGTCGACCCCATAAAAGCTCTTCGAGCTCATATGGACGGTTTTGAAGTAATGAATATGAGCCAAGCCGCCAAACTCGGCGATATTTTTATTACCGCCACTGGTTGCAAAGATGTTATTACGGCTAAGCATTTCAAAGCAATGAAGGACGGCACCATTATGGTCAATGCTGGTCATTTCAATGTCGAAATTAACCTCGACCAGCTTACCAAGTGTACAATTAGCAGCGATATTGCAAGAACAAACATCATTGGATATCGCATCGCAAATAGCGACTCTTCCGCCAAGACGCTCTACGTTCTTGCCGACGGTCGCCTAGTTAACCTTGCCGCCGCCGACGGCCACGCCGCCGAGATTATGGATATGAGCTTTTCAATCCAACTCCTCAGCGTACTTCATATTGCTCGATATTTTGACAACAACACCAAAAAAACACTGTACTCTGTGCCGGAGTATATTAATCAGAAAGTTGCCGAATTAGCCCTCAAGTCAAAAGGCATCAAAATCGACCAACTCACCAAAGCGCAACGCGCCTATCTCGAAAATGGGTTTTAAACCTAGGGCTCGATCTTAATCGAGCCCTTTTACTACTCTTCTGTTTGCTCCAAGAAAAAACCACCCGTGTTACGAGTGGTTTTTTATAATTTGGCACCTTCCTAGTTTCCCGCAAAGCAGTATAATCGGCGCGACCAGGCTTGACTTCTGTGTTCGGAATGATTACAGGTATTTCCCTGGCGCTATGGGCACCAAATCGTAACAATTAGACGCTAATTATTACTATTGATGTCCATAAGGTGAACAAAGATTTTAAAGCGTCACGATGTTATACAAACACCGTTTGCTAGCTAAGTCTCCTAGGTTCCCAGCGCGACCAAAGTCTTGCTAAAAACCTAGAACATAAAAAGGCGATGGACCTATTAGTACTTCTCAGCTCCATACCTTACGGTACTTCCACTTAAAGCCTATCAACCTAATCATCTATTAGGAGTCTCCTAGGGAATCCTTATCTTGGAGTGGGCTTCGCGCTTAATATGCTTTCAGCGCTTATCTCTTCCGCACATAGCTACCCGGCGATGCAGTAGGTGACCACAACCGGCACACTAGAGATGCGTCCATCTCGGTCCTCTCGTACTAGAGACAGATCTCCTCAAGATTCCTCACGATCATGCCGGATATAAACCGAACTGTCTCACGACGTTCTGAACCCAGCTCGCGTACCACTTTAACCGGCGAACAGCCGGACCCTTGGAAGGTGCTCCCCCTCCAGGATGTGATGAGCCGACATCGAGGTGCCAAACCGCGCCGTCTATGTGAACTATTGGGCGCGATCAGCCTGTTATCCCCAGGGTAACTTTTATCC
>JAZPZQ010000050.1:0-32469 GCA_045544765.1 Candidatus Nanosyncoccus sp.
AGATGCCGTTTGGGGAGCTAGAGGGGATGTTGGGGAAACTGGTGGAAGAAAGTAAAGTGTGCTATAATAAGAAGAATGGATAAGAAGAGTGTGAAAAAATATATCTATTGGGGGATATTTATTTTATTCGTGATTGGTTCAATTTTGACTGGTGGACCGTTTAATTTGATTGATATATTAGTGGTGCGGCCGATTGTGAATATTTTGTTTGTGATATTTAATTTAGTACACGATTTTGGGCTGGCGATTATTATATTTACAGTGATAGTGAAGCTGTGTATGTGGCCACTCACTCGGAGACAATTAAATCAGACGAAGTTGATGCGGAAGTTGCAGCCGGAGCTGACACAGATTAAGAAGAATTGTAAGGGGAATAAACAACTTGAATCGTTACAGACGATGGACCTTTATAAGCGGTATAATGTGAAGCCATTTGCGTCGATTGTGACTTTGATTATCCAGCTGCCGATATTTATTGCGATTTTCTCGGCGATTCGGGTGATTGCGACACCTTTACCTCAAGATAATTTGATGAACCGAGCGTATGATATTGTGGCGTATGAGGGGTCAGAGATTCGGACTTTGGAAGAGAAGCAGGAAGTATATTTGGCGGATTTAACCAATAATGATATTCCGGCAGAGGAAAAGACAGAGTACGATTTCCATCCGCAGTTATTTGGGGTGATTCGGTTGGATGTGAAGGCGAGTGATGTGTTAGGGGGGAGATTCTCATGGAGCGCGTTATTTATACTAGTGTGCGCGATAATGGCGTCGGTGGTACAATACTTAGCGACGAAGCAGCAGATGCCGTCGGGTAAATCAGAGAAAAAGAAGTCGTTTAGAGATTTACTGAAGGATGCAAAAGATGGGAAAGAAGTGGATAATTCTGATGTGAGCAGTTTTGCGACGGGGCAAATGTCGATGATGATGCCTCTGATGATGTTCTTTATTATGTTTAATCTAAATGGGGCGCTAGCGTTTTACTATTTCCTCAGTAATGTAATCACGGTAATTCAACAGAGAATTGTACTTAAAAAGGTGGATAAAGAAATTGATGATATGACCGATAAGGCGGTACTGAAGGAACTCCGGAAGATTCAGGAAGCCGAAGTGGTCGAAAATAAAAAAACAGGAACAAAAATAACTAGAATCTCCGCTCGTGATACTAAAAAGAAAAGGAGATAAAGTATGAATAAAGATGAGTCGATTCGGTTCGCGGCGCGATACCTCGAGGATTTGTTAAGCTTCTTTGGAATCAATGTGGCGGTGACATCGACGATTGATGATGAAGTGATACAGTTGTCGGTACCTTCCACTTCACTAAATTCGCTTCTGATTGGACGGAATGCGGATAATTTGAGGGCTTTACAACATATCGTGTCGATGGCGTTAGTGTCTAAGGAAGCTGAGGTGACGCGGGTAAATGTGGATGTGGCGAATTATAAGAGGCAGAGAGCAGATAGGATTGCGGAAAAAGCAGAGGGGTGGATTAGTAAGGTAAGGAAGACGGGGGAACCGATGGAAATTAATCTAAACGCGGCGGATAGGCGCGTGGTACATAAGGTGGCGGGGGATTATTCAGATATTGAGACGCACTCGGAGGGGGAGGGGAGAGAAAGAAAATTGATTATTAGTAAGGTTGACAACTAAATAGTTTATACTTTTAGAATTGGACTTGTTCTGTTGGTGTTTTTTACAAAACCTGTCAGATGCTCGCGCTTTAGTCCAGACGGTATTAACACTATAATTCTACAATGATTCTAGCCACCCTGGATGCTGGGTGTTTCTATGAGTGTTACATGAGCACTCGCATTACTGAGGTTTTGTAAAAAACACAACATAACAAATCTGTAGATATTCTAAAAGTATAAACTATTTAGTTATTATTATTGCTAGTATCACTGGTTTCGCCGCCGAGGATGAGGACGAAGTCGTAGTCGCGGGAGATGGACTCGGGGAGTTCGTCAGCTGGTTTTGCGGTGAGTTGGTATTTTTCTTCGAGCATCTTTAAAGTACCTGGGGCGGTGTCGGTGAGGACGTAGAGAGCGTACTTATCAGGATAACTGCCCTCGGGGGCGTTGTCGGCAGTGATACCGGTGTAGCCAGCTTCGGTGAGGTCGGCTTCGACGGTGGCGGCGAGACCGACGGTGTCGGTGCCATTTAAGACTAAGATAGTGGCATCTTCGTAGACGCGGGGGTCGTTAGATAGCATTTTGGTGACGTAGTTTTGGATATTGGTGTAGTAGCCAGCGCCGCCGCGTGGCAAAACATAAGAAATACCATTGATGGAGCCGGTGGTCATATAATCTGGGTAGAGGGAGATTTGGCGCATAGAATCGAAATCGAATTCAGAGGCGAGGTGAGCGAGGGATTTAAGTTCTTCGAGGGAGAAGTTGGTGCGTAGATTGTCACCGAGGGTGGAGGCGAGACCCATGATATCAGTAAGACCGAGATCTTTTTCAAAGATTTTGTTTTTGATGCCGATGAGAATTTTTTGCTGGGAGGCACCACGAGAGAAGTCGCCACCAGTAGTACCGTGACGAGCGCGGGCGAGGCCAAGGGCTTGCGCACCGTCGATGGTGTATTCGACGCCGGGCTCGAAAACGGCGCCGGTCCAATTATAGTCATAAATGCCTTCATCGAGTGTAACATTGATGCCACCAAGGGTGTCAACGATTTGGACGAGCGAACCCCAGTTAAGATGAGCGAAGTACTGGAAATCGATATTGAGGATATCGCTAACTTCATCCATTAGAGCTTGTGCTGCGGTGGCTTCGGTCTCAATAGATGCATCACCGCCGCCACCATTACACCAGTAGACTTCATTAATTTTGCCGGTGGCGGTGCAAGTGGGGGAGGCTTTTAAGTCGCGGGGCAAGGAAATCATAGCGATATCGCCGGTGTCTTGATTGAGGCTGATGGCCATAATGGAGTCAGTGAGCTGAGCGCCGTCGTGGGTGCCATTACCTTCGTCGCCCTCCATATTATAACCGCTAGTACCAAAGGCGAGGATATTGGTGCGGCCGTTATCGTCGGTCTTGAGGCGCTCGTAGGTGGGTTCAACAAAGGTGATAAGGTCTAGGAGATTGCCTTGACCGCCGGTGATTTTGGCGATGATGTCATTGCCCCAGAGGACTAACCAAGTGACGCCACCAATAAGTAATAATACGATAACAAGAATAATACTGGTAATGATTTTACGTTTTTTGGACACGGGTTTTTTCGCTTTCTTTGGCTTTTTTGATTTGGTGGGTTGGTCGGGGAGAGGAGGTTGGTCGTCTTGCCCGGTGGATGGCTTTGAAGTAGGGGATTGGTCAGAGGCTTGAAGCTCGCCACTATCTTCGTCGAAATTGAAAACTTGAGTAGGCTTTAAAAAGTCGGCGGTGATGTCGGCTGAGGAAGGTGCGTCCGGGGTGGAGGTATCTTCTAGGGCTTGGGCTGGTGCTTGAACATCGATAGCAGCAGGAGTGGGCCGGGTAGGCTGGGGAGTTTTGGTGGTCTTAGAGAGAGTTTTATGGGATTTAGCCGTGGAGGATTTGACCGACTTGGCGGTAGACTTATGGGTTGATTTGGTAGTAGATTTTTGGGGAGCTACAGTTTGAGCCGTCGCAGTTTTGGTGCGACGAGGTTTAAGCCCATCGATTGATTTATTTTTTTCCATTGTATATAATTATAGCATATGGGTATTAAATTGACAAAAAAACAATTAGCGGTTTTGGACTATTTGCAAGATTTTACGGAGGAAAATGGGTATTCGCCATCGTATCGGGAAATTCAGGCGGGGCTGGGGTTATCTTCAGTGTCGGCGGTGGCAGAGCATATTGATAATTTGGTAGCCAAGGGGGTACTAAAAAAGGTGCCAGGGGCGGCGAGGTCGCTAGAGGTATTGGACTTTCGGCACGAGGAAACGGTGGAGCTATTTAAGGCGCGGATGGTGGATGCGTCTGAAGAAGAAAATAAGATTTTGATGGCGGCGGCGGAGATTTTGGGGTTGGACCTCGAGTAGTTTTTGATACGGGGGTTGCTATTGTGCTGATTATTGGCTGGAGGTTGGATTTGGAATAAAACGGGGGACGTGATAGAATAAAGCTATGAGCAAGAAGTGTTGGCTCCTAGTTTTGATTATTGGAGTCGTGGCTTGTGGGGTTGGGATGGGTTTTTTGTTGAAGTTGGATCTATATCGGCAGAAATATAATGAGTTTGAAGATAGGGGGGTGCCGAGGATTAATATCACGTTGAATGGAGTGTCGCTGGAAGAAATAAATGCAGGATTGAAAGAGACAAAATATGAGGGGAATGAGTTGACGTTATATAATGACGGCGTGATTACTGATTTTGAGAATGTGGAGGTGAGGGGGAGGGGAAACGCGACGTGGGAGTGGATTCCGGATAAGAAGCCATTTAGATTGAAATTTGACGATAAGGTAGATTTGTTTGGGCTTGGTAAGGCAAAAAAATGGATACTTTTGGCTAATCATATGGATGATACAAATTTAAGAAATGATATTTCTTTTTATTTAGCCGGTATGCTTGCGATGAAATATTCTTACGAAGGGCAATTTGTGGAGCTCTATATTGATGATCAATATAGAGGCTTGTATTATTTAATGCGAAGTATGGAGATTAGTAAAACAACTGTAGATTTACGCAATCAATTTGGTGTATTGGTTGAGCTAGATAACATATATGGCGATTTGGAAGAGTATCATAGGAAATCATCTAGGGATGATGTGCTTGTGGCCAAGGACTGTGTTTCGAAGGACAATATTGAAAACTCTTTTGATATGTTTATGGATGAATATAATAGATTTGAAGAAGCTTTAGAAGATAGAGATTATGAATTGATAAGTGAGATTGTGGATGTTGAGTCGTTTGCGCAGTATTATTTATTGAATGAATTTACAGTGAATCCAGATGCGTATTGGACGAGTTTTTATTTTTACAAGGATGGTTCTGATAGTAAAATTTATGCTGGTCCTGGATGGGACTTTGATTTTGCCTTGGCAAACAAGGGTTGGGCGAATTGGTTGGGTGAGCAGTTTTATTCGCCAACTGAAACTATGGTGAGAAAAGTGGAATTGATGCCGGAAGAGTTTTATACGGAGAATGATCTTAGCTTCGAGGACTATGATGCAAGTACGAAAATATCGAGGATGATGTATGATTTGATGGAGCTACCCGAGTTTCAGGATGTTGTGAAAGATGTATTTAGGAGGACATTAGATGGTCGAAAAGATGAACTGATGCAGTATGTTGACCAACAAATAGAGTTAATAAATGAGGCTGCTATAAAAAATGAAAACTTGTGGGGGAGAAAGAGTTACGATAGGGAAGTCGCGCGATTAAGGGACTGGATTATGGCTCGATACGATTATATGGAAAATATTTATAAATAATAGTAGAAAAATAGTTGAAGATGTGTTACTATTAGTATAGGAGAATTGTAATTTATGGCAAAAAAACACAAAAAAAGCAAAAAATGGATTTCTTGGCTAGTTATGTTGGTGCTGTTTGTGGCGGCGGCAGTTGTGGCGTATTTGGTGTGGGATAATTATTTTAGAGATAAAAAGAGCGATGATGATCAGGGTGTCGAACAGACGCAGGCAATGAGTAAAGAAGAACGTGTAATGGAAGAGACTAGCGAGGTGGTAGAGAAGCCAAAGACTGTGCAATATGATGGTGAAGACCCAAATATTGCGGATGAACTGTCGGGGGCGATTACCTATGCTGGAGTAGCAGGGGATAATTTAATGGTGAGAGTGAATATTGATCAGTATTTGGAAAGTGGTGAGTGCAGGATGGAAGTACAGCGAGGGGGGGCTGTTTTATATAGTGACGAGGCTGGAATCGTACAAAACGTGACGACGGCGACTTGCGAAGGATTTGATGTGCCGGTAGGGGAACTGGGGAGTGGAGAAGCGGATATAATTATAACATTGAATGCAGGGGGGAAAAGTGGCGTGATACGCGGAGGAGTTAGCCTATGAAATACGGTGAAATAAGTAGCAGTGGAATGGTGATGAGGCGGAGAGATAAACGGGTGTGGTATGTGGTAATAGGGGTGTTTGTGGCGGTGTTTTTATTTACGTTTTTGACACAGAGGTTTAAAGGTGCGGATGGGGCGGAGGCGGCGTCGCTGGCAGAGTTTGATCCTGGGTATATTATTTCGGATTATCAGATGGGGCGATATGATGCGATGAGCGAGGCGGAGATTCAGGCGTTTTTGACGAAGAAAAATCCGTGCTCTAATACTAACTATAATTATTATCTTAGTCTATCGGCGAATAAGAATTATACTTGGCATTGGGAGAATGGACATTTTGTGTGCCTAAGCGAGGAGAGGTTTGGCGATGGTGAGGTAATTGGCTCAGGTGAGACGGCGGCGCATATTATTTGGCAGGCGGCACAGGATTATAAAATTAACCCGCAGGCGTTGATTGTGCTACTACAAAAAGAGACTTCTCTGATTACGGATCCGATTCCTAATAACGGGGACTATCGGAAAGCGACTGGATATGGTTGTCCAGATACAGCGCCGTGTTCGTCGCAGTATTATGGGTTTAAAAACCAGGTGAGGAAGGCGGCGGCGCTATTTCGCACAGTGCTTGATGGTGGGTGGACGAACTATCCTTTGGGCAATAACTACATTCAATATAATCCAAACTCTGGCTGTGGTGGGTCGGTGGTGAATATTAGGTCGCTCGCGACTTCGGCGCTGTATCGGTATACACCGTATCAGCCAAATGCGGGAGCGATTGCGGCGGGGTATGGTACAGCGTATTGTGGGGCGTATGGGAATCGGAATTTTTATTTGTATTTCCAGGATTGGTTTGGAGGGATAACTAATACGGTAGAAGTAAAAAAACATAGAAAAGTCGACCCGGCTACACCGGGAGAAAAGCAGGATGCGATAATTGATGATGAGGAATACATTATTACGTCTGCCCTTGATAAGAATTATGCAATAGATATATATGCTGGATTACGAGATAGTGGAGCGAATATCCAATTATACAAAAAACACGGGGATGAAAATCAGCGATTTAAATTTGTGTATCAAAACAATGGTTTTTATGAAATAGTTAATACTGTTTCAAATAAGAGCTTGAATGTGTATGGTGGCTGGATGGATGAAGAGACTAATGTACAGCTGTGGGATAGAGATGGAAGTTGCGCAAGTTATTGGCGTGTGGATAAGAATGCAGACGGGTCTTATTCTATCCTGTCTTCGTGTTCTGATTTGGTGCTGGATATTTATGGAGGGAAAATAGAGAATGGTAAAAATATTCAAGTATATTTTAGTAATGGCGGGAATAATCAGCGTTGGTATCTGGAAGCTGTAGAAGAAGTAGCGGAGGAGGTCGAGGTAGAGAATGGGACAATAGATGAATCGGAATATACGATAACATCTGCTAGCGATACCGACTATGCTATAGATATTTATGGTGGCATCAATAAGGCTGAAAATGGTGCGAATATTCAATTATATAGTAAACATAAAGATGAAAATCAGCGGTTTAAATTTATATACAATGAGCATAATCAATTGTATGAGATAGTAAACCCTGCTACCAACAAGTCACTGAATGTATATGGTGCGAGAAAAACGTTGGAGACGAATGTCCAATTATGGGATAGAGATGGGAGTTGTGCAAGTTATTTCGATGTGACCCAAAATCCTGACGGTACTTATCAGATAAAGTCGGCGTGTTCGGAATTGGTATTAGACATATATGGTGGCAAGGCTTTAAGAGAAAAGAATATTCAGATTTATACTGGGCACGGAGGCTTAAATCAAAAATGGATTTTGGAAAAATAATATCTATTAGCTAGAAAAGAGGATGTTCTGAACTGCCAGACATTTGCTAGTGTGGTATAATAATAGTAATATGAAAGGCGAGGCTATATGATTATTACAAGAACTCCTTTTAGAGTAAGCTTTTGTGGGGGTGGAAGCGATTTGCCGAGTTATTATCGGAAAAATGGTGGATGCGTAATTAGTACAACTATAAACAAATATATGTATATTGTTTTGCATAAGTCGTTTTCACCGAATCAAACTGTACTGAAGTATTCGGAAACCGAAACGGTGGATGATGTAAAGAAAATTAAACATCAGATTTTTAGAGAATGTTTGAGGCAGGAGGATGTCGAGGGGGTAGAGATTGCGTCAATTGCGGACATTCCGCAAGGAACTGGTCTGGGGTCGTCAAGTTCTTTTACGGTCGGGTTATTAAATAATTTGAAATGTTATAAGAGGGAGTATTCGACTAAGCATGAACTAGCTGAGGCGGCTTGCCATATGGAGATTGATGTATGCGGAGCTCCGATAGGCAAGCAAGACCAATACGCGGCGGCTTACGGTGGGCTAAATTTCTATCAGTTTAATCGTGATGATAGTGTATCGGTGGAACCGGTGTTACTTCCAAGTGATAAATATGATGATTTGGAAAAAAACTTGATTATGATATATGTGGGAGGGGAGCACAGCGCATCGTCGATATTGAAGGAGCAGGGCAAAAATTTGAGCAATCAGAAAGATAAGGAAGCGGGACAGAAGAAAATTGTGGAACTGACATATGAATTAAAGAAACAACTGGAACTTGGTAATATCGACGCGTTGGGTGAAATTTTAGATGAGAATTGGAAAATAAAACGTACTCTGGCGAATGGGATATCGAACTCGGATTTTGATGAATTGTATGAGCTTGCTACCAAGAATGGGGCTTTGGGAGGAAAGATATTGGGTGCTGGAGGAAGTGGATTTTTCTTGTTTTATGTACCTCAGGGTGAACAAGATAGATTTAGGAAAGCTTTAGCAAAGTATAGGGAGATGGTGTTTAAATTTGACCATCAAGGTACGATACCGGTGAGTATTAATTAGGAAAGGAAGTAAGAAATGAGAAGAGTATTAGTTACAGGTGGGGCGGGGTTTATAGGAACTAATTTAATAAAACGTTTGTTGGAGCGTGGCGATGAGGTATATTCTGTAGATAATTTTACAATTGGCAAGGAAGAACATGCCAAGATGTTTGAGGGTAAAACAAATTATCATTTTGTGAAGATTGATATAGATAATACCCAAGGATTTTTGAAGGAGTTTAAGGGGTTGAAGTTTGATATTATTTATCATTTGGCGGCAAATTCGGATATTCAGAAAGGTGGTCAAAATCCAGAAGTTGATTATAGAGATACTTTTTTGACTACACGTAGTGTATTGGAGTTGATGCGACAAAATGATATTAAGAACTTGTTTTTCGCTTCAACATCAGCAATATACGGTGACGTGGAAGGAGAGAAAGCTACGGAGGATTTGGGTGGTTTGCAACCAATTTCGTATTATGGTGGGGCAAAATATGCCTGTGAAGGCTTCATTTCGTCTTATACATTTATGAACGATTATCATAGTATGGTGTTTAGGTTTCCGAATGTGATTGGGTCGTATTTGACGCATGGTGTGGTGTATGATTTTGTGAAGAAACTGGACAAAAATCCGAAGGAACTTGAGATTTTGGGGGATGGTCATCAGACGAAACCCTACATATACGTAGACGATCTCGTTGATGTGATTCTGAGAATGACCGACGATATACCAGAAGGAATGACGGTTTATAATATAGGCGTAGAGACGGCGACTTCGGTGACGAGAATTGCAGACATCGTGTGTGAGGTTTTTGGGCTTAAGGATGTAAGGTATATGTATACAGGAGGGAAAGTGGGTTGGAAAGGAGACGTGCCAAAGTTTCAGTATAATTTGGATAAAATTCATCGGACGGGTTGGTCGGCTAAGAATACTTCGGATGATGCAGTGCGAAAAACTTCAGAATGGGTTAAAGAGAACTTATCATGAAAGCAGTAATAATGGCAGGGGGGAAAGGTACAAGAATTGCTTCTGTGACCAATGATGAGATTCCGAAGCCTATGCTGAGGGTGGGTGGAAAACCAATCTTGGAGCACCAGATCGAATGTTTGAAGAGAAATGGCATTACAGAAATCATTATCGGAATAGGGCATTTAGGAGAAGTGATATCGGATTATTTTGGTAATGGTAAAAAATGGGGGGTGGAGATTATGTATAATGAGGAGGACGAGAATGATCCATTAGGGACGGCTGGAGCATTATATTATTTGAAAGAGCAATTAAAGGAAGACTTCGTAGTGGTGTTTGGCGATGTGTTTTTTGATGTGGATTTTGAAAAGATGATAAAGTTTCATCGTGAACATAATAGTGTTGCAACTCTTTTGACGCATCCCAATTCGCATCCTTTTGATAGTGATTTGGTGATAGTTGGCGAAAATAATGTAGTGGAGGCATTTGATTCGAAAGAGAATGACCGAAGTGGGTATGATTATCGTAATATTGTGAATTCTGGGATTTATGTGTTTTCGCCTGAAATTTTGGAAGTAATAGAGAGACCAGAGAAGTTAGGGATTGAAAAGGACGTAATTGCAAAGTTTGTGGATGGGGGCAGGGTGTTTTCTTATCATTCTACTGAATATGTCAAGGATATGGGCACCCCGGAGAGATACAGGCTTGTCAATGAGGATTATGAGAATGGTATTCCGGAGCTAAGAAACTTGAAGAATAAACAAAAATGCATTTTCCTAGATAGGGATGGTACGATAAACGAATACTGTGGGATTGTTTCTAGTAAGGAAAAATTGAGGCTGATGGATGGCGCTGCGGAGGCGGTTAGAATGATAAATGCTTCGGAGTATTTATGTATAGTGATTACTAACCAGCCAGTGGTGGCGCGAGGTGAAGCCACGGTGGAGGAGTTGGACGAGATTCACGCGAGGTTGGAAACGCTTCTTGGCAAGGAAGGAGCTTATATAGATGATTTGTTTTATTGTCCACATCACCCTGATAAAGGCTTTGATGGGGAAGTTAAGGAATTAAAGATTGATTGTGATTGCCGAAAGCCGAAAATTGGAATGGTCAAGGAGGCGGAGAGGCGTTATAATATAGATTTAGATACTTCGTTTATGATAGGCGATTCGTGGAGGGACGTGGAGACTGGGGTAAATGCCGGTATGAAAACGTGTTTGCTGAAGTGCGGTGAGCCATTTGACGATCGTCACAGGATTAAGGCTAGCTTTGAGGCGGACGATTTACTAAATGCAGTGAAATTAATAATTGAAAGGAGATAATAAAATGGATTTCAAAAAAGCGATTAAAGAATATTATGATAGAGAAATAAAGGTGATTCGCGATTTGAATCTCGATGAGATAAATGAGGCAATGAATGCGATATATGATGCATATAATAAGGGAGGGACGATTTATGTGTGTGGGAATGGTGGTTCGGCTGCTACGGCATCGCATATGCAAAATGACTTTAATAAAGGGATTAGCGAATATGTGGAGAAGAAATTTAACTTTTGCTGTTTGAGCGATAATGTTTCAACAATGATGGCGGTGGCAAATGACATCGGTTATGAAGAAATATTTCGTTTTCAATTGAGAAACAAAATCAAAAAAGATGATTTGTTTATTGGTATTTCCGGGTCAGGTAATTCAAAAAATGTGTTGAACGCGGCAGAATATGCTAAAGAGCAAGGTATACCAGTGATTGGGATTACTGGATATGGTGGCGGAAAGCTGAAGGAGATGGCGGATTATAGTATGCACGTAAATGAAAATGATATGCAAATTGCCGAGGATGTGCATATGACGTTTGATCATATGATGATGAAAGTATTTTACAATTTTTTGGTGAATGATGTAGTGTCTGGCGACAATATTAATGATAAACACTAAATGGATGGCAGGGAGCAAGACTATAAATGACAGAAACTAATAAAAAGAAAAAAGTGGCGTTAGTGTTTGGGATAACCAAGGATTATACTTTTGCATTGGCTAATGTATTGATAGGATTAGTGAAGCATAATAAAAAGTTTTGGGATGATATTATAGTTTATCATGATGGTATGCCGGAATATGACCAAGCCAGTATTAACCGTATTGCCGAGGTGAAGTTTATTGATTTATCGACTTCGGAGCATTTTGAGAAGATAGCGCAAGCGAATATCGAAACGATAGAAAAATACAGTATCGCGACTTTTTATAGGTTTGAGTGTCTAAAACTGTTGGATGAGTATCATCAAGTGATTTGGAATGATGTTGATATCATGATTCGTGGCGATATATCTGGGTTAATGAATTATGGCGAAGAATCTGGGGTGGCTTTTTCGATGGCACTGTCGGATTTCGTGGTGGGATCTAGCTTTAGTAAACTAAATTTTGACTACGAAATGTTTAGGCGACTATGGAACGTGGGGATTATGGTTCTAACTGATAAACTAGATAATTACGAGAAAATATATGAATGGTGTATTGATGCGACAGTAAAGTATCAGGATATTTTGTTGTGGCCAGATTTGGCGGTTTTGAATTTGATGCTCCAAGAATACAATATTGAACCTGAGAATATTGATAGAGATAAATACGTGTGTTTGCCGACTGCTGAGCAAGCTGATGATGCTTTAATATTGCACGCTTATGGAGATAAGAAGTTTTGGAATGATTTAGATTATATGAAAGACTACCCAGAATGGATGGAGAATGCAATTAAATGGTCACGTATGGCATATGCGAATGCGAAGGATAATACTCCTTTGGTGTCTTGTGTGATGTCTTGCTATGAACGTTATGATTATTTGAAAGAATCAATTGACAGTGTTCTTGCGCAATCATACCCGAATTTTGAGATAATAGTTGTACTGGAAGCGTCGAAAAACCAGAAGGAAATTGCGGATTTCTTGATGCAATATAAAGAACCTAGGATTAGGATAATAAAGAATGAGAAGAGATTGGGTTTTGCTGAATCTCTCAACGTTGGAATTGATAAGGCTAAAGGAGATTATGTTGCGCGGCTAGATGACGATGATATAGCAATGGCGCGGAGATTTGCTATTCAAGTAGATTATTTGGAACAACATCGTGATGTGGGGATTGTGGGGGGTAATATGGTGGTGTTTGGGCATAATAAAGGAAAGTTTTTGACCTTTAGCGATTATGAAATGATAAAAGTTGCGACGTTATTTGGAACGCCGTTTATGCATCCTACGGTGATGATGCGTAAAGATATGCTGGATAAGTATGGTTTACGTTATGATCCTGATTATTTCACTGAGGATTATGAATTGTGGAGTCGCGCGGTGTATTGTTTTAAATGCGCTAATATACCGGAGTACTTGACGTTTTACCGGAGCCATTCGAGTCAAGCGACCAGTGATAATAATGATGCGAAGATACATAATTCTCACAAGGCTATTATGCGCAAGCAGTTAAAGAAGTATCTAGATTTAGATTTGAATGAAAATGAGATAGAGACTATTCAAGTACGAAGGGACTGTTTGAGCAAGGTGACGGATGCGGAAGGGGCGTTTGCATTAAGAAACGTAACGATGAATAAGGTTATAACGGCAAATAAAGAACGAGGAGTATATAACGAGGAAGATTTGTGGTATGTAATTAATTGGGGGAAGCCAAGCGAAGTTGATGGCGGGGCGTGCGGAGAGATACCGATTGCTTCTAAGACAAAGAAAGGGATAAAGAAGATTATTAAGTCGGTAATTAACCCCGTGTATGGCAGATTGGTGGGAAAAATGGAGGCCATGATGATGAATCACGATGAAGAGTTGCGTTTGGATTTACAACGACAAATTGATAGTGTAAAACAGGAATAATATGAGCGTAAAAACAGGCGACAATAACCTAATAAAAATTGGTGTGCGAAAGGCAAAAAGTCTTTTGACGTGGCCGAGTAGATATATAAAAGAAAGGATGCGGTTAAGGCGGGAAAAGCGAAATAAGTTTGATGACGTAATACGGGCTATCCAGAATAGTGATGGGGAAATTATTGTGATGGCGCATGGTGCGTGGCTGGGCGTGCATACCGCTACTGATGAATGGTTTGACTGTGTAGCAAATTTGCCTGAAATTGAAAACGATGATCAAATTGATGGGGTTATTGATGCGGTGATTCGGAATGAAAAAATCAAAAAGGTGTTTTTTGCGGCGTTTGCGCCGGGGTGGGAGAGGTTTGCTTATGAATTAAAGAGAAGAAAGCCAGAAATACGGATGAAAGTGATTTGGCATGGGAGTAACGCGATGCATTATGAGCCATTTGATTGGGGGAGATTTGCGTGCGTGTTTGAAATGTTGAATGATGGGGTGATAGAGAGTATTGTTTTTGTGAAAAAGAGTATGTATGAGCAATACAGGAGGTTGGGTTACAATGTGGAATTTATGGGAAATACCGTAAGGATGGGGAAAGGAAAACCTAAAAGAATACGAAAGGATAATGGGATAAGAGTGGGGCTGTATGCATCAAGTGATAGATGGGTGAAAAACTATTACAATCAAATGGCGGCAGTAAGTATGATAGATACTGCAACGTTGGATGTAATTCCGCTAACGGAGACGGCACGTAAGTTTGCAAGAATATTGAAGTTGAAGGTGGTGGGAGCAAAAAAGGATTTGGCAAGAGAAGAATTATTTAAGCGGATTGTTGAGGATGATGTGGTACTATATGTTAGTTTTGTGGAATGTGCACCGATGCTGCCATTAGAGTGCCTGGAGCTCGGTGTGCCTTGTATTACTGGGGACAATCATCATTATTGGACCGGCACACCGCTTGAGGAATACTTGGTAGAGCCAAAAGCGGATAATCCAATAGCCTTGGCGACGAGGATTGAGAAGTGTTTGAAGAATAAAGATAAGATAATCAGGCTTTATCATGAATGGAAAAAACAGTATGATAAAGATTGCGAATTGTGGAAGGATAAAGTTTGTGAATAATAAAATAGAAGTGTATGGACTGATTGGATGCTGAGGAAAGTGTCAAACGCAGGGGTTTGTTAAGTTGACTAAGCAGGTGGGGTTTGTTAGAATTTAAGGTAGTATGAGTAGTAGTTCTAGTGGATTTATGGGCAAGATTAAGCGATCGCTAGCGGAAGATGGCGTGGGCGGATTTTTGGTGAAAGCGAAGAATTACTTGGTTTTCCGGGCTAAGGTAAAGGGTCGGAAAGAAGAAATGAGGGACATTTTATTTATAAATGGGTGTGGTTTGAAGCATCCGGAGAGATATAGGGTGGACTATCAAATAGAGCAATTGGAAGCAAATGGGTTGAGTGTGGAGAAGGTTTTTTATACGTTAGTGAAACCGGAAACTTTGAAGTTTTATCGGGCGGTGGTGATTTTTCGGTGTCCGATTACGTCGGAGGTGAAGAAGCTGATTGAGGATGCGCACTATTATAATAAGAAGGTGTTTTTTGATGTAGATGATTTGGTGATAGATAAGAAGTACACTGATGGGATAGAGTATGTTCAGAAAATGAATAAAGAGGAGCGGGCAGAGTATGATGATGGGGTGATTAGAATGGGCGAGACGATGAAAATGTGTGATTATTGCATTACGACGACGTCGGCGCTTGCGAGGGAGTTAGAAGCTTACGGAAAAGAGGTTTATGTAAATAAAAACACAGCTAGTGAGGAAATGGTGAAGCTGTCGCTTGGTGCGATGAAAGGAGTTTGGAAGAATCCGGATGAGGTGGTGATTGGATATTTGAGTGGTAGCATTACGCATAATCCAGATTTGGAGTTAATTGCACCGGCGTTGGTGAAAATAATGGATGAATTTACGAATGTTAAATTATGTGTGATGGGGCACTTGGATTTGCCTGACTCCTTACGGCGATTTGAGGGGCGGGTAATGCGGAAGCCATTTGGCGATTGGAGGGAGTTGCCTAAGGTGATTGCGGGGCTCGATATCAATTTGGCGCCGATTGAGGAGACGATTTTTAACGAAGCAAAATCTGAGAACAAGTGGACGGAGGCGGCGCTTTGCAGGGTGGTGACGGTGGCGTCGGACTTCGGGGCTTTTCGTGAAGTGATTAAAGATGGAGAGACAGGTGTACTTTGTAAAAACGGCGAAGAATGGTATAAGAAACTAAAAATTTTGATAGAAGACGAAGATTTGAGAAAAAGAATTGGGGAAAAGGCGCATAAGAAGGTAATGAAGGAATATGTGACGACGTATTCTGGGTTGGGCTTGGCTAGGTTTATAGAATCAAAACTGGCGCGAAACATCGCATTTGTGTTGCCGTCGACCAATATTAGTGGCGGGGTAAATGTGGTATTGAAACACTGCGACATATTGAGGCGAAATGGCTGGGATGTAACTGTGATTAATATGGATGCATCGGATGACGATATAGAGAGTGAGGATGGTAGAGTTAGTGTGGTGAGTGGGGTAAAACATGACGTAGCGGCAAAGTTTGATACGATGGTAGCTACTTTGTTTACGACGCTAAAGTATGTAAAGGCATATCCGGAAGTGAAGAATCGTTGTTACCTAGTGCAGAATTTTGAGACGGATTTTAACGATTATGGTTCACCGGTGAAGCGCGAGGCGAATGCGACTTATAGTGACGATACGGGTGTGAAATATTTGACGATTTCGAAATGGTGTGAGAAGTGGCTGGAGGAAGGTTTTGGGAAGAAAGTTAAGTATGCCCCGAACGGAATTGATACTGCTAAATTCGGTTATCGGAAGAGGAAATTTGATGGGCGAAAAGTGAAAGTATTGGTTGAGGGGAATTCGGACGATTATTATAAAAATGTGGATGAAAGTTTTCGGGTGGTGGAGAAGCTGGATTCTGAAAAATATGAGATTGTGTACTTATCATATCAGGGTGAGCCGAAGAAATGGTACCGAGTAGATAAATTTTATAATAGGGTGCCACATGACGAAGTAGGGAAAATATATGGTGAGTGTGATATTCTGTTGAAGACGAGTATACTGGAGAGTTTTTCGTATCCGCCACTCGAGATGATGGCGACTGGAGGGTATGTGGTGGCGGTGCCGAATGAAGGGAATTTGGAGTATTTGAAGGATGGGAAGAATTGTTTACTGTATGAACAAGGTGAGATTGATGTGGCAGTGGATAAAATTGAGAAAATTGTGAGCGATGTAAATCTGAGAGAGATATTAGACGAGGGGGCGAAGAATACGGTGGCGGGTAGAGATTGGAAAGATATTGAGGGGAAAGTGTTGGATTTGTACAAATGAAATTAGGTGAACGAAAGAGGATTTTGAGTGATGCGGCGAAACGGGGGGCTAATATAGTGTTGTATTTGGTGGAGGATGTGGAAAGTGCACAATTTCGGTATCGGTGTAAGAATGTAATGGAGGCGGTTGACGGTGATAATTTGGTAGTAGTATGGTTTTTGAAGTCGGAAATTGAGGAAATTGATTTAAGGGGGGTAAATCTGGTGGTGATAGAAAGACAGACAGATAAAGACGGAGTGGCGGGGAGGTTTATTGGTAAGACGCATAAGATGGGAGTAAAGGTGGTGTTTGATTTGGATGATTTGATATTTGATTATAGGGATTTGCCGTTGTTGATGCAAACAACGAATAGCAAGAATGTGTTTTATTGGATGGGGTATTTCTGGGGGGTGAGACGGATTGCGAAAAAAGTGGATGGGTTTATTTGCACGAATGAGTTTTTGGCTGGGAAGCTGAAACGAAGCTTTGGGAAGCCGGTGAAGGTGATTAGAAATTCGCTGAATCGGGAGCAGATCGAGGTGTCGGAGAAATGGGTGAAGAAAAAAACTAACCGGAAAGAAGTGGAGGGGGCGATGGGAAAGTCGAGAGTATTTAGTATTGGGTACTTCAGCGGGTCGCCGACGCACGTGAAAGATTTTCGGTTGGTGGAAGATGATTTGGTGAAATTTTTAGATAGTCACGATGATGTCGTGCTGAAGGTGGTGGGGTATATGGAGTTTTCGACGCGGATGAAAAAGATGGTCGAACTCGGTAGGGTGGAAGTAACGGACTTAGTGGATTATTTGAGGCTACAAGGACTAATGAGTAAAGTGGATGTGAATATTGCGCCACTAGTGATAAATGATTTTACGAATTGCAAGTCGGAGCTCAAGTTTTTTGAGGCGGCGGCGGTGGAGACGACGACGATTGCGTCGCCGACCTATGCATTTAAAAGGGCAATTTCTGATGGGGAGAATGGATTTTTGGCACAGTCGGGAGAGTGGTATGATAAGTTAGAGTATTTATATGAAGATCCGAAGGAAAATCGAAAGGTTGCGGTGGCAGCAAAGAAATATGCATTGAAACATTATTATGGGGAGGAATTTTTAAGAGAGGTGGAGGCGGCTTATGGCTATTTCGCAAAATAAAAAAGTGTCGGTGATTGTGCCGAATTATAATTATGGACGATATATCAAGAAGCGGATAAAGTCGATTTTGAGGCAGACGTATCCGATTTATGAGCTGATTATTCTGGACGATGCGTCGACGGATGGGAGTGCAGAGAGACTTAAAAATATAGTGTTAGATTTAAAAACGCAGAATCCGGAGATGCGAGTGAGATTTGTGGGAAATACTGAAAATTCCGGAAAGGCGATGGCGCAGTGGAAAAAGGGAATTGAGCTGGCGGAAGGAGATTATGTATGGATTGCGGAAGCGGACGACTTATGCTCGCGGAGGTTTTTGGAGGAAGCGATGAAGGGATTTGAGGATCCTGAGGTAGTACTATCTTATACTGAATCGATGATTATTAATGGTAGGGGGTTGGTGATTGCGCCGAATTTCCGGTGGTCGAGAGATAAGGAGGGGACGGGGCATTTTGCGAAAAGTTATGTGAAAGAGGGGAAGGACGAGATTCGGGAGATAATGGCGATACGATGCACGATACCGAATGTGTCGGCTGTGGTGTTTCGGAAGGATGCGATAAGAACGGACGTGCTGGAGAAAGCGATGAAGTTTTCACAGGTGGGAGATTGGTATTTGTATGTTAATGTGCTGAAAAATGGGAAAATAGCATATAACCGTAAATCGTTGAATAGGTTTAGAATCCATAGTGGTAGTAAAACTGCGGGTGCGAAAAAGGATAGGGCTCATTATGAGGAGATTGTAAAGATACACGAATGGTTGGTAAAGCAGTTTAATCCTGATAAGGCGGTGAAAAAAAGGATGGTGGCGGAAGAAAAGAGAATCGCTAAGAGGATGGGGTTGGATAATTAGGCTAGCTTGTTGGTTAGACTAGTTTAGGAATGAGGGGTATGCTATAATAGATAGTAAGTAATCAGGGAGTTATTTATGAAAGGAATTATACTAGCCGGAGGGTCGGGGACGAGGCTTTATCCGTTGACACTTGGTACATCAAAACAGATGTTGCCGGTTTATGATAAACCGATGATTTACTATCCGTTGTCGACGTTGATGCTGGCGGGGATTAAAGATATATTGATTATTTCGACGCCAGATGATTTGCCAAATTTTGAGAGACTGCTGGGGGATGGGTCGAAGATGGGACTAAATCTGTTTTATAAGGTGCAGCCATCGCCGGACGGGCTGGCGCAGGCGTTTATTCTAGGGGAGGAGTTTATTGGGGATGAGGCTTGTGCAATGGTGCTGGGCGATAATATTTTTTACGGGTCAGGGTTTTCGGGGATACTGAGAGAGTCGGCTGCGAATGCGGAGGATAACGGTAGGGCGACGGTGTTTGGTTACTATGTAAACGATCCGGAGAGATTTGGGGTAGTAGAATTTGACCGAGACTGGAAAGCGATTTCGATTGAGGAGAAGCCAAAGGAGCCAAAAAGTAATTATGCGGTGACTGGGCTATATTTTTATCCAGCGGGAGTGTCAAAGAAGGCTCAGGAGGTGAAGCCGTCAGAGCGCGGGGAGCTTGAAATTACGACTTTGAATGAAATGTATTTGAAAGAGGAAAAGCTAGACGTACAGTTGTTGTCGCGAGGATTTGCGTGGCTGGATACTGGTACGATGGACTCGCTGGCAGATGCGTCGGATTTTGTAAGGGTGATTCAAAAGAGGCAGGGAATACAGATTGCGGCACCAGAAGAAATTGCGTTTAAGAATGGCTGGATTTCGAGAGAAGAACTATTGGAATCGGCAGAAAAGTTCAAGAAATCATCTTATGGCCAGCATCTATTTAAGGTGGCAGAAGGGAAGATGAGGGACTGATGGGCAAGTTTGTTTTTAATAAAACTGCGATTGATGGGGTGTATGTGATTGAACCGACGGTGTATGGTGACGCAAGGGGGTATTTTATGGAAACGTATTCGGAGGCTGAATTTAAGGAAGCGGGACTTGATTATAAATTCGTACAGGATAATCAATCTTCATCTAGGCGGGGAGTGCTGAGGGGCTTGCACTTTCAAAAAACGCACCCGCAGGCAAAACTAGTGAGAGTGTTGTCGGGTGAAGTATTCGATGTGGCGGTGGACCTGCGTGAGGGCTCTGCGACTTATGGGCAGTGGGTGGGGGAGTTGTTGTCGGCTGATAACCATAAGCAACTGATGATTCCGCGAGGATTTGCACACGGATTTTTGGTGGTGAGCGAGATGGCAGAGTTTGCATATAAATGTGACGATTTTTACCATCCGGAAGACGAAGGTGGGGTAATGTACGACTCTTGCGGAATTAAATGGCCGGAGGTTGAGGGGGAGCTGGTGCTATCAGAAAAAGATTTGAAGCATCCGAAATTGTCGGAATTAGATTTTAAGTTTAAGGTGTAGGAGGTATATGGATAAGAAAACAATTATTGTAACTGGTGGAGCAGGGTTTATCGGATCGAACTTTGTATATTATATGTTAAAGAAGTATCCGGCCTATCGGATTGTGTGTCTGGACGCGTTGACTTACGCGGGGAATCTGTCGACACTCAAGAAAGCAATGGAGAATGAAAATTTTCGATTTGTGAAGGGGGATATTTGCGATGCTGAGGCGGTAGATAACTTGTTCACGGAGGAAAAGCCAGATATTGTGGTGAATTTTGCGGCGGAGTCGCACGTAGATAGGTCGATTGAGAATCCGCAGCTATTCTTGGAAACCAATATTATGGGGCCTGAAACTTTGATGGAAGCGTGTCGGAAGCATAATGTGGCGAGATATCATCAAGTATCGACGGATGAAGTATATGGTGATTTGCCACTGGATAGGCCAGATTTGTTCTTTACCGAGAAAACTAACTTGCATGCGTCGTCGCCGTATTCGGCATCGAAGGCATCGGCAGATCTCGTGACGCTGGCGTATCATCGGACCTATGGACTGCCGGTGACAATATCGAGGTGTTCGAATAACTATGGACCATATCATTTTCCAGAGAAATTGATTCCTTTGATGATAATTAATGCTTTGAATGATAAAAAACTGCCGGTGTATGGGGATGGGCTAAATGTGCGAGACTGGCTGTATGTGGAGGACCATTGTAAAGCGATTGATATGATAATTCACGCTGATTGTGTGGGTGAAGTATATAACGTGGGTGGTCATAACGAAATGGCGAATATCGATATCGTGAAGCTGATTTTGAAGGAACTGGGTAAGCCGGAGTCGTTGATTGAATTTGTGGAGGATAGAAAGGGACACGATAGGAGATATGCGATTGACCCGACGAAGATTCGTGAACAGTTAGGATGGGAACCAGAGACGAAGTTTGAGAATGGCATTGTAAAAACGATTAAGTGGTATTTGGATCACAAGGATTGGTGGGAGGAGATTATTTCGGGAGACTATAAGAACTATTATAAAAAAATGTATGGAGGAAAATAAAAGATGAGGGTGTGGATAAAAAAGATTCAGATCAAAGTAGCGAAGATGCTGGAGGTCTAGAAATGAAAGTATTGGTGACGGGGACGAGCGGGCAACTCGGGTTTGACGTGATGGAAGAGCTTAAGCGGCGCGGATATGAAGGGATTGGCGCGGATAGGTCTGATTCGGATGCGGATTTTGAACATGTGATATTGGATATTACGGATGCGGCAAAAGTGATGGAGGTGGTGAAGGAAGTGAAGCCGGATGTAATTGTGCACTGTGTGGCGTGGACGAATGTGGACGGAGCGGAAGACCCAGCGAATTTGAAGGTAGTTAGAGCAGTGAATGTGGACGGGACGAGAAATCTGGCGGAGGCGGCGAAAGAAGTAGATGCGAAATTTGTGTATATTTCGACGGACTATGTGTTTGATGGTGAAGGAGATGAGCCGTGGGAGCCGGACGATAAGAACTATGCGCCGATTAACGTGTATGGACAATCGAAGCTAGACGGTGAACTAGAAGTATCGCGAATTTTGGAGAAATATTTTATCGTGAGAATTGCCTGGGTGTTTGGAAGGAATGGCAAAAACTTTATTAAGACGATGATTGAAGTTGGTAAGAAGCATGAGGTGGTAAAGGTAGTAGATGATCAGATTGGCACGCCGACTTATACGGTGGATTTGGCGCGACTGCTGGTTGATATGATTGAGACGGATAAATACGGATATTATCATGCGACGAATGAGGGTGGATATATTTCTTGGGCGGATTTTGCGGAAGAGATTTATAAGGATGCCGGGATGGATACGAAGGTGGAACGAGTGTCGACGGCGGAGTATGAGAAGATGGCTGGAAAGACAGTAGCGAAACGGCCGTTTAATTCAAGGCTTGATAAATCGAAGTTAGCTGAAAACGGATTTGAATCATTGCCGACGTGGCAAGATGCAACGAAGAGGTTTATTCAGACTCTAGAGAGTTAGACTTTTCGGATTTTTGGTAAACTGAAGTGAGGCATTTAGCGATGGGGGTGGGCCAGAAGCGTTTGAATATTTCGTAATCTTCTTTGGTCCGAACGCCCTGGTGAATAATTTCGGTGGTGGTAGAAGTTGTAGAAATGCGATGACCCATAAGGGGCTTGTTAATGTAAGCGAAAGCGCCTTTTTTACGGCTGAGCTTTTCCCAGGCGTGCCAGTCAACATTGCATTTGAAGCTTGAAGCGAATATGGTTTTTGGACAGTTTTTGACGACAAAAGTAACGGTGGGGCAACTAATGGCGTTACCGAATTTGAGAATAAAACGTTTGGCGTAACGAGACTTGAGAGTTTTTTTGATGCGAATAGGAGTAAGGAGTAGGCGTTTGATTTTGAGGAGCGAGTTGGAGTAAACCTTTTTGGCGTGGCGGATTTCATAATAGTCGGTGAAGATGATGGAAGAGTTGGGATGTTTCTGATAGGCTTCGATGATTTTTGAAGAATAATCTGGCTCGTAGAGGTCGTCTTGGTGGGCGATAGTGACAAGCGGAGTGTTGCCGGAGTGAAGCGCGAAGTCGAAGTCGCCACCGATATTGGTATGAGTGCCTTTAATAATTTGGAGGTGATATTTGGTGGCTAGCGATTTAATGTGAGCATTTGGGGTGGTAGTGGCGATGAGAACTTCGCTAGGGCTAGATTGATTAAGGACAGATTTAAGGCATTCTTCAAGATAGGGGCTTTCTTGATAAGCGAGAACAACAAAGGAATGGAGGTTATTTTTTGGGTTTTTCATTTGACTTTTTTTGGTGTTTTATGATTGATAATTCTTGGATAAGTTTGGTGATTTCGGCTTGTTGACGGCTGATGGAAATAGTGAGAAAGAAGCAGATGACGATTAGGAGGGCGATAATAGCGACAAAAATGAAGTTGGCGAGGGTTTCGAAACCGAGCCATTTGGCAAATGCTTCGATTGGGGACGGGAAAATGGCGATGATAATGAAGACGAGAGGAAGTAAAAGCCAAGCGATGGAGTGTTTGATAGACATACGGTTTTTGGTGAGGCAGATGATTATGATTATTAATAGAATGATGGCGGCGATTGATATTTCGATTTGGAGGCTAGTCATGATGTTTAATCCTAATTTGTAAAGTTAATATTGATAATAAAACATTGATAACGTAGTAAGCACTTTTCCAAGAATGGATGCTGGATTTGCCGGCGGTGCGTTCGTGCATTTTGGCTGGAACTTCGGTAAGATGATAGCCGAGTTTGATGAGTTCAAAGTCGGAGACTGGCTCTGGGTATTCGCGGGGATAGTGTTCGGAAAAATAGTTAATGACGTCGTGATTGGCGGCGCGAAAGCCTGAAGTAGTATCGTAAATGCGCTGACGGGAGAAGAGGTGGATGATATTAGAAATAAGACGGATGCCGACGCGACGCAAGAAGGAAGATTTGAAATTAGTTTGTGATTTATTAATGAATCTTGAGCCAATGACAAAATCGGCTGTATGGTTAAGAATGGGCTGGATGAGGTTTTCAATTGAATTGATGTCGTGTTGACCGTCGGCGTCGAATTGGATGGCGATATCGTAATTGTTTTCTTTAGCGTATTTATAGCCGGTCTGGACAGCGCCGCCGATCCCGAGATTAGTAATCAAGTCAATATGCTTAAAGTGGTGTTTTTCTAATATGTTGATAGTGTCATCCGTAGAACCGTCATTGATGACGATGTAATCATATTTTGTTTGCGAAACGAGGTCAATGGTTTTTCTGATTGACGATTCTTCGTTGTAGGCCGGAATAATTAGCAATACTTTAGAGTTCATTAAAGTATATTATACTATTATTTAGAGATGCGTGCAAACGATGGCAATAAGGGCATAGACGCTTTCGAAAGCTAGGAAACCATAAAGATAATGATACTGGGCTGTTTGCATAATGGGATTTTGGGATTTTTTGATTGCATTGTTGGTGGAATTTGTTTTCTGGGAGGTCGGTAAGAAGAAAGAGGGGATAAGTAGAAGGAGGGGCAAGAAATAGCGACCCTGAACTCCATCGATGACGGTTTCGCCAACTTTGGTCCATTGAATAAACATAGTTGTAAAAGTAATAAGGCTAATTATGACAAAGATGATAATGGAGAGGATTTTGAATAACTTGGGGATGCTTCCTTCCTCTTTTGACTTGGCGCAAAGAAGAGCAAAAATGATTAGAGTCGCATATATGTAGATAGGAGATAAGGTAACATTAAACCATTCGAGATAACCGCCGAAGAAGCCAAAAATATACATGCCCGCGTTGGTTGAAATTGATTGGACGACGATGGCTAGGTATTTGAATGGGTTGGAAAGAATTGTGGAGATTTGGGTCGTAGTATCAGAGACGCTTTGCATTGTGGGCATTATGATAAACCAGGCTAGTAGAAGAGCGAAAATGACGGCACCCATAGAAATGATGATGGAATATTTTCTTTTTGTACTGCCAAAACGTTCTTTGGGTATGGCAAAAAGGAGGAGACAGAGTGGCGCGTAGGCGAATTTGCTGATTGACAAGATTAGACAGATAATAAACATTAGGCAGTAATGCTTTTTCTGGAATTTGGTATTTAGGTTATGGATAGAATATAGAACGAAGCTAATTAGTGCTACTGCGGTGGCGATCAGCAGACCATCGGGTGAAAAAGAGGCCATAGCTTGCATTGTGATGGGGAGAAACGCGAGAAAGAAGACTAAATGTTTAAAGAAAGGCGTGAATTTGATACTGTAGTAGAGGATGATGATGCAAGCGATAAGGTTAAAGAGTTTGGCAATATAGGCTGAGATAAGGAGGGGCAAATGTAAGACATTACCTATTGTCATACCGATAGTTTGGGGTAGGTAGCTTAGGAAGTTGTAGCTGTAGGCAGATGTAATGACGAAAGTTTGATTGGATTGGTCTGGGTACAGGCCGAGGTTATCTATGACTTGAGAATAGGTGACATTATTGGTTTTGAAATCGCGAATAATTTCGATGTTTTCTGCCTGCATACTGCCAATTTTATCTTCGGAGGTATCTGAAACTAGGTGTCCGGTGCTGATCTCGTAAACTCTGAAGAAGTGGGATTCTTCGTCGGGGGCGCGACCGACGGGTAGAGCGAAAACATAGAATGTGCCTATAATGAGACCGAGGATAAGGAAAAGTTTTTCGATTGGCCATTGACGATTTTTGGAGACAAAAAGGATGGCACAGAGGGCCAGCTCTAAAATAATTGAGCCTATGAGAAGAATGATGAAGGTTTTGCTGAAAGATATGCCGTTTGAGCTACAGCATTGACATAAAAAGAAAACATTGAGGAGAGTAAGGCAAAAAAACAGGGTTAATAATTGGTGGTTGCTCTTAAGGAAGAGCTTGAATTTAGCTCCAAAGCTTTGCGTAGGCATCTGCTACCTCTTTTGGATCACCATCTAATTTGATTTTGCCGTCGTCGATTAGGATGGCGCGATTGCAATAATTGCGAACGTTGTCCATAGAATGAGTGACAAGGATGACGGTTTGTTTGCCTTTGATGGAGGAAAAATAGTCGGCGCATTTTTGCTGGAAGGCGGCATCACCGACGGCAAGGACTTCGTCGAGGAGGAGAATATCGCCTTTGGCGCGGATAGCGATAGAAAAAGCAAGGCGAACTTGCATACCACTGGAGAAATTTTTGAGTTTTTGGTCCATGAAGTCGCGGAGTTCGGCAAAATCAACGATTTCATCGTACATGGCGTCAACTTCTTTGTTGCTGAAACCGAGCAAAGCGCCATTAAGGTAGACGTTTTCGCGACCAGAGAGCTCTGGATTAAAGCCAACCCCGAGTTCGATGAAAGGGATAAGGATACCATTGATTTCGACGGAGCCTTTTTCGGGGAAATAAATCTTGGCCAAGGTCTTAAGTAGGGTGGATTTACCGGAGCCGTTGCGGCCGACAATACCGACAAATTCGTTTTGATGGATGTCGAAGCTGATGCCGTTTAAGACTTTTTGCTCTTTGTAACCTTTGATACCTTTAAGGCGGTTAAAGATGGCTTGTTTTAAACCCCAGGCTCGTTCGGTGGGGAGCTTAAAGCTTTTATGTAAATGCTTGACTGAGATTGCGATATCTGTACTCATTAGATTTCCTCTGCAAAGCGTTTAGATTTTTTGCGAAAATACCAGGAGCCCCAGATGAGCACGAGAATGACTAGTAAGACGGGGATGAATTTCCAGAAGAAGTGTTCTTCACCGACGTAGGACCAAGTGGTGATGGTTTCTTTAGTAACGATGCAGTAACGGAGATCTTGGATGACCTGAGATATGGGGTTAAGTAGGATGATTTTGGCGGCAGTGGCGGAACTTGTGGCGACCATAGCAATAGGGTAGATAATGGGGACAGCGTAGAAGAGGGCTTGGACGAGGACGTCCCAGATGGAGGTAATATCACGGTATTTGACATTAATGGCGCCCAGTAGGAAAGAAATGCCTAGAGAAAAGCAGTAAAGCTCGAAAAGAAGGAATGGAACAAGAAGCCAAGTCCATGACGGTGTAACGCCGTCAATGAGGGCAAAGATGACAATAACTACTAGATTGATAAGAACATTGATAACCGCGGTAAGGGTAGCTGAAACAACAACGATATATTTAGGGAAACAGACTTTGCGAATGAGATCGCCACGGCTGACGATAGCTTGGATACCTTGATTAGTACATTCGGTAAAGAAACTCCAAAAGGTGGTGCCGACGAGAAGATAGACTGGATAGTGTGGAATGTCGCTACCGAGCTTGAGCAGTTTAGCGAAAACAATGTAGAGGATAGCGAACATCATTAGAGGGCGGAGAAGTGCCCAAAGGTAGCCGAGAACTGAGCCTTGATAGCGGAGCTTGAAGTCGGTTTTAGTGAGCTCTCTTAGGAGAACACGGTTACCTTTATAAAGAAAATTTGGTATTGCCATATAGTTTATTATATCATACTTTGGTTTTGCCGAAGACGAAGCGGTCGTAAAAGAGATAGTTTAGAATCATAGTGACGATAGAAGTGAGAACAAACGCGCCGGTAGATTGAATAAACTCGTAAGTGAAGGGAAGGTTTAGGGTGGTGGAAATATTGAAGGCTAAATCGTAAAGTGGAGTAATAAAACTGAAAAGCTGGGTGAGCCAAGGACCGATGGCGATGGCAAGGATGGCGTTCCAGATAAAAAAGCGGATGATGGAATGTTTGGTGACGCGACGCTCTTTCCAAGTAATTTTGGAGTGAAGGATGTAGGCTAAGATGGTAGTAAAAACGGTGGAAATAAAAGTGGAAAGCCAGAGATAATCGTTGTTGTTGATTATGAGGTTAGCGAGAATAGTATATAGAACATAGTTAAAGACAGTAAGACTAATACCGACAAAAAGATAGCGAGTAGCACGACGACTGGTCTTGACGTCATTGGATTTGGGGAGTTTAGAAGAACCGGTGGTTTTCTTTTCTTCGATTTTGGGTTCTTGGGATGGATTTTCGGATGGTTTGTTCATTAGTCTATTATAGCACGAGTAGGGTTAGTCTTGGTGGTGGAGAAAGGTTAGGATGTCTTTGATGGCATCTTCAATGGTGAGTTTGGCGTGCCAGTTGAGTTCTTGTTCGGCTTTAGTGGGGTCGGCGTAGAGTTTAGGGAGATCGCCAGGGCGGCGAGAGGCGAATTTGTGGGGGAGAGGTTTATTGGAAACCTCTTCGAAAGCATGGACCATTTCGAGAACGGAGGTGGGGTGGCCAGTGCCGAGGTTGTAAGCGGTGAAACCGGGTTTTAGCCCATCAATGGCGGCGAGGTGACCACGGGCGAGATCAACGACGTGAATGTAATCGCGGAGGCAAGTACCATCTGCGGTGTCATAATCATTACCGTAGATATTAAGTTCAGGGAGTTCTCCGGTGGAAACTTTCATGATGTATGGCATGAGGTTATTAGGGATGCCGTTAGGGTTCTCGCCGAGTAGACCAGATGAATGATTGCCGATGGGATTGAAATAACGAAGGGCGATAATTTTGAAGTCCGGATCCGCGATGGCGAGGTCCTTTAGGATTTCTTCAATCATATATTTGGTCTTGCCGTAGGGGTTGGTGAGTTTGATGCCGGTCGGCATGGCCTCGACGCATTGCTCGATGCCTTGGTCACCATAAACTGTTGCAGATGATGAAAAGATGATGCTTTTGACGTCGTGGTTTTGCATAGCCTGGAGGAGATTAAGGGTGCCAGTAATGTTATTATCATAGTAGCGGAGAGGTTGTTCGATAGATTCGGCGACGGCCTTGAGCCCGGCAAAATGGATGACGAGGTCGAAATGGGTGCCGGTGAAGATGTGGTTAAGGGCGTCGGCGTCGAGGAGGTCGACTTCGTGAAAACTGGGTCTTTTGCCTGTGATTTGCTCGATTTTGTCGAGAACCTCGATTTGGCTATTTACAAGATTGTCGAGGATTTCGACTGTGTGACCTTGATTTAATAATTCGACGACGACATGTGAGCCGATGTAACCGGTGCCGCCAGTAACGAGAATTTTCATTATTAATACTCCCAATTCGTTTATCTTCTTATTATAACATTATCTAGCGTGATATAATAGGGGTATGAAAAAGAAAATTACGGTGGTGGTGCCGGTATATAATGAAGAAGCAGGAATTGTGGAGTTTTTGGATGAACAGTTGATGCCGGTTTTGGTTGGAATGGAAGATGAAACAGAGGTAATAATAGTGGATGATGGGTCAAAGGATAAGAGCGTGGGCGAAATAAAGCGAAGTAAGGTGTGGAAAGAGATGAATATGAAGTTGGTGGCGTTGACACGGAATTTTGGAAAAGAAATAGCACTGACGGCGGGGTTGCAACAGGCGAGTGGTGCGGCGGTAATAATGATTGATGCCGATGGCCAACATCCAGTGGAGATGGTGCCAAAGATGGTGGAAAAGTGGAAAAATGGAGCTGCTATAGTGACAGCGGTGAGAGACGAAAACACTACCAGACACAAGTTTGGTTCGAGAATCTATTATTTTATGATGAAACGGTTGGGGAATCGTGAAGTAGTGGTAGGGGCGATGGATTTCCGTTTGCTGGACAGAGAGGTGGTGGACGAGTTTAATAAAATGACCGAGCGGAATCGGTTAGCGCGAGGGTTAGTGGATTGGTTGGGGTACCCGCAAGAATACATCAAAGTACATACGAAGGGACGGCTTGGTGGTAAGCCGACATATAGCGTGAAGAAGTTGGCAGGTTTGACGATGGATGGGTTAGCATCGTCGTCGCGGACGCCGCTGGTGATATTTGGGTATATTGGGATTTTTATTACGGTGGTGTCGTTGTTACTTGGTTTATTTATATTGATTCAGCAGTATATTATGGGTGACCCGCTGGGACTGGACTGGAGTGGGGCGGTGGCGATGAGTGTGTTCGTGTCGTTTTTGGTGGGGCTAGTGTTAATATCACAAGCGATAACGGCGCTTTATATATCGCAGATACACATAGAGGCGAAGGGGAGACCGTTATATGTAGTAGACAAAAAGAAGTCGACGGAGAACAACAAATAATGAAGAAGGTGTTACTTAGCTTTGATGTGGAGGAGTTTGATTTGCCGAGAGAGCATGGGACGGAGATAACGCTAGAACGAGGGGTGGAGGTGTCGGCGATGGGGTTAGAGAGGATTCTGGAGCTTCTAGAGCGCAAAAAGGTCAAAGCGACGTTTTTCTGTACAGGGAATTTTGCAGAGGCGAGACCGGATTTGATTTTGCGAATTAGGGATGAGGGGCATGAGGTGGCATGTCACGGTGTGGATCATTTTAATCCGAAGTCAAGTGATGTGGAAAACTCAAAGAAAATTGTGGAAAAGATTGTTGGGGCTTCGGTGGTGGGATACCGTCAGCCGAGGATGGGAGAGATTGATTATAAGGAGCTAGCTAGGTGCGGATATCAGTATGATTCGAGTGTGAACCCGGCGTTGGTGCCAGGGCGGTATAACCATATGGGGATGCCGAGGGCGCCTTTTATGCGGGAGGATGTGACGGAGATTCCGACATCGGTAGCGAGTTTTGCGAGGGTGCCGTTGTTTTGGTTGGCGCTACATTTGTTTCCGGTGGGGCTGTATATTAAAATGGCGAAAATGTCGCTCAAGAAAACTGGGTATTTTGCGACATATTTTCATCCGTGGGAGTTTGCGGGAGAACTGAAAAAGTATAAGGTCGTGCCTGGGTATATTAAGCGGAATAGCGGGATGCGGTTGGTGGGACGGTTGGGTGAAGTGATTGATGCTTTGAAAAAAGAAGGATGTGAATGTGTGACTTATGGCGATTATGTGAGAAAGTATTATGGAATGGAAAAGGCGCGAAAGGGGTCATATGAAAAATAAAGTAAAAAGTATGGCGAAGTGGTGGGGAAAGTTCTGGCAAGAGAACAAGGTGTTGGTGAAGCCGTGGTTGGTGCTAAGCGGGATATATCTAGCGGCGGTGTCGGCGATTATTTTGGCGGGGGTGCATTATGCGGATGACGTGGCACGAACTGGACAGGGATACGCGGGGTGGTCGGGGTTTAGTCGATACTTAAGTACGATTTTGTCGCATGGGTTGCACGCGGATAATTATTTGACGAATATTGCACCATTGCTACAATTGTTGGCAGTGGGATTGCTAGCGCTGGCTGGGGTAATGGTGATATGTGTAGTGTCGGGTCGTGATGTTTTTAAAGAGAAGTGGACGCGGTGGATTTGGCGGGTGATTGCGGTGGTGCCAATGGGGTTGGTGCCGTATATGTTGGAATGTTTATCGTATCAATATGATGCGGTGTATATGGCGTTGTCGGTGGTCTGTGCGGTGATGCCGTTAATGTTTAGGAAAAGGTTGCCGTCGTATTGCTTAGCAACGGTGATTGGGATATTGGTGGTGTGTATGACGTATCAAGCGTCGATTGGGATATACCCGATGTTGGTGGTGTTTATGGCTATGAAGGAGTGGGCTGAGGAAAGGAAGGCGGATTGGAGGGGACTAGGGAAGTTTGTGGGGCTATCGGTGGTGGTGTTTGCAGTGACGGTGGTGGTGTTTCAGAAGTTCTTGATGACGCCAAGGGAAGTATACGCATCGAATGCGGTGCCGGGGATTGGGGAGTTTTTCCCGAAGTTCTTTGAGCATTTGGGGACGTATTTTGAGTTGGTGGTGAGTGATTTTCGGATGTTGTGGTTGGTACTGGTGGGGTTGATTGCGGTGTTATTCGTGGTGATGTATGTGGTGCGAAGCCGACGAAATAAAGTTTTGGCTGGGGTCGTAGGGGTTGTCGGCATGGTAGTGATGGCGGTGATGGCGTATGTGATGTATGCGGCGCTGGAGCAGCCACTTTATACGACGCGGGCGATGTATGCGATAGGGGCTTGGATAGCGGTGATGGGGGTGTACGTGACTAGCGGTAGTGGTTATCGGTGGCTGTCGGTGGTTTCGGCGGTGCCGGTAGTAGTGTTGGCGTGGTGCTGGTTTGTGTTTGGTTTTACTTATGGGAATATGCTGGCGGAGCAAAATGCGTATCGGAATATGGTGGTGGATATGGCGCTTGGTGATTTGAATGAGCTGATGGTGAAAATGGGGGAGGGGTCGAAGGTGGTGCAAGTGAAAGGTCAGATTGGCTGGGCGCCGGCGGTGGCGTCGACACCGGAAGGAGATTACCGGATGTTAAGGAGGCTACTGAAGCCGAGCTTCGGGACTGATGTGCCGTGGATGGGGTACAAGATTACGCAAGGGTCGGGGATACCGGGGCTAGTTTACAATGGGGATTTAGACATTAGTGACTGGGGGCTGCCGCTAATGAAAGAGACAGTGCTATATAATGTATATGGTGATAGTAAGGGCGTGCTGGTGGAGTTTAAAGGGGAGGAGTTTGGGCTGGAGTATTAGGGGGTTTTCTATTCGTGT
>JAZPZQ010000051.1:0-1716 GCA_045544765.1 Candidatus Nanosyncoccus sp.
GCATGCTAGATAGTTTAGCATTGCTTCGGCCAAAACACCGTCATCGCGATGTTCGGTCACAGATTTGGCGCCGTCGCGTTTGCTGAGTTTTTTGTTGCCTTGGGGAGCCAAAATATGAGGCAAAGAGACCAATTTTGGACGGGGAAGTTCGAGTGCTTCGTAAAGCGCAAGATAGTTTGGGGTGCTAGAAAGATACTCTACGCCGCGCATTATATGCGTAACGCCCATTTCTGCGTCGTCTACGATATGTGCAAAATTATAGGTAGGAAAACCGTCTTTTTTGATTAGAATAATGTCGTCTAAGACTTCTGGCCCTGAGCTCATGTCTCCCATTACTTCGTCGTGCCATTCGTAGGATTTGGGCTCGGCTTTGAAGCGAAGAGGAATGCCTTGTTCCCATTTAGGTGGGTTCTCGGGGCGATAGTTGCGATACAAAAATGGCGTTTTGTTTTTGCTACATTCGTTGCGGTATTTTTCGATGGTCTCGGGCGGAGTGGGATCAGCATAGGCCCTGCCAGAAGCAATGAGTTTTTTGGCCCAATCGAGATATATTTCTTTTCTTTCACTCTGGAAATACGGAGCATTAGGACCGCCCACAATTGGGCCTTCGTCCCATTCTAGTCCTAGCCACTTTAGTGTATCTTCGATAAGCTCGGTGGCGTCTTCTACATAACGTGCGCGGTCTGTATCTTCGATACGCAAAATCATTTTGCCGTGGTTTTGACGCGCCAATAGGTATGGATAAATGGCCGAGCGCACATTGCCAATATGAATATAACCCGTGGGGCTCGGAGCAAATCTAGTTACAACATTCATGAGATGATTATATCACAGATTACTAGAGTTCGGGGGTTTCTTCGTCGTCTTCGCCTTCTCTACGGGCGGCAATGACGAGGAACATGCCGGAGGTCGCGGCGACGGTAGCGGTCAAGGCGAGACCAGTGGCAAGAGCAGAATTGGTGGAGATTTTGCTGGAAGTGTTGCTAATGACGCCTTGTGGATCTTGATACATATTCCTGTTATCTCCGGCTGTGACGTCGGTGGTGGTGGTAGTATTACCCGAGGAAGAACTGCGCTGGGTATAAGTCGTTGTGCCGCTAGTAGAGCCGCCAGTTGGGCTGGAGTGATATACGGCGACGTCGTTGGAAGGATTCGGAGTGGCAGGATTGGTCGGGGTGACGGGGTTGTTTGTGCCGGTCGCTCCGCTCACTACATTAATTACTACGATACCGGTATAGGTGCCTGATGGAAGCGAGGCATTACCCTTGGCGCCGAAATAAAAATCTTTGTTGCCGCTGTTGCCGCTGCTCTGAATTAAAGTGATAGGAGTGGCATTTGAGGGGACCATAGCGCTATAAGTGCTGGTACTGGAGCCGGCAACCGTGTCGTTGAGCGAGTAGCCCCAACGATTTGCAGGGAAACTACCACGGGTAGAGTTACTTGCGAGCGTGGGTAGGGTATAATTACTATTCGAGGTATTGGTAAGCGCGGTGCTAGTGGTCTTTGAGCTCATGGTAGCAATAAAACCACCTGTGCTATTGGTGGTAACGCTGACGCTGACCGGATTCCGAAGGAATTCATCCATATCTCCACTGGCCCAGACAGTAGGCGTGGTGACAGAAACAGAAAGTGACTCGATAACATTAACTTCAAAATTTGTATTCGCATCAACAGCAGAAGCGTAATTGATGTTAAAAGACGTTAACGTTAACACGA
>JAZPZQ010000052.1:0-1661 GCA_045544765.1 Candidatus Nanosyncoccus sp.
GTGTTATATAATACATCTTGCGTTGAGAAAAACGTCGTCGAAAGACGGGGTGTGGCTCAGTTTGGCTAGAGTACCTGATTTGGGATCAGGGGGTCGCAGGTTCGAATCCTGTCACCCCGATTTTTCTTAAAACGTCAATTAATCATAACGCGACAAAACAACACCTTGCGGGTGTAGTTCAGTGGTAGAACACTAGCCTTCCAAGCTAGATACGTGGGTTCGATTCCCATCACCCGCTTCCATTTTGTATAAAATGGTGTGTGCTAGTAGCTCAGTTGGATAGAGCAACGGCCTTCTAAGCCGTGTGTCGGGGGTTCGAATCCCTTCTGGCACGTCAATTCCGCAAGGAAATATATATGGTGGGTATAGCGCAGTTGGTTAGCGCGTCAGATTGTGGCTCTGAAGGCCCTGGGTTCGAATCCCAGTATCCACCCTGTGAGGTCTTTGCATTGCAAAGGCTTTTTTACTTTATTGGGCCATCGCCAAGCGGTAAGGCACAGGACTTTGACTCCTGCAGTCGCTGGTTCGAATCCAGTTGGCCCAGAATGGACCACTAGCTCAGTCGGTAGAGCACTTGACTTTTAATCAAGTTGTCTGGGGTTCGATTCCCCAGTGGTTCAATTATTTAGAATGCGGGTATGGTGGAATTGGCAGACACGCTAGATTTAGGTTCTAGTGGGAGACCGTGCAGGTTCAAGTCCTGTTACCCGCAGCAAATAAGAACGAAAGTTATGATACCATTGGTATTGTAACTTTCGTTCTTTTCTTTTTATCAAAAATGTCCGTAGCACAAGGCTTTTTCGCTGTGGGTCATAAAAGAATAGTTTCATTGTGACCGAGATTAGTTTCATTGTGGGAGAAAAGTTTCATTGTCCAAGATGTCTACCACGGAACACGCGGCTTTGAATTAGCAAGTATGCCACTGTGCCAAATCCTTACTGTCGAGTTTGAGTGGGACAGCAGCAAATTATATCGCATACCCGGATGCTTGGTCGAGGACAAGAAAATCCTTGTATTCGACCTATCCCGTGCGACAAAAATAGGAGAATAAAAACAGACAGACTTTCGATTACCGAGGGTCTGTCTATTGCACTTTACAGAACGGAGAAAGAATTTGAAAATTATAAAGAACACCATCCACTGTAAAATCTGTGGGGATGAAATAGAGTCAAATTATCAGCACGACTATGTCACTTGCAGTTGCGGTGCTTGTGCCGTTGACGGTGGGCATAATTATCTTCGTAGATCATTTAAAACCCTGGATTGTTTTGAGGACATTTCCGTAGTTGTTCCAGCTGAGGAAAAGAAGGTATGTCCTTACTGCAATGTCAAACTGGAAGAAAAATCCGCAATATACTGCGAGGCGGATGGCAGTTACGAGGTGTTAGCCCTCTGCAATGAGTGCCTACGAACCTGGCGATGGGTTGTTGGCGCTGAAGGAAAATCGACAGACCTTGAGCAGTCTTTCTTTGGGAAGAGTGGAAAAGTCCATAATTTTATGATATAATTAGTCCGAAAAGTAAGAATTTGACGGAGAATAAGTAATGAAAATCTACGATATTTCCCAAGAAGTTTTCGGCTGCCAAGTGTATCCGGGCGACCCAATGCCGGAGAAAAAAGAACTCAAATCGATGGAAAAGGGCGAAGTATATAATTTGACG
>JAZPZQ010000053.1:0-15199 GCA_045544765.1 Candidatus Nanosyncoccus sp.
CGCATAGTATTCACCAGTAGAGCCACCTGTAGGCATTCTCCAGTTAGCTGGGCAGATATCTTGTGGGGCATCTATGATAGTGTCTGGTACGTCTACACCACTATTGCTTGCGTAGCAGTAAGTACTAGCCGATGCGGCACAGAAGTTGTAGTAGATACCTACTTTGGCTTGGCCGTTAGTAGAGGCTGGGCCATAGCTAGTAACGAGAGTGTCCTTACTAGCATTGTTAATACGTGGGGCGGTATAACCACCTACATAAGAATTGGCTAAATCAGTGAAATCCGTGTCTACATCGGTTACTGCTATGTTGCTCCAGCCAGTTGTACTACTACCACCATTCAGGAGATTAGCAATGGCTGCACTCGTAGCATTGGTGTTACTTGCATTCATGTTTTGTGCCGTAGTAGAATCTGTTGGGTCTAGAGCGAGGTTATCAAGCATCCAGCAGTTACCATCTTTTAATCTTCCCGCCATATAGGTAGTGTTGTCACGTGGGTCTATCAAGGTTTCTGTGGCACCTACATAGATTTCTTTACACAGTGAGTCAGTTGCGTCTTGCATTTTGTAGTGACCACTGAGTTGTGACTTGCCCGCATCTGAGTAAGCAGCGTTAAAGGTTTTACCCCAGACTGCATAGAGCGTGACTTGGATGTCTTCGTTTGTATATGGAGCATTAGCGATAAAGTCTGCACCGTCTGTATATAGTGGGTCCTCCGCATCGGCGTTAGCATTGGGATTAGTGCTCCAACCCAGGAAGACGTCCTGACCAGCTCTGGTAGTCGGAGTCTGGTATGTACCAGAATCTACCGTCTTGGAATAGGAAGTAATATCACCTTGACCAGTCACTACAGCGTAATAACCCATAGATGCAGTATTATTAGTATTTGTGCTATAGTCATAGAAAGTTACTGAATCACTAGCAATATCGCATTCCATCGTTACTTGTGTACCGCCACTGCCATTAGAAGAGAAGGCACCATTAGTTGCACTTGTACTACCACAGCTAGTTAACGCAGTACTGATATTATCATTGGTATAATCTGGATGATTACCTGCCCAGATAGCGAGGTCACTCGGTGGTCCACCATTGTTCTGCGGGGCGCCCCAGGTGACTGCAATATGAATAGTAGAAGCCCCGTCAATAGTTACTACTTCATTACCAGCCGGTACCCCATAACTACTAAAGCCACCCTCCGAGTTGTACGAGCCAGTATAGGATTTCTTAGTTACAGTTCCAGTCGTTGTGGTTACCGTAGCATCATAAGCCACCAGGTTTGTGGTAGCATCATTAGCGAACGTCAGCCCGTTACCATTATAGGTTACATTTAGTCTACCAGCTACTGCTTGGCTTGGATGGACGAGTGTATATTTCACCTGCCCGGAATAAGTATCGGCGGGCTGGGTCTTGGAGATATAGGCGGGATAGGTAGTAGTAAGCTTTACTCCGCCGGTAGAGGCAGTCATATCAGTACCTGAGTTTTTGTGGGCTACTTTAGTGTATTCATTGGGAACTACGTGATAATCTGAGAATGATGCATCCGCCCCACCGGATACATTTGGTGCGGAGTCAATCGTGAAGGCGTTAGTTCCTGTAGTATCACCAGAATCCTGTGCCATCGTCAGTTTCATCGCCCAGTTAGAGACATCTGGGTCACCAGCTGATTTAGCCAGACCAGTATCAATGGTAGCATTAGAAGAAGCAAATGTTCCTACTAGTTTATTGCTATTCGTCCCACCTATTTCATTTCCAGTATATCCAGCCGCATAGATCGCGAATCCTTCTGCGTCATTACAAAACGCGTGAAGTGTAGTAGTACCAATATTAGGCGTATATGTACCATTCTGGATTTCCGCATTGTGGGTGTTCATACCAGTACCACTCATAGTACAGGACACCGGGACAGTGATATTAATCTGGTCCACCACCGAATCATCCGCCGAGACTTCCCCAGACATTAAAATAGCACCAGTCAGTATAGTTAACCCCGCTACACTGCCTAGTGCTAATAATTCATAATTGATTCTCTTATGAGAGAGAGAGAGAGAGAGACGATTTTTTCACGGTTGCCAAAGAACCTCTCACATTCCCCAGCATCGTCTTATTACTTGTGCTTAACATACCATCATTATAGCACACATTTCGTCATTCTTTGTCAACATTTTTTCGCAACATTTTTTTCGCAATCTTTTTATATTCCAAACATCCCTACTTTCACCAACACCAATCTTACATCAAACCAGCTTCATCCTCTTCCCACAAGAATCTTCTTGTGAAAATCCGCCGAAGTAAAAAATCTGCTAGGTAAGACCTAGCAGAACCAACCATAGAAAAGCTCTTCCTGGAGGGACTTTTCTTATGATTAAATTGTACTACAAAATCAGTCCAAGCACAAGCCAGAAAAATAGTCTAAGTGTGCTATAATTAACCTATGAAAATCATCTTCCCCGAAATCACCACCAACGCAAACGCCAAAAAAGCTGCCGCAGCCTTTCCTGATATCGATTTCATTCCCGCCCCCAGCCTAGAACAAGCCGTCACTATGTTGAAGTCCGGTCAAGCCGATTCCCTAATCTCCGGTATCGATTATCCCTCCCGTGACGTCGTCCTCGCTTGTAAAGGTCACATCCCCTTAAAATCCCAATTTTTCTCTAGCTGTTTCATTTGCGAAAAAGGCAACCAAATCCTCGCCCTCGCCGACGGCGGCATCAACAAACAACCCACGAGGGAACAACTATACACTATCGTCGAAGACACCGCCAAGACCTTCGCGAGTTTCACCGGTAAGAAGCCCCGCATCGCTATGCTTTCCTACTCTACCAACGGCTCCGGCGGCAAGAACCCCGACCTCGACAAAATCCATTTCGTCATCGACCAAATCAGGCAAAACCACCCCGATTATCTCATCGATGGCGAAATGCAGCTCGACTGCGCCATCAGCCCCGAGGTCTGCTACAAAAAATTTCCCACGTCAACTATTCAAGGCAACGCCAACATCCTCATTACCCCCGATTTAAACTCCGGAAACATCCTCTACAAATCCCTCGAACGCTTCGGTGGCTTCACCATCGCCGGCCCCATCCTTCAAGGTTTCGTAACGCCCATCGCCGACCTCTCCCGCGGCAGCACTGTAGAAGACATCATATTAACTATCAGAGTTATCCAAAAACAATTAGAGGAGGAATAATTATGAATTATTTTGGTACTGACGGCATCCGTGGCAAAGCCGAACAATTTACGCCAGAATTTCTCGCCAAAATCATCCGCGGTCTCGTCAACCACGCCGATAGTAACATCAAAGTCTTAATCGGCGGCGACACCCGCGAATCCACCGAATGGATCCTCGCCGACCTCGCATCCGCCTGCGAGACCTTTGGCCTCGAATACTCTAGCGTCGGCATTCTCCCTACCCCAACCATCAACTACTGTTTCTACAAAATGGGCTTCGACTTTTGCCTCGACGTCACCGCCTCTCACAACCCCTACACCGACAACGGCATCAAAATTTTCGAACGCGGCCCCGCTAACGGTCAAAAACTCAGCCAATCCGCCTGCACAACTATTGAAAAATCCCTCTCTGCACCTATAACCTACGAACCAGCCCCTACCACCTACCGCGAAGACCTCCACGGCGAAGCCGTCGCACTCTATAAAGACCATCTCAAAAAATACCTCGGCGATACCGATTTTAAAGACCTACAAATAGCCATCGACTGCGCCAATGGCGCCACCTCCATCATCGGCGAATCTATCTTCAACGAACTCGGCGCCGAAACCCAGCTCATCCACGCCAACCCAAATTACAACACTGAAATCAATAAGGATTGCGGCAGCACCCACCTCGCATCTCTCCAGAAACTCGTCACCAATAATCAACTCAGCCTCGGCGTCGCCTTCGATGGCGACGGCGACCGCTGCCTCCTCATTGATGAAACCGGCGCAGAAGTCGACGGCGACCAAATCATCGCCATCCTCGCAAACTACTTAAAACTCGACAAAATCGCCGTCACCGTGATGGCCAACCAAGGTCTCTTGAACTGGGCATCCGATAACCATATTACCACCGAAATCACCCCCGTCGGCGATTCCAACGTCGCCACTGCTATGCTAGAAAACCATATCGACCTCGGCGGGGAACAATCCGGTCACATCATCCTCCCCGGCGAACCCACTGGCGACGGTATGCTCACCGCCCTCATGGTCGTAAAAGTCATCGCGAAGACCGGCAAATCCCTCCACGAACTCGCTCAAATCTACCAGAAATCCCCCCAAGTTATCATAAATCTCGATGCCACCCCCGAACAAAAACAAGCCCTCAAAACCTCCGACGCCGTCAAATCCCTCCTCTTAGACTACAGCAAAAAACTAGTAGAGCAGTCCGGCCGCCTCCTCGTCCGCCCCTCCGGCACCGAAAACTTAATCCGCATCACCCTCTGGGGCAATAATGAATCCACTATCACCACCTTAGCTAATGAATTAAAAGATGAATTAAAGGAAATATTATGAAAATCAAAATACTAACTGAATATAATAAAGAAGTAGCAGACCGAATCAGGGAATTGTTAATCCAGCTCTCTCGCAGCGGCAAAGACCGCGGCGAAATCCCCGAACAATGGTTTAAAGATCTCATCAACTCCAATAGCCACGATATGCTTCTCGCTATCGACGACAACGGCAAAATCATCGGCATCGCCACCCTCTCCGTCATTATGGGCCCCATCGTCCGCAAAACAGCCTATCTCGAAGATTTCGTCACAGATAAATCCGTCCGCGGTCAAGGTGTCGGCACCGCGCTCTGGGAAGCTATGCTCAAATGGGCACAAGAGAAGCACTGCACCGAACTCAACTTCACCTCCGGTCACGGTCGCGAATCTGCCCAAGAGTTCTACAAAGCTAGAGGCGCCGAAATCTACGACACCAACTTCTTTCGCAAAACTCTCTAATTATGTTATAATATCTATAGATGAAAAAATTTTTCAAACCAATCCTGATACTATTAATTACATTCGCAATTACCTCTATAATCACTCGTCCTACCTTCGCTGCCACTTGCAGCGGCGTTAAAACCAGTATTATCGAATGTGATGGTGGCGGTGATGCCGGCATTTGGCACATTCTCCTCCTCATCATAGAAATAATGTCTATCGGCATCGGCATCCTTGCGCTCATTGGTATTTCAATCTGCGGCATCCAATACCTCACCGCCGGAGGTAATGTCGCCAAAACCACCAAGGCCAAACGTCGTATATTCGAAATTGTTCTTGGTTTAGTTAGTTGGGTAATTCTTTTCGCATTCAGCGAATGGCTTATGCCAGGTGGCAAACTCAACTTCACTAGCGACATCACCAACATTTCCCTTAAAATCACCAACCCCTCAATTGAAACAGGCAAAACCACTACAACAACTGTCTCATTTGAACCAGCTGATACCGATGACAAGACTTATTCTCTTTCCTCCGATAAACCGTCCGTTGCCTCCGTTAGCGGCAACACCATCAAATGTGAAAGCGAAGGCCAAGCCACCATCACCGCCACCTCTGTCAATAACAAGATTTCCACAGCCACCATCACCTGTACCAAACCCACCGAAACCGCCAACAACAGCGGATCTACTGGAAACAACAACTCCATCCACACCAATTCTATTTCTGAATCTGATGTTAAATCCTATTTTTCCAACCACCCTGACCCAACTTTTGAGGACATAATCAATCTCGCTAAACAGAGTGGTATCGATACCAACAGCAATGACTTTACTGCCATATTAGCCTGGGTTGAAGGAGAGGGACAATCCGACCCAAACATCGCCAAGCAACCAAACTCATATCTTGCTTATCTATGCGCAAATGTCGTAATCAATAATGTCAAAGACAACTGGTATGATAATAATGATATACTTACCGAAGTAATGCCGAGATGGGGTAGCTATTACAGTTTAGATAAACTTCGCGCACGAGCCGAAAAAGCTAAAACCAATGTCTATACTTTACGTTCACTTTATTTAGCCTTCTCATACCCATACACGGGTATTCATAATTGTTATGGCAATGGTGGCAATCCATCAGCCCCAGACGGCACAGTCTACCAATGGTACGACAATTCAGGCAATTCGGTATTTGTATACTAACATCACTGCCAACATTAAGTATATCTGTAGCGCATTCGCCAATCCCGAAAAGAAGAACAAACTCACCCCATAAGCCACCAATAATCCCATCAATGCCCATCTCGCACCGCCTTTCCAAATTACCCTCACCGCCAAAGCAATCATCAATACAAACAGGGAAACACCAATCGCCCCAGTCTCAAGTAGTAGCGATGCGTACTCATTTTGTACAATTTCCTTCGGCGCCGGCGACAAACCTGCATCTGCTAAAGCTTGCCCCGCACCCCCAATTCCTACCCCCCGTATCATCGTCCCGAAATCCTGCGACCAAATCTGCATAGCTGCCCCAGTTAACCTCAGCCTCGTATCTGTAGATTCCGCCACATACCCATCAAACACCGCTTCCTCCGACCCAGACTCCACCGACCTACTATCATCATCTCCACCCCTATTATCCTCAAAGTTTTCCACAGGTTTTTCCACAAGCACAAATTCGTCTTCTCTTAATTCCCCCTCTATATTTCCTTCTTCCTTCCCCTGTTCAACCTCTTCTCCACCTCTAATATCAATCACGCCAAGTGACAGATGGTTCAGTACCTTTGCCACCCCGTCATAATATGTATCGCTCGTCGGCCCCATCTGCGCCATCAACCCTTGCACATTCAGAACCAACAGGAAAGAGCACACTACAATTCCCCCCGCCCCCCACACTCGCTTCGCCTTCGCTTTGTGCTTTTTGCACACCAACACCCCCACCGTCATCACCCCCATCCCGACCATAAACGCATAAATTGCTCCTCGCGAAAACGTCAAGAATAGAGTCATCACGAAGACGATTGGTAATACATAACGCCCACCTTTAATGTATTTCCATATTACCGCTATCGCAGGCGCGAGCAACAAATTCCCCATAAACTGTGGTTCTATCGCAAACCCATTCGGATGCGGAAACCCAAACATCCGATACGTACATCCATCGCACATCAGGGAATAGTCCTGCGAAACTCCCGCAAGGTCCAAAATACACTGCACAAAACACCATACACATACTACAATCGTCGACCCCATAAACCACTTCCACCAGCGCCACCGAAACTCCTCATCCCACACATCCCTCAGCGCCCACATCCCATATCCCGCGAAGAACAAAAGCCACATAATCCCTACCGTTAGCACCCCCCTCGTCACATTCACCGACCAAATCAGACTCAGCGTCACCCACACAGGGAACAGTAACCACAGCCACCTTTTTCCCTTTAGCCATTCAAACAAAACTCGCTTCTTCGCCATCGCCACCAACACCACCCCGTCAAACAAGACTAACCAAATCAACGGCACCGACAACTCAAAATTCATCGTCTCATTTTGACCAAGGCTAATCACCGGCCAATACGACAGATACAGACACGCCGGCATCACATACAATAAAATCTTCGTAAGCCCCATCACTGCCTTCTCAAAATTCCACTGCCCCTTCTTCTTATCCAAGCTTTTCCTTAACATAATCTCTCACCTCTTTATCAAATCGCTCCACTGCATAATCCTCCGCCGATTTAGCCACCTTTTTACTATCAAATTTCATTTTTTCAAATCTGTTAATCCCCTCCACCAAGGCTTTCACCGTCTGCTTCTCAAACAACACCCCATTTTCTCCATCAATCACATAATCCCTCGCTCCTCCTTCGCCATAAGCAATCACCGGGCATCCCACCGCCAGCGCCTCCACTGGCGCAATCCCAAATGGCTCAAGACTAGGGAATAAGTACCCCCTCGCCCCCGCCAATAATTCCGCCAACCGTTTCTTATCTACCAACGGCACAAATTCAACCAAATCCGAATCCTTAGCCATTTTCACCAACCTTTCGTGCTCCGGCCCCTCCCCCACCACCATCAGCCTCCGCCCCAGTTTAAGGCACGCCTTAATTGCGAGATCGATCCGCTTCCAGTTCACCTGCCGCGAAGTAATAATATAATAAGGCAAGGGCGGGTGGTCGCACGTGTTTTTCTGAGGTCTTGAACCTAATCCAGATTTGAATCTTTGGGACGTATATTCCTGACGGCCCGGACAGGTTCGCCCGTCAGGGCGGTTCTGCCCGCGGCCCAGCGTATGACGTTCCAAAGATTCAAGTCCATTGACCTCAGAAAAATATGTGCGACCAGGCCCCGCCCCTGCTTTAAATGTATCAATATCTACAGGAGGATGGATTACAACCGCCTCTCGCTTATAGTACCTTGCCATCAACTCCTTCGCATACTCCGAAATAGTAATAAAATAATCCGGCCTCTCAGCTGCCTTAAAATCCGCCGATCTTAAAGGCTTCACTAGCAGCTTAAAGAAAAACCTCACCAGGGGATTAAACACCCCAAACCCCGGATTTTCCACATATTCATCATACATCTGCCAATAATACTGCGTCGGCACGTGACAATACGAAATATGAATTCCCTCCGGATTTTTTGATTTATAACCATTCGCGTGAAGCCATTTTCCCGACTTCACGGCTTTTGCCTCCGCCCCCGTCACCGAGATAATCAAATCATATTCCGACAAATCCAGTCTCGAAAACCACCTTTGCCTCAACGGTCCCAAAATCCTCCGAAAACAAACAGGGAATATCTGCAGCCACCCCGTCCTCACATCTGCATCAGAAAACCAATCAATTCCCTTCGCCGAATATTTTGAAGTATAAATCGGCGCCTCCGGGTATAACCGGTGCATCTCTAAGAGTACCTTCTCCGCACCCCCCACATTAGTCAACCAATCACAAACAATCGCAACTTTCACTTGGCTCCTTCGCCGCGTAATACCACCACAATTGTTTTAAAGAAAATCGACACATCCAACCACAACGACCAATTCCGCACATAATAAATATCGAGCGCCCTCCGCTCCTCAAACGGTATATCTCGCCTCCCCGACACCTGCGCGAATCCCGTTAGTCCCGACTTTACCGTCAGTATCAACGACCTATCACCATAATCACGCAGCTCCCCAGGCAAAAGCGCCCTCGGCCCTATCAACGAAATATCCCCTTTCAATATATTAAATAGCTGTGGTAGTTCATCGAGTGAGGTCCGCCGGAGGAACTTCCCCACTTTTGTAATCCGCGGATCATTCTTCATATAATCCCCATCCCGTCTATACTTACGAATTAGTTCCGGCTTCCCCATTTTAATGAATGCCTCCTCCGCCGTCATCCCACTATACTCCGGCTTCATCGTCCGAAACTTGTAACACCGAAATTTCCGGTTATACCGTGTTAGCCGCTCATCCGTATAAAACGCCGAGTGTCTAAAATCTGCACATTTCAGCACCACCCAAATAATAAACATCGGAATCGCCGTCACCACAATCGCCACCACCGCAAATAAAATGTCAAACGCCCGCTTCAACCCCGCGTTAAACCCCGCGAGCGGTGTCGCCATCACTAACACCGCCGGCGTATTCCCCACGAGTTCCAATTCCCCAAAATGCGACGACAATGCCACCTCACTCGGCACAAAATAATACAACAAATGTCGGTTCACCGCCTGCTTATACACATATTCCGTCGATTTTTCATCCGTCTGAAAAATCACATCCGCCCGCGCTTTCCTCAAAGCATCTTTAAGCGACGAATACTGATGCGCCCTCAAATCCTTCGGAATAAACCTACGTCCCGCCACAATACCCGCTAGTCGATATCCCGACTCCGGCCTCGAAGCGATATAGTCTGCCAAATACTCTGTGTTTTTCGAATTCCCAATAATCACCGCCCGCCTCACCGCATAATCACTCCTAAAAATCGACCGAATCAAAAGTCTCACCAGCGCTCGCTCCACCATCAAAAACACAAATGACAAGGCCATTGCCGTCAATGCCATCACCCTCACCGGAAACAAATTTTCACCCCTAAAGAAATCGTATACAATCAGCGCCGCCACCGATAAAACCGCCGCCACCACCAGTCTCCCCACTTCCGGCAGTCTCGACCTCCCCAAAAACACCGACTTCCGATACAGCCCCAGTGCCATAATAATAATTAACATCACTGGCACCACCCAAAGCGACGTCAAAGTAAAATCTAGCGCCTGCGCTTCAAACATATACGGCCTCGGATCCACATAAATCCTCAATAAATATGCCACCGCAAAAGACAGCACCAACGCCACCGCGTCACCGATAATCAAGCTCAGTCTCAAAATTAAATCCGACTTTTTTCGCATAATCCCATTATAGCATAGATTATTAAACCTATTCTACAGTCACCGATTTCGCTAAATTCCTCGGCTGGTCTACATCGTAGCCCTTCGCAATCGTCATATAATATGCAAATAACTGCGACACCAAGTTCATCAAAATCGGCGCAAACACCGTCAAGTTTGTTGTAATTTTTACAACAGTCTCCACCGGTAAATCAAATCCATCCACATTCGTCACCGTTATAATATGCCCGCCCCGTGCCAACACTTCCTGTACGTTCGATACTGCCTTATCGTACAGTTCCCCCGACGGCAAAAGCGCCAGCTCAAAGAACCTATCGTCAATCAACGCCAAAGGTCCGTGTTTCAATTCCCCAAACGCATACGCATTCGCATCTACATAAGCAATTTCTTTTAACTTCAACGCTCCTTCCATCGCCGTCGGATAAGCCGTATCCCGTCCCAGGTAAATCCCGTGTTCATACTTCGCATATTTCCCTGCCACATCTTCTACTTGTTCACGAACTTCGGAAAGTACCTTCCGAATTTCCTCCGGCAACTTCGCAATCTCCTCTACATAAGACCTCAAAATAGCGCTCCTCACTCCCTTTGCCTGCGCAATTGTCAGACCAAACATCACCATCGCCACTGCCTGCGAAGTAAACGCCTTGGTCGATGCCACCGAAATCTCCGGCCCCACGTGCACATAAGTCCCCCCATCCACTTCCCGCGCAATTGTTGACCCCACCGCATTCACAATCCCAATCGTCTTCACCCCCTGCTTCTTAATCTCACGCAGACATGCCAAAGTATCCGCCGTCTCCCCCGACTGCGACACAATCAGCGCCACCGCATCCTTCGGGATATACGCCGACCGATACCGATATTCACTGGCAATCACCGTCTCCACTGTAATCTCCGGTGTAAATTTCTCAATATAATACCCCGCAAGTAGCCCTGCGTGATACGCCGTTCCGCATCCCACAATAATCAAATGCTTAATTTTCCGAAGTTCCGCCTCCGACAAACCCGGTCCCCCCAGCCTCACCGTATAATCGTCTAAATTCACCCGTCCCCTCAAAGTCTCTGCCAGCGAATCCGGCTGCTCCATAATTTCCTTCAGCAAAAAATGCTCATACCCGCCCTTCTGAATCGCTGCGAGATTGGTCACAATCTCTTCCACCTTCGCCGACACCGGCTCCGCATTCAAAGTCTTAATCTCTACACTCTTCTTCGTCACCGTCGCCACTTCACCATCATTCAGATAAATCGCCTGCTTTGTGTGACCAATTAGCGCCGACGCATCTGATGCAATCAAAGTTTCATCGTGCCCCACGCCAATCACCAGTGGCGAACCACTCCTTGCCACCACAATTTCATCCGGTTTCAAGGTCGACACCACCGCAATCCCATAAGTTCCCTTCACCAGTTTCAAAGCCTGTACCACCGCATTTGCTAGCGGATATTTCCCCTCCCCGTAAAACGACTCGATCAAAGCCGCCAACACCTCCGAGTCCGTCTCCGATTTAAACTCAAAATCCTTCAACTCCGCCTTTAGCTCCTTATAATTCTCAATAATCCCATTATGTACCAGATAAATTGGCCCCGCCTGATGCGGATGCGCATTTCTCTCGCTCGGCTCCCCGTGCGTCGCCCACCTAGTGTGCCCAATCCCAATCTTATCCGCTCTTTTATTCTGCGCCAGTTTCTCCTCCAAATTCGAAATCTTCCCCTCAGCCCGCACTAAAGTCGCTGTGCCGTCTTCCGCTAGCGTCACCACCCCCGCCGAATCATACCCCCGATACTCTAGCCGTTTCAGCCCTGAAATCAAAAAATCCTGCGCATTTTTATCCCCCACATATCCCACAATTCCACACATAACATTTCTCCACTTATTTTCCCCATTATACCACACCGAACCCCACAAAAAACAAGTCCCTCTGGGACTTCTTTTTTTGGTAATCCGGGTGGGACTCGCACCGAAGCGAAGCGAGGTCCGAGTCCCCGCTTTTTCCTGTTTTTTGTGCCAACAAAAAATGGTGAGGGGCGAGTAGACGTTGTTGCTCGGCTTTGCATGGTTGTAGACTGGTGTATTGACCACCCCGAATATACGACTAAGATCAAGGTTATACCTAAAAAGGACTATCCTATTCTGATGCCATGCGAGTTCTGAGGTATACTTTTGCAGGCAAAGAGATTCGAACTTTTGGGGATATATGGCTTTACTGGAGCCGTAGAGGCTTAAAACAATGGTAATGAAGAAAATAAAAGAAATACAATGTCAATGGTATAATAGTAATAAGTAAACAAAGGACTTGCTCATGACCAAAAACCAAACAGTTCGAGAACAACTAGAAGCTTACATCGAAAAGAAGTATAAACTTCATGAAGAGCAACTTCCTTTTGACCATGAAGATTATACAGTTTTTAGACAACCAAGCGGCAAATGGTTTGCAGTATTCTTTGTAAAGCCATACAGCGAATTTGGACTTGGTGGAGATAAAACTGTAGATGTCGTAAGCTTTAAGATTCGCGACCACGAGCTTGCCGAGACGCTTTATGAACAACCTGGATACATTAAAGGCTACCCGAACTCTGGCTGGGGTTGGGTTTCCGCTTTACTAGACGGTACAGTGCCATTTGAAGACCTATGCCGCTGGCTAGACGAGAGTTATGAAGCAACACTTCATGAGCCTGGCAATATGAATATTCCATTAGAAAAGCGAAAATAAAAGAAATGCAATGTCATTGGCAGACTTGCACCCGATGGTATAATTGAAGTAGTAAACAAGGATTTATTTATGCCAAGACCACGAAACAAACAGGACTTATTGAAAGCTGGTGATGAATATTACACTAAGCTAATCGAAATGGCCGACGGAATGAGCGAGAAAGAAATGAACACCGAGTTCGATTTCTCCGGCGATCCATCGAAGAAAGAACGCCACTGGGGGCGCGACAAGAACCTACGCGATATTTGGGTACATTTATACGAATGGCACCAAATGCTACTTGAATTTGTAGATACGAATCTGAATAAAGGCGGTAATGCACCATTCTTGCCGGAACCATACACTTGGAAGACTTACGGCGATATGAACGTTGAATACTGGAAGAAACATCAAAAGACTTCGCTCAAAGATGCCAGGAAGATGTTCGAAAAATCACATAAAGACGTCATGAAACTAGCCGAAAGCCTGAGCGAAGAGCAATTATTTACAAAAGGCATGTATCCTTGGGTTGGCGGTTCCGTGCTTGGCGCATATTTCGTGAGCTGTCTATCTTCCCACTACGACTGGGCAATGAAGAAGCTTAAAGCGCATAAGAAGAATTGCGAGAAATAAATGGCAAGCACCAAAGAATATCGCAAGAATTCACAAATCAGTAAGATAATTAAGCATATCAAAACCGAATATAGCGCTGAACCAGAGTTCTTATGGCCAGATCGTTATCCTGGCTATGCAGTTTTTCGCCATGGCGATAACAAAAAGTGGTTTGCACTAGTCGCCACCATATCTAGTAGAAGTCTAGGGCTAAAAGATGACCAAGAAATTGATGTTATCAACCTTAAATTCGATAAGAATCAGACTTACGATTTTGCTGAGACGAGCGACCATATTTTTCCGGCTTATCATATGAATAAGAATAATTGGATTACGATTTGGCTTGATGAAACTTTACCGGACAAACTGATATTTGAGCTTATAAAAAAGAGTTTTTTGCTTTCTGACAAATAAAAAAACACAAACTTTACGTTTAAAATTGCCGTTTGCGTTGATTTTAAACGTAAAGTTTGATTGGTGTTGCAAAACAACACGCATCGTGATGGGTTCAAAAATTTCTGCATATGGTGATCCGGGTGGGACTCGCACCGAAGCGAAGCGAGGCCCGAGTCCCCGCTTTTTCCTGTTTTTTGTGCCAACAAAAAATGGTGATCCGGGTGGGACTCGAACCCACGACACCAAGCTTAAGAGGCTCGTGCTCTAACCAGCTGAGCTACCGGACCAACCACATACAGTATTATATCACGAAATCGCAAAAACCACAACCCCCGTAAAGTCTACCATTACGTCGCACTTGCATCAAAACAAATTCCATAGTACAATTGAACCATAAGAAAAGCCCCTCCAGGAAGAGCTTTTCGATGGGTTTTGGTTGATTAGCTTGAGCTAATCAACCTTTTTACTTCGGCGGTTTTTACGCTTTGGAAAGATGATACATAGCAAGTTTATTGTTATGGTCATTTCATCACCTCACTCTCTGGCAACCTAGTGCCTGGCCAAAACAGCCCGTACTCCTTCCGCTTAAAATAACCACAACTGTTTACAATTGAAACAAAGGTTGCTATAATAAAAGAGCAACAGTTAAATATTCGTGATAGCCTGATATTTTATATCGGGACTAATCAAGATATAAATGGCATCGTTAGGATGTCGAATCTTGATTAGTTTAGGCTATAAGAGTATTTGACCGTTGCACCTGGCGGTGCCATTTTCAGTGTACCTCTAGCCAAGCAAAAGAAAGTGTATCATAATATGCAAACAAAGCTTCAATTAGACAACTATATATTATATATAGCATCATTAGGTATCTTCAGCATCACATTGACCTTAGGGTTTATTCTTTCATCCTCCTCTGTATCAGCCGACGACGTAGTAGACCAAATTAGTATCACCGTCCCGGTATCTTGTACAATGAGCGGCACTGGAATGAATACCCACAATGCGGAAATCCAGAATGGTACTTATACACCAAATATTGGTACGACTACACTTCACGCCTTTTGCAATGATGCAGAAGGATTCGCGATATATGCTACGGGATATACTGGAAATGAAATAGGTGGAACGAACAGCAATAAGTTGGTAGGATCATCTGCTTCGTCTAATGCTACCATTGATACTGGTCTTGCT